>NZ_CP013382.1:0-323727 GCF_001513745.1 Burkholderia humptydooensis | reverse complement strand
GCCGCCTGCCGCACGTACCGCACGAACGCGCGCACCGCGGGCGCCTTCTCGTGCTTGCGATACGCAATCGCCACTTCCGACGGAATCGGCTTGCCTTCGATCGGCCGGTACGCGACGCCCGGCAGCGACACGCAGCCGACGAGCGACTGCGGCACGATCGCGGCGGCTCCGCTGACCGACACGTGCGCGAGCACCGCGACGAGCGCGCCCGGCCGCGCGTCGACGACCGGCTCGAAACGCCCGCGGCGCGCCACCTCCAGCGTGCCGAGCGCCTGCTCGGGCACGACGAAGCGCTCGCCCGCGAGCGCGGCCGGCCGGATCGACGCGCGCGCCGCGAGCGGCGAATGCTCGTGCACCGCGACGACGAACACGTCGCGGTGCACTGTGTGCGTCGACACGCCGTCCGGCAGCGGCAGCGGCGGGCGCACGTATGCGACGTCGAGCGTGCCAGCGTCGAGCTGCGCGGCGACATCGCCCATCGGCACTTCGCGCACGTCGACGCCGATGCGCGGATGCGCGTCGCGAAACGCGCCGACCGTGCGTTGCAGCACGCCCGCATACGCGGCCGACGACACGTACCCAACCTCGATCCGCCCGATTTCGCCGCGCTCGGCAAGCGCCGCCAGCTCGCGGCCGCGCGCGAGATGCGCGAGCGCCGCCTGCGCTTCGCCGAGGTAGACCGCACCCGCCGCGCTCAGCGCGACCGAGCGCCGCGTGCGATGAAAGAGCCGCACGCCGAGAAGCCGCTCCGCATCCTGGATGAGCCGCGTCAGCGCGGGCGGCGCGACGTCGAGCTCGTCCGCCGCGCGCGCGAAGTGCAGATGCCGCGCGACGCAGAGAAACGCCCGGACGTGGCGCAGTTCGAGGCGATCCATTTATTGCTCCCGCTTATTGCTTCATCAAGCAATAAAGATGGATTTCTGTAGCAATGACACGCAACAACCGCTGAGCCTAACATGCCGCTCTCCCCTTCGCATCATGGTGTCCGGCATGCACGACGCGCCTTCCCGCCCCGCTCCGATCGAGCCCCTCCGTCACGCTTGCGGCTCGCCCGCCGCCTCCGCGTCTGCCCCCGCCCCCGCATCCGCGCCCGGCTCCGCGGCGCTCGCGCACGCCCGCCGCAGCACCGCGTGGCGCGCGCTCGCCACCGCGTCCGCGGCCTGCTCGCTGATCGTGCTCGACACGAACGTCGTCGCGGTGTCGCTGCCGTCGATCGCCCGCACGTTCCACGCGAGCTTCGCGGACATCGAATGGGTCGTGAGCGCGTACATGACCGCGTTCGCCGCCTGTCTGCTGCCGGCGGGCGGCCTCGCCGACCGCGCGGGCCGCAGGCGCGTGCTGCTCGCCGGGCTCGCGGTGTTCTTCGTCGCGTCGCTCGGCTGCGGGCTCGCGCCGTCGGCCGCGTTGCTCAACGTCGCGCGCGCGGTCAAGGGCGTCGGCGCCGCGATGCTGCTGACGTCGGCGCTCGCCGTGATCGCGAACCGCTTCCCCGACGGCCGCGACCGCGCGCGCGCGTGGGCGATCTGGGGCATGTGCATGGGCATCGCGACGACGGTCGCGCCGCTCGTCGGCGGCGCGATCGCGCAATGGATCGGATGGCGCTGGATCTTCCTGCTGAACCTGCCGGTGTGTGTCGCGCTCGCCGCGGCCGTTTGCGCGACGATCGACGAATCGCGCGATCCGCACGCGAAGCGCATCGACGCGCCGGGCAGCGTGCTGTTCGGCTCGGCGCTCGCGCTCGGCATCTGGGCGCTGATCGACGCGCCGTCGCGCGGCTGGACCGCGCCCGGCACGCTCGCGCGCTTCGCGGCGAGCGCGGCGCTCGTCGCGGCGTTCGTCGCCGCCGAGCGCTGGCAGCGACGTCCGGTGATCGATCTCACGCTGTTTCGCGAGCCGCGCTTCGTCGGCGCGCTGCTTGCGATGTTCGGCTACGCGGCGTGCGCGCAGGTGATGATGACGTTCCTGCCGCTCTATCTGCAGATCGGCTTCGGGATGTCGGCAATCGGCGCGGGGCTCGGCATGCTGCCGTTCGCGCTCGCGATGATCGTCGGGCCGTCGCTCGGCGCGGCGCTGTCGGCGCGCGCGCCGGCCGCGACCGTGCTCGGCGGCGGGCTCGCGCTGATCGGCATCGGCAATGTCGCGACCGCCGCGCTCGCGGGCGCGTCGCATTACGGGCCCGTCGCGCTCGGCATGCTGATCACCGGCTGCGGCGCGGGCATCCTCAACGGCGACACGCAAAAGGCGATCATGGCGTGCGTGCCGCCGGAGCGGACCGGGATGGCGTCCGGGATCAGCACGACGACGCGTTTTTCCGCAATCGTGATGTCGGTCGGCGTGCTCGGCGCGGTGCTCGCCGCGCGGACCCACGCGGCGCTCGCCGCGCGCGTCGCGCACGCGCCGGAGCTGCTCGGCGCGCTCGACGCGCACTTCATGTCGAGCCTGCTCGCGGGCGATCTCGCGCAGGCGGTACGCGGCCTGCCGCCGCGCACGGGCGCGGCGCTCGCGCGAATCGCGCCCGCGGGCTTCGCGAGCGGCTTCGCGGTCGCGCTGGGCGTGAGCGGCGCGTTCGCGCTCGCGGCGGCCGTCGTGGTGCGGCTGCTCGTCGGCGCGAAGCCGGGGCGGGCCGCATGAGCGCGCCCCCGATGCGAGACGGGCGGCGCGAACGATGATGCGCGATCCGTCCCGCCCGCCCCGCGCCCCCGATGCATGCGCGACTATGCGCCCGCGAGCTGCGGCGCGCCCGCGCCGGCGAGCGCCGCGCCGCCGGCGGGCCGGCGCTCGCGCGCGTCGCCGAGCTCGAACACCGAGACCGACTGCTGCAACTGCTCGGTTTGCTCGTTGAGCGAGCCGGCCGCCGCCGCGACTTCCTCGACGAGCGCCGCGTTCTGCTGCGTCAGTTGCTCCATCTGCGTGACCGCCTGGTTGACCTGCTCGATCCCCGCGCTCTGCTCGATCGATGCGGCCGTGATCTCGGCCATCGTCTGCGCGACCCGCTCGATCGACGCGGACACCGAGCGCATCGCCTCGCCCGCGCGCTCGACGAGTTCGGAGCCGCCGTCGATCTGCGTGACCGATTCCTCGATCAGCAGCTTGATCTCCTTGGCCGACTGCGCGCTGCGCTGCGCGAGCGCGCGCACCTCGCCCGCGACCACCGCGAAGCCGCGCCCCTCCTCGCCCGCGCGCGCCGCCTCGACGGCCGCGTTCAGCGCGAGGATGTTGGTCTGGAATGCGATCCCGTCGATCACCGCGATGATCTCCGCGATCCGGCCCGAGCTGCGCGCGATGCCGTGCATCTTGTCGATCACGTCGTCGACGATCGCGCCGCCGTTCTTCGTCGTTCGCAGCGCGTCGTCGGCGAGCGCGCTCGCCGCGCGCGCACTGTCGCTGTTCTGCCGCACGGTGGCGGTCAGCTCCTCCATGCTCGCCGCCGTTTGCTCGAGCGACGCGGCCTGGCTCGACGTGCGCGCGGACAGGTCCGCGTTGCCGCTCGCGATCTCGGCCGCGCCGAGGTGGATCGCGTTCGACGCGTTGCGCACGACGCGCACGGTGCCCGCGACGCTCGCCTGCATCTCGGCGAGCCCGCGCAGCAGCCGCTCGATTTCGTGGATGCCGTGCGGCGCCACCCTCCCGTCGAGGCGGCCTTGCGCGATCTGCTCGAAATGCACGCCCGTCTGCGCGAGCGGCGCGACCACCGCGCGCCGCGCGACGGCGTAGATCCCCGCGATGCATGCGAACATCAGCGCGAGCAGCACCGCGCCGACCGTCTCGAACCAGCGCATCCCGGTGTCGATCATGCCGAGCGCGTGCTCGCTCGTGCGGCCGCTGAATTCGGAGAACGTGCGCAACTCGCCGAGATACGCGTCCTGGATCTGCTGCGTCGGCTGATCGAGAAACGCCTGCATGTTGTTGGATTCGAGGAACTGCGCGAGATCGACGAGCGCCGCGTGGTACTTGCGGTAGCGCTCGGTGAGCGCCGCCGCGCGCTCGGTGTTCTCGGCGCTGATCGTCGGCGCGGCCGTGAAGGCGGCGAACGCGCGATCGGCGAGCGCGAGCTGGTCGCGCACGTGCTGGAGCGTCTCGGTGGGCATCGGATCGCCCTTCACCATCCGCGTGCTGGCGCGCGACAGGTTGGTGCGAGCGTCGAGCATGTGCTGGGTCGCGACGGTCGTCGCGTCGACCTGCTTGATCGCGACGTTGGATAGATCGTCGACATTGCTGCGCGACGCGGACAGCGACCAGAAGCCGAGCCCCTCGACCGCGATCAGAAACAGGCAGAAGACGACGAGCACGCCGAGCAGGCCGGATGCGAGCTTGATTTTGCTGAACATGAAATTCCGTTAGAGCCAAGAAAAGATGCTGCCTTGGCGTTAGCGGCATTTCGGCGGCGGACTTGAGCGATCACCTACGCGGCGCGGGGGCTCTCTGGTCGCCCGGCGTCCGCCGAAACGGCGAGGCCGGGCGCGAGCGCGTCCGGCCTCGCGAGCGTCACGCGCCGTCGAACGTCGACGCCGACAGGCCGAGCAGACGCTCCAGGTCGTTCATCAGCGCGTGCCGGCGCCGCGTGTCCTGCTCGTGGGCGCGCGCCGCCGCGTCGATGTCGCTGCCGCAATGCGGACAGGTATGCTCGCTCGCATGCACGTAGCCGTCGCAGTTGCGGCACAGCTTCATTCTCGACGGCACGCGCCCGACGTCCGGCGAGCGCTTGCCCTTGTTCTTCCAGGCGAGCTCGATCACCTGCCCCGAGCGGACGATGCTCGACACCGGCTCGCCATCGGCGATGCGCTCGGTCACGAGATCGAAGCGGCCTACCGCGAACGACGCCGGGCCCGCGTCCTGCACCTTCTCGATCCGCTCGCGCAGCCCCTGCTTCTGCAGCTCGAGCACGCGATAGTGGCAGTACGGATTGTTGCCCGGCTTGCCGAGCAGCGAATGCGAGGTCCACGTGCAGCCGCCGCGGCACACGTCCGCGTAGTAGCAGGTGCGGCAGAAGCCCCACAGATCGTCGACCGAGCGCAGCCGGCCGAAATGGATGCCCTCGCTCGTGCGCCAGATGTCCTCGAGCGACATGTCGCGCACGTTGCCGCCGGAGAAGCCGACCGTCGCGAGCGACGGGCAGCCCTTCACCGTGCCGTCCGCTTCGAGCGCGATCACGGTCTGGCCGGCCGCGCAGCCGGTCCAGTGCACGCGCTCGTCGCCGAAGCCGCGCCAGAGGTGCTCGTACGGCCCGTAATAGCCGATGTTGTTGCCGACCGTCATCAGCAGCCCGCGGCTCACGCCGTCCGTATACAGCTTCGCGAGGAGCGGCATCAGCTCGGCCAGCCGGTACGGCTGCAGCAGCACCTCGTCGTTGTCGACCGCGTTGCCCATCGCGACCGTCAACTGGATTTGCCAGTGCGTCGCGCCGAGTTCGATGATCGTGTCCATCAGCGCGGGCAGGTCCGCCATCGTCTGCGCGCCGATCTGCGTGTTGACGCTCACCGCGAGGCCCGCGTCGCGCGCGCGGCGCAGCGTGTCGAGCGCGCGCTCGAACGCGCCCGGCACGTTGCGCACCTTGTCGTGCAGCGGCGCGAGCCCGTCGAGCGACACGCCGACGCCGTTCAGGCCCGCGTCGACCGCTTCCGCCAGGCGCTTCGGCGTCAGATTGCGGCCGCCCGTCTGGATCGCGCAATACATGCCGTGCGAGCGGATCGCGCGGATCAGTTGCGTCCAGTCCTTGCGCAGATACGCCTCGCCGCCGATCAGCGAGACTTCGCGCGTGCCGAGCCGCGCGAGCGCCTCGATCACTTCGAGGCATTCGGCCGTGCTCAGCTCGTTGGTCCGCCGGCGCCCCGCCCGCGAACCGCAATGTAGGCACTTGAGATCGCAGGCGAGCGTGATTTCCCAAACGGCATGAACCGGGACGAAGCGTTGATAGTCGCTGTCGATCAGGTAGCGGGCCGGGCGCGCGTCCGTTGTGCTCATGTCGATGTCTCCTTGTGGGACGGTGGCGGCCGCACGCGCGGACGGGCCCGCGCGTGCGGCAAGCGGCGCGGGCGCGCTCAGCGGCGCGCTTCGAGCCGCGCGATTTCCGCTTCGAGCGTCTCGAGCTCGGCGGCGATCGCGTCGTGATCGGCGAGCTGCTGCTCGGCCTGCTGCGCGATCGCCTTCATCCGGCTCAGGTCGCCGGACGCCCTCGCTTCCTGCAGGCCGACGCCGTACATCGGCACCACGTGCTCGTGCGGCGGATCGAGCGGGATCAGCGAGTTGTCCTTCGACACGATCGCGTGCTCGATCGAATGCCAGCGGCCTTCGTAGAAGTAGCGGTAGTTCGCCGTGCCCGATTGCCAGTCGTCGTTCAGCAGCCCATTGAGCTCCAGGATCACGACCTGCGGCGCGATGGGGCCGGTCGGGCTGCCCGTGAGGGTGAGCGCGATCGACGGCGGCGCCAGGGGATCGATCCTCACTTGATGGAACTGTCCGACGACGCGCGCGCGGAAATGCGGCGGCGGATAGATCGGCTGGGTGATGCGGGCGAAGCCCGAAACGGTCTTCTCCACAGCATTGACGAGCAGATACAGCCAGAGGACGGGCGCGCCGAGATTGGGCGTCGCAACGCGAAGTTGAACGGGAAAGAGGCCGGTAGTAGCCATGACGTTTGCTCCACGAAGATGAACGAATGATGTCGATGCAAGGCCGTGCCGCTCACTGCCGGCTTTCGAGCCTGGCGATTTCCGTCTTCAGCGCGGCCAGCGCGGCCGCGATGTCGTCGTGGCTGTCCAGTTGCTGCCGCGCATAGGTGGCGAGCGTCTTCATGTGCGCGAGATCGCCGGACGCCGCCGCATACTGGATCGTCACTCCGTACAACGGCACCGGCCCGTACGCGGTCCGCGGAGATCCGCCGATGACGGGCCCCGGCTCGAGCGGCACGAGTTCGGGGTCGGCCTTGACCGGCACGTTCTCGACTTCGTGCCAGGTGCCGTTCGAGTAGTAGCGGTACGACGCGATGCCCGTCTTGCCGTCGCCCTTCAGCAGCAGATCGCCGTAGAACGTGATCATCGAATTCGAGTGCGGCCCGCCCTGGTTGCCCTGCAGCGCGATCTGCACGATCGCGCCGCTGCCGTCGCGGCGCGGCGGCGGGCCGAGCCGGAACACGTAGGTGCCCCAGACATCGGCATGGAAGTGCAGCGGCGGGCTCACGGCCTGCGAGATCGCCGCGGCGCCGACGACGCTGTGTTCGGCCGTGTCGACCACCAGATTGAGCACGAGCTGCGGCGCGCCGGGCAGCCCGGTGCCGACGAAGTAGCGAACCGCAAAAAGACCGACGCGAAGATCTTCGGACATGTGAGTCTCCTTGACGCGAGTGGTTGAACGACGACGACACGCTGAAACGCCTCCGCGGCGACACGGCGGGCCGAGGCGGCGGACGCGCGGCTACTTGCTCCGTTCGAGCCTGGCGATCTCGATTTCGAGGAGCTCGAGCGCGGTGGCGAGATTGCCTTGCTGGCCGAGCAGCGCCTGTGCCTGCGTGCGCAGCGACTTCATCTGCGCGAGATCGCCGTCCGCGATCGCCTGATGGATCGCGACGCCGTAAGGCGTGACCGGATGACCGTGTGCTTGACTCATGTTTTCCTCGCTGAAAATGGACGATGGTCGACAGCCCCGCGATCTCTCCTGCAGCGGCGAAGTGCCTCCGGCTGTCGTATGTGCGCAGGATCGGGAAATTCGTCGATGAATGACGCGTTCGCCGCCGCGCGGCGACACGGTGTCTCGTGACGTGCTGCTCGCAGCCCGTGATTTGCCATTCGTTATCCTTCTGAACCGGCGCGTCGTCGGTCCACGGCGGCAACGCGGTTGTCCCCGTGCGCCCGCCGGCGCGGCGGGGCGCTTTCATGTCGTCGATTGGTCTGCGTACTAAGGTTAGTTCGCCTGCGCGCTTTCGCTATCTACCAGAATTGGTAGTGGCCCGCCGGGCGCATGACCGGCGCGATGCGCGTGGCGCGTCGCCGCGAGCGGGCGCCGGCACGACGAATTTCCTTGCGTATCGCCCGCCCCCTTCCTAGAGTGGAGCGCAAAGAGCCGGATTGCATCGGCGGCGCGCGCGCCGCGCCGCATTGTTCAACGTATCAATTCAATCGATAGCGAAGGAACGTCGATGACCGACATCGTGGACCACGCGCGCGGCGCCCTGCGCGCGCAACCCTTCAGCATGCTGCTCGGCACCGAGCTCGTGCACATCGGCGGCGACGAGGCGTCGCTGCGCCTGCCGATCCGCGACGAGCTCAGGCAGCAGTACGGCTTCGTCCACGGCGGCGTCATCAGCTATCTCGCGGACAACGCGCTGACGTTCGCGGGCGCGCTCGCGCTCGGGCCGCGCGTCGTCACGGGGGAATACAAGATCAATTACCTGCGCCCGGCCGTCGTCGGCACGCTGATCGCGCGCGCGAAGCTGATTTATGCGGGGCGGAATCAGGCGACCTGCCAGTGCCACGTGTTCGTGATCGACGGCGACCACGAGCGGCTCGTCGCGGTCGCGCAGGGAACGATCAACCGGGTCGGCGACGGGCGCGAGCCGGGCGCGGCCGAAGAGAAGGCATAGGGCGCGGCGGCGCGCCGCGCCCGGCTCGGGGTGGGCGCGCAGCGGCAAAGCCGCCGAACGCCCGAACGCCCGATCGCCGCCGCCGCCCGAGCCCCGCCGCGTCAGAACGCGTCGCCCGGCACGCGCACCCAGCCCTCCATCAGCACGCGCGCGCTGCGGCTCATGATCGCCTTCGTGACGGCCCACTCGCCGCCGTCCTGCTTCGCTTCGGCGCCGACGCGCAGCGTGCCCGACGGATGGCCGAAGCGCACCGCGTGGCGCGCGCCGCCGCCCGCCGCGAGGTTCACGAGCGTGCCCGGAATCGCGGCCGCGGCGCCGATCGCGACAGCCGCCGTGCCCATCATCGCGTGATGCAGCTTGCCCATCGACAGCGCGCGCACGAGCAGATCGACGTCGGCGGCCGCGACGCGCTTGCCGCTCGACGCGATGTAGTCGGCCGGCTTCGCGACGAACGCCACCTTCGGCGTGTGCTGGCGCGTCGCGATCTCGTCGAGCGACGCGATGAGGCCCATGCGCAGCGCGCCGTGCGCGCGGATCGTCTCGAACATCGCGAGCGCCTTCGCGTCCGAATTGATCGCGTCCTGCAGCTCGGTGCCGGCGTAGCCGATCGCCCCGGCGTCGACGAAGATCGTCGGAATGCCCGCGTTGATCATCGTCGCCTTCAGCGTGCCGACGCCGGGCACGTCGAGATCGTCGACGAGATTGCCCGTCGGGAACATCGCGCCGCCCGCGCCTTCCTCGTCGGCCGCCGGGTCCATGAATTCGAGCTGCACTTCGGCGGCCGGGAACGTGACGCCGTCGAGCTCGAAGTCGCCCGTCTCCTGCACCGCGCCGTTCGTGACCGGCACGTGCGCGACGATCGTCTTGCCGATGTTCGCCTGCCAGATCCGCACGGTCGCGACGCCGTTCTCCGGCACGCGCGCCGGGTCGATCAGGCCGCCCGCGATCGCGAACGGGCCGACCGCCGCCGACAGGTTGCCGCAGTTGCCGCTCCAGTCGACGAACGGCTTGTCGATCGACACCTGGCCGAACAGGTAATCGACATCGTGATCGGGCCGCGCGCTCTTCGCGACGATCACCGTCTTGCTCGTGCTCGAGCTCGCGCCGCCCATCCCGTCGATCTGCTTGCCGTACGGGTCCGGGCTGCCGATCACGCGCGAGAGCAGCGCGTCGCGCGCGGCGCCCGGCTGCCGCGCGGCTTCGGGCAGATCCTGCAGCCGGAAGAACACGCCCTTGCTGGTGCCGCCGCGCAGGTAGGTCGCGGGAATCTTGATTTGGGGTACGTGGGCCATGATTCGTGAGGTCCTGTGTCGAGCGGAGCGAGTGCTTCAGCACCGGCTCCGATCCCATGCAAAGCAAGTGAAAGCAAGTGATTCGGGCCCGTTCGCCCGATGAAGCGCGTCACCGCGCCGTCACGCCGCCTTCGACGATTCGAGGAAGTCCTGCGCGAAGCGCTGCAGCACGCCGCCCGCGTCGTAGATCGACACTTCCTCGGCCGTGTCGAGCCGGCACGTGACGGGCACCTCCACGCGCTCGCCGCTCTTGCGGCGGATCACGAGCGTGAGCTCCGCGCGCGGCGTGCGCCCGCCGATCACGTCGAACGTCTCGGTGCCGTCGATCGCAAGCGTCGTGCGGTTCGTGCCCGGCTTGAACTCGAGCGGCAGCACGCCCATGCCGATCAGGTTCGTGCGGTGGATCCGCTCGAAGCCCTCCGCGACGATCGCCTCGACGCCCGCGAGCCGCACGCCCTTCGCCGCCCAGTCGCGCGACGAGCCCTGGCCGTAATCCGCGCCCGCGATCACGACGAGCGGCTGCTTGCGGTTCATGTAGGTCTCGATCGCCTCCCACATCCGCATCACGCTGCCGTCCGGCTCGACGCGCGCGAGCGAGCCCTTCTTCACTTCGCCGTCGACGACCGCCATCTCGTTGACGAGCGTCGGATTCGCGAACGTCGCGCGCTGCGCGGTCAGGTGGTCTCCGCGGTGCGTCGCGTACGAGTTGAAGTCCTCTTCCGGCAGGCCCATCTTCGCGAGGTATTCGCCCGCCGCGCTCGTCGGCAGGATCGCGTTCGACGGCGACAGGTGGTCGGTCGTGATGTTGTCGCCGAGCACGGCGAGCGCACGCATGCCCGCGAGCGTGCGCTCGCCCGCGAGCGCGCCCTCCCAGTACGGCGGACGGCGGATGTACGTGCTCTGCGGCCGCCAGTCGTAGAGGGGCGCCGCGCGCTCGCCGGCGTCGGCCGCGCGCGCGAACATCGGCTCGTAGACGGCGCGGAACTGCCCGGGCTTCACGCTCGAGGCGACGATCGCGTCGATCTCCTCGTCGGTCGGCCAGATGTCCTTCAGCGTGACGGGCTGGCCGTTCGCGTCGTGGCCGAGCGCGTCCTTCTCGATGTCGAAGCGGATCGTGCCCGCGATCGCGTACGCGACGACGAGCGGCGGCGACGCGAGGAACGCCTGCTTCGCATACGGATGGATGCGGCCGTCGAAGTTGCGGTTGCCGGACAGCACGGCGGTGGCGTACAGGTCGCGCTCGACGATCTCCCGCTGGATCCTGGGATCGAGCGCGCCGGACATCCCGTTGCAGGTCGTGCACGCGAACGCGACGATGCCGAAGCCGAGCTTCTCCAGCTCCGGCAGCAGGTTCGCTTCCTTCAGATACAGCTCGACCGCCTTCGAGCCGGGCGCGAGCGAGCTCTTCACCCACGGCTTGCGCGCGAGGCCGCGCGCGTTCGCGTTGCGCGCGAGCAAGGCCGCGGCGATCACGTTGCGCGGGTTGCTCGTGTTCGTGCAGCTCGTGATCGCGGCGATGATCACCGCGCCGTCGGGCATCTCGCCCGGCTTCTCTTCCCACCGGCCCGCGATCCCGCGCGCGGCAAGCTCGGACGTCGGCAGCCGCTTGTGCGGATTCGACGGGCCGGCCATGTTGCGCACGACGCTCGACAGATCGAACGTCAGCGTGCGCTCGTATTGCGCGTTCGCGAGGCTGTCTGCCCACAGGCCCGCCGCCTTCGCGTAGGTTTCGACGAGCTTCACCTGCTCGTCGCTGCGCCCCGTCAGGCGCAGGTAATCGATCGTCTGCCCGTCGATGAAGAACATCGCGGCGGTTGCGCCGTATTCGGGCGCCATGTTCGAGATCGTCGCGCGATCGCCGAGCGTGAGGCTCTTCGCGCCCTCGCCGCGGAATTCGAGATACGCGCCGACCACTTTCTCGCGGCGCAGGAATTCGGTCAGCGCGAGCACGACGTCGGTCGCGGTGATGCCGGGCTGGCGCTTGCCGGTCAGCTCGACGCCGACGATGTCCGGCAGCCGCATCCACGACGCGCGGCCGAGCATCACGTTCTCCGCCTCCAGGCCGCCCACGCCGATCGCGATCACGCCGAGCGCGTCGACGTGCGGCGTGTGGCTGTCGGTGCCGACGCAGGTGTCCGGGTACGCCACGCCGTCCTGCGCCTGGATCACGGGCGACATCTTCTCCAGGTTGATCTGGTGCATGATGCCGTTGCCGGGCGGAATCACGTCGACGTTCTCGAACGCCTTCTTCGTCCACTCGATGAAGTGGAAGCGATCCTCGTTGCGGCGATCCTCGATCGCGCGGTTCTTCGCGAACGCGTCCGGATCGAAGCCGCCGCACTCGACGGCGAGCGAGTGATCGACGATCAGTTGCACCGGCACGACCGGATTCACCTTCGCCGGATCGCCGCCGCGTTCCGCGATCGCGTCGCGCAGGCCCGCGAGATCGACGAGCGCGGTCTGGCCGAGGATGTCGTGGCAGACGACGCGCGCCGGGAACCACGGGAAATCGCGCTCGCGCTTGCGCTCGACGAGCTGTTTCAGCGAATCGGCGAGGATCGCCGGGTCGCAGCGGCGCACGAGGTTCTCGGCGAGCACGCGCGACGTGTACGGCAAGGTGTCGTACGCGCCCGGGCGGATCGCGTCGACGGCGGCGCGCGCGTCGAAGTAATCGAGCGGCGTGCCGGGCAGGGGTTTGCGGTTGGCAGTGTTCATTGCGTGGGGACAGACTGGGTAACGATCGTCGCGAAACGGCCGGGCGTCGCGCCCGGCCGCCGGGTGCCGCCGATCAGCGCTTCTCGATCGGCACGAACTTCAGGTCTTCCGGGCCGGTGTAGTTCGCGCTCGGGCGGATGATCTTGTTGTCGACCCGCTGCTCGATGATGTGCGCGCTCCAGCCGGACGTGCGCGCGATCACGAAGAGCGGCGTAAACATCGCGGTCGGCACGCCCATCATGTGATACGACACCGCGCTGAACCAGTCGAGGTTCGGGAACATCTTCTTGATCGCCCACATCACCGATTCGAGCCGCTCGGCGATGCTGAAGAGCTTCAGGTCGCCCGCTTCCTTCGACAGCTTGCGCGCGACCTCCTTGATCACCTTGTTGCGCGGATCGGAGATCGTGTAGACCGGGTGGCCGAAGCCGATCACGACTTCCTTGTTCTCGACGCGGCGGCGGATGTCGACTTCCGCCTCGTCGGGCGTGCGGTAGCGGTTCTGGATCTCGTATGCGACTTCGTTCGCGCCGCCGTGCTTCGGCCCGCGCAGCGCGCCGATCGCGCCCGTGATCGACGAGTACATGTCCGAGCCCGTGCCGGCGATCACGCGGCCCGTGAATGTCGACGCGTTGAACTCGTGCTCCGCGTACAGGATCAGCGACGTATGCATCGCGTCGACCCACGATTTCGACGGCGTCTTGCCGTGCAGCAGGTGCAGGAAGTGACCGCCGATCGAGTCGTCGTCGGTTTCCGTCTCGATGCGGCGGCCGTTGTGCGAGTAGTGATACCAGTACAGCAGCATCGAGCCGAGCGACGCCATCAGCCGGTCCGCGATGTCGCGCGCGCCCGGCAGGTTGTGGTCGTCCTTCTCGGGCAGCACGGTGCCGAGCACCGATACGCCGGTGCGCATCACGTCCATCGGATGCGCGGACGCCGGAATCCATTCGAGCGCCGCCTTCACGTTCGCGGGCAGGCCGCGCATCGCGCGCAGCTTCGCCTTGTACGCGGCCAGTTCCGTCACGTTCGGCAGCGTCTCGTGCACGAGCAGGTGCGCGATCTCCTCGAATTCGCTCGAGCCGGCGATATCGAGAATGTCATAGCCGCGATAATGCAGATCGTTGCCGGTCTTGCCGACCGTGCACAGCGCGGTGTTGCCCGCCGCGACGCCCGACAGCGCGACCGACTTCTTCGGCTTGAAACCGCTCGCGGCGCCCGTTGCTGCTGCTTCCTTCGTCTCGCTCATCCTTATACTCTCCTGGGTTCGAATCCTTGAATCCGTGCTTCGGTGCTTCCGTGCATCAGTTCCGGCCTTGGCTGAAAAGCTGGTCAAGCTTCTCTTCGTATGCGTAGTAGCCGAGATACTCGTACAACTCCGCGCGCGTCTGCATCGTCTGCACCGCGGCCTTTTGCGTGCCGTCGCGGCGCACCGTCTCGTAGAAGTTCAGCGCGGCCTTGTTCATCGCGCGATACGCGCCGCAGCAGTAGAGCGCGATGTCGACGTTCGCGCCCTTCAGCTCGTCGAGCGTGAAGAGCGGCGTCGAGCCGAACTCGGTCAGGTTCGCGAGGATCGGCACCTTCACCGCTTCCTTGAAGCGGCGGTAGTCGTCGAGCGTCTTCATCGCCTCGGGGAAGATCATGTCCGCGCCCGCCTCGACGTACGCGATCGCGCGCTCGATCGCCGAATCGATGCCCTCGGCCGCCGCCGCGTCGGTGCGCGCCATGATCACGAAGGTCTCGTCGGTGCGCGCGTCGACGGCCGCCTTGATCCGGTCGACCATCTCGCCCGTCGGCACGCATTCCTTGCCCGGACGGTGGCCGCAGCGCTTCTGCCCGACCTGGTCCTCGAGGTGCACGGCGCCGACGCCCGCCTTGATGAACGAGCGGATCGTGCGCGCGATGTTGAACGCGCCGCCCCAGCCGGTATCGATGTCGACGAGGAGCGGCAGGTTCGTCGCGTTCGTGATCCGGTTCGCGTCGACGAGCACGTCGTCCATCGTGCTGATGCCGAGATCGGGAATGCCGAGCGAGTTCGCGGCGACACCGCCGCCCGACAGATAGACCGCCTTGAAGCCGACCGCTTCGGCCATCTTCGCGGCGTACGCGGTGATCGCGCCGACCACCTGCAGCGGCTGCTCGGCCGCGACCGCCGCGCGGAATTTCGCGCCGGCGCTGATCAGTTGTGGGTTGCCCATCGACTCCTCCTGAAAGATGCCGATAAATAGCAAGGTCCGGGCCAGACGCGCCGCCGGCCGCTAACCCGCTGATTCTGCGCGCTTTCCGGATTCGGCGCACCGATCAGACGATTTCAATTTCGAAATCCGGATTCCAGAATTGAAATTCATGCGCGATAATGCGCCGCATCGATTCTCTTCGTTCGGGCGCGGCGCGCGCCGCGCCCTTCATCCATCCAGCATGAGCACCCTACCCGAAACCGGCGTGCGGCCGCGCGTCTGGGCGGTCGGCATCAGCCGGCTGCGCGCGCTCTTTCGCGACATCGCCGACGAATACGAAGAGCGCGCCGACCTGCGGATCGTCGCGCGCGGCTACGAGGAAGCGATCACCGCGCTCGCGACGGCGGGCGGCGAGCGCCCCGACGCGATCGTCGCCGCCGGCTCGAACGGCACCTATCTGAAGGCGCGCGTGCGCGTGCCCGTCGTGCTCGTCAATCCGACCGGCTTCGACGTGATGCACGCGCTCGCCCGCGCGCGGCGCGACGCGAGCCGGATCGCGCTCGTCAGCTACGGCGAGACGCCGCCCGAGGTGCGCAGCTTCGCGGCCGCATACGGGCTCGACATCGTGTTCGCGTCGTACCAGAGCGCGCAGGAGGCGGAAACGCGCGTGCTCGAAATGCGCGAGCGCGGCATCGAGACCGTCGTCGGGCCGGGGCTCGTCACCGATCTCGCGGCGAACGCCGGGATGGGCGCGGTGTTCGTCTATTCGCACGCGTCGGTGCGCGCGGCCGTCAACACGGCGCTCGAAGTCGCGCACGCGACGCACGCGGAAGCGCTGCGCCGCGAGCGGCTCGACAACCTGCTGCAGCATCTGCGCGACGGCGTCGTCGCGCTCGACCGCGAGGGCCGCGTCGAGGCGATCAACGAGCGGCTCGCGCTCGCGCTCGGCGTGTCGCCGTCGGCCGCCGTCGGCCGCGCGCTGCACGATCTGACGCCCGAGCTGCGCACGCTGCGCGCGGCCGACGGCGACACGCTCGCGACCGTGCGCGGCGTGCGCTACGTCGTCCATCGCGGGCCGCTCGCCGCGAGCGGCGGCGCGCCCGGCAGCGTGCTGACGTTCCAGGAATCGCGCGCGGTGGAGCGGCTCGACCGCACGCTGCGCTCGCATCAGCACGCGCAGCAGTTCACCGCGCGCTACCGGCTCGACGACGTCGTCGGCGCGACGCCCGCGATCGCGCACGCGCGCGAGCTCGCGCGGCGCTACGCGAAATCGGACGCGACCGTGCTGATCCTGGGCGAGAGCGGCACCGGCAAGGAGATGATCGCGCAGAGCCTGCATGCGCTGTCCGCGCGCCGCAAGTATCCGTTCGTCGCGGTGAACTGCGGCGCGTTTCCGGAATCGCTGCTGGAGAGCGAGCTGTTCGGCTACGAGGAAGGCGCGTTCACCGGCGCGCGGCGCGGCGGCAAGGCGGGGCTCTTCGAGGCCGCGCACCGCGGCACGCTGTTTCTCGACGAGATCGGCGAGATGCCGCCGTCGCTGCAAAGCCGGCTGCTGCGCGTGCTGCAGGAGCGCGAGGTCGTGCGCGTCGGCTCGACCGAGCCGGTTCCGGTCGACATCCGCGTCGTCGCGGCGACGCACCGGCCGCTCTTCGCGGCCGTCGAGGCGGGCACGTTTCGCGCGGATCTCTATTACCGGCTGAACATCCTGAACATCGGGCTGCCGCCGCTGCGCGAGCGCGCGGCCGACATTCCCGCGCTCGCCGCGACGCTGCTCGCGCAGGCCGCGCGCCGCGAGCCGCGGCTCGCCGAGCGGCTGCGCGACGCGAATGACGCGGCGCGCGCGCTCGATGCCGCGAACGCCGCGCTGATCCGCTATCGATGGCCCGGCAACGTGCGCGAGTTGCAGAACGTGATCGAGCGGATCGCGGTGGAGCTCGCCGACGCAAACGAGCGCGGCAGCGCGGCCGTGAGCGTCGACACGCTGCGCGCGATCGCGCCCGAGGTGCTCGCGCTCGATGCGTTCGCGGCGGGCGGCGATGGCGGACGCGGCGGCGGCGCGAATGTCGGCCATGCCGACGGCGACGCCGATGCGCGGCGCCCGACGCTCGTGCAGCGCCGCCGGCGCGCGGAAGCCGACGAGATCCGCGCCGCGCTCGACGCATGCGGCGGCGATCGCGATCGCACATGCGCGATGCTCGGCATCAGCAAGACGACGCTGTGGCGCAAGCTCGCGGCGAGCGAAGGGAGCGCGCGGGGCGGCCGGCGCGGTAGTGGTGGTAGCGGTGGCAGTGGCAGTGGCGGCAACGACGGAGGCGGTGATGCCTAGGGTCTGTTGACATACGGAACGCACATGCGTTGCCACGAGAACGGCCGCTCGCCGCGTCGTCATTCGCCGTTCGCGGCACGCGAAACACGCACGAAACACGCACGACGCCGACGCGCGACACCGCGCATCCGGATCGCGCGACGCAGCTCGCTTGCGCCCTCGTCCCCATTCGTGATTGATGTCAACACCGCGGCCATCCGCGATGCTCGCCGCGTTCAAGCTGCAAGTGCAGGAATGGAAGGACACGCTGCTGCGCGGCAAGGACCCGGCGAAACTCGACAAGTACTGGCGCGCGTTCCAGCAGCGCGAGCGGACCGTCGACGCGCTCGCCGCCGAGCTGAAATCGAAGCTGCCGGACAGTGAGAGCCGCAGGCTGATCGAGCAGTTCGCGTCGGCGCACGCGGAAATGGGGCAAGGCTATCGTAAGGGATTCGAAGTATTCAAGGCATCGGGGTTCGATCCGTCCGCGAGCGACCAGGCCGTCGCGGGCGTCGATCGCGCGCCCGCCGAGCTGCTTGAAAAGGCCGCGCAGGACATCGCCGCCGACAGCGCGCGCGTGTCGGCCGACGCCGCGAGCGACGCCGTGCGCGCAACGACGATCAGCATCGTCGCGACGCTCGTCGTGTTCGCGCTCGCGCTCGCCGGAGGCGTCTGGTTCAGCGGCGCCGTCACGCGGCCGCTGTCGCGCGCGCTCGCATGCGTGCGGCGGGTTGCGACGGGCGATCTGTCGACGCCGATCGACGCGCGCGGCGACGACGAAATCGCCGAGCTGCTCGCCGCGCTGAAGGACATGCAGGCGAGCCTGTCGCACGTCGTGCGCGACGTGCGACACAACGCGGACGGCGTCGCCACCGCGAGCGCGCAGATCGCGTCGGGCAATCTCGATCTGTCGTCGCGCACCGAGGAACAGGCGGCGTCGCTCGAGGAAACGGCGGCCAGCATGGACGAGCTCACGTCTACCGTGCGCCGCAACGCCGAGCATGCGCAGCACGCGTGCGCGGTTGCCGCCGACGCATCGACGACAGCCACGCGCGGCGGCGACGTGATGCGCCAGGTCGTCGACACGATGCGCGGCATCGCGGACAGCTCGGGCAAGGTCGCCGAGATCATCGCGGTGATCGACGGCATCGCGTTCCAGACCAACATCCTGGCATTGAACGCGGCCGTCGAGGCGGCGCGCGCGGGCGAGCAGGGGCGCGGCTTCGCGGTCGTCGCGGGCGAGGTGCGCACGCTCGCGCAACGCAGCGCGACGGCGGCGCGCGAAATCAAGACGCTGATCGAGCAGTCGACCGAGCGCGTCGGCGCGGGCTCCGCGCTCGTCGACGATGCGGGGCGGATCATCGGCGAGATCGTCGATTCGGTGCGGCAGGTGACGGGCATCGTCGGCGAGATCGCGTCGGCGTCGAACGAGCAGAGCATCGGCATCGAACAGGTCAATCACGCGGTCGCGCAAATGGACAACGTGACGCAGCAGAACGCGGCGCTCGTCGAAGAGGCGTCCGCGGCGGCGCACGCGCTCGCCGAACAGGCACACGCGCTGCACGGCGCGGTGGCGGTGTTCACGCTGCAGGGCGAAAGCGGCGGCGACAGTTAAACCAACGGCGACGGCGGCGGCCTACATGCACGGCTTGCTCGCGACGAAGTGAAACCACGCTTCGTCGCCGAGATTCTGATCGCGCCGCACAGGCTCGCCGGTCGATCCGCCGAACGCCGCGCGCAGCTTCAGGCCGACGTCGGCGAGCTGACGCTGCTGGGTCGCGAAATCGGTGTACATGATGAGTATCCCGAACTTGTGCGCGGCGCACACACGCATCGCATAGCCGTCGAACGCGCGATTGAAACGCGAATGGCGGAAATAATTGAACGCGCCGATCGGCAGCGAATACGCGATCCTCGCCGCGTCGAGCGCGATCGCGATCGCGAGCGGGTTCGCCGAGCGCCGCGGCAGGCGGGCGAGCCGCGACAGCCCTTCGCGATAGCCGGGCCCCGCGAGATTGTGCGTCGAGAACAGCGCGAAGCCGCCCGGCCTCAGCACGCGCGCGAACTCCTTCAGGATCGCGATCCGGCCATCGTGATCGACCGCGTCGATGCCGTTGTAGCTGAACACGACGAGCGAGAAGCTCTCGTCGGCGAACGCCGACATGTCGCGCGCGTCCATTCGCTGGACGCGCGTGCCCGGATGATTGCGCCGGCAGATCTCGACGAGCTCGGGCGTGTAGTCGACGGCGGTATAGTCGGCGCTGATCGTCTTCAATAGCGGCACGGTGCGCCCGCCGCCGACGCCGACGTCGAGAATCGGCTCGTCGCGCACGCGCTCGGCGATCCACGCGATCGCCGCCGCCTCGCCCGGATCGGTCCAGCCGGATGCGCGCCCGTATCCGCGCAGCGCGCTGCGGCTGCGCCAGACGGCTTGATTGATGCGGTCCTGCACGAAACCTGCGTTCACGATTCCCCCTCTTCGCCGATGGCCCCGGCGAATCGCCGCACTTCGTTGAACTCGCTTCGAGTATCGTCATGCGCACGCACGCGCCTCTGTTCTGCGGCTTACATTCGGCAGGATTTCGAACGAATGTTCGAAGCGGCGCGCGCACCGCTGCGCGGCGGCGACGTGCGCCGAGGTTCGGGAACGGCGGATCAGCGCCCGCGCGCGAAGCGGTCGGTCGCCGCGATCAGCGCGCGCAGGATGCCCGGCTCGTCGTACGCGTGGCCCGCGTCGGGCACGATCTCGAGCGACGCGCGCGGCCACGCCTTCGCGAGCTCCCACGCGGTGCGCGCGGGCGTCGCGACGTCGTAGCGCCCCTGAACGATCACGCCCGGAATGTCCGCGAGACGATGCGCGTCGCGCAGCAACTGCCCGTCTTCCATGAAGCCTTGATGAACGAAGTAGTGGTTTTCGATGCGGGCGAACGCAAGCGCGTAATGCGCGTCGCCGAAATGCGCCTCGTGCGCGGCGTTCGGCAGCAGCGTGATCGTCCGGCCTTCCCAGACGCTCCATGCGCGCGCGGCTTCGCGCTTCGCCGCTTCGTCGTCGCCCGTCAGCCGGCGGCGATACGCGGCGATCAGGTCCGCGCGCTCGGCGGGCGGAATGGGCGCGATGAAATCCTCCCACAGGTCCGGAAACAGCCACGACGCGCCTTCCTGGTAATACCAGAGCAGCTCGGAGCGGCGCACCGTGAAGATGCCGCGCACGACGAGCTCGGTCACGCGCGCCGGATGCGCCTCGCCATACGCGAGCGCGAGCGCGCTGCCCCACGAGCCGCCGAACACGAGCCAGCGCTCGACGCCGAGCATCTCGCGCAGCCGCTCGATGTCGTCGACGAGATGCCACGTCGTGTTGTTCTCGAGGCTCGCGTGCGGCGTCGAGCGGCCGCAGCCGCGCTGGTCGAACAGCAGCACGTTGTAGCGCGCGGGGTCGAAGAGGCGGCGGTGATCGGCGCTGCAGCCGCCGCCCGGGCCGCCGTGCAGGAAGACGGCCGGCTTGCCGTCGGGGTTGCCGCACTGCTCCCAATACACGCGATGGCCATCGCCGGTGTCGAGGAAGCCGTGTGCGTAGGGTTCGATCGGTGGATACAAGGGGCGCTCCGGATAAATGGAAGAAAGCGACGCTTCATTATGCCGAGTCGCCGGAAAAACGGTGCGCGCGCCTGCTTCGGACACGACCAGCCGTCATGCGTCCACGTTCGTGCCAGCCGTCGCGACGGCGCGACTTCGACGCAGCGTCGCGGAGATACACTCCGCGCTCAGGCGCGACGAGCATTCGTCGACGTGCCGGTCGATCGTTTCCGGTCAGTTGCATTACCGCACCTAAAACAGGCATCGAAACGATGTTCGCGCAGGAAATCACGCGACGCCTGAAAGTGCCGCTCGCCGGGCAGCGCGTGTATGGCGAGCGCCTGCGGCAGATGCTCGGCGCGAACGGTCTCGACGAACTGGCTCGTGAATACGTCGTGCTTGTCGATCGCGCCCGTAACGGGCAGGCAGCGTTCATCTACTTCCGCACGACGCGGAACAACGCATGGCGGATGATCGGCGCGTCGCCCGCCGCGACCGGGCTGCCCGGCCAGTACGGCCATTTCGTGACGCCGAGTACGAAGCGCGCGCCGCTGGCGGCGACTCGCGGCCGGGCACGCGCGCATGCCGCCACGCCGAATCGCGGCAATCGGATCGCACGCGATTTCGCCCGAAGGAAGCCGCGTGCATGTCAAGCGCCCCTGCCCTGGTCAGCGGCTTGGCGCCACCGCGCCATCCGTCGTCGCCGGCAATAGCGCAAGACGATCGCCCGGCCCGGCGCCGAACCCGTCGAACGCCGCCTTCGCCCGATACTGCGCCTCCCACATCGCCCGATAGCGTCCATCGATCGCGATCAGCTCGTCATGCCGCCCCTGCTGCACGAGCCGCCCGCCGTCGATCACGAGAATCCGGTCCGCGCCGACGATCGTCGACAGGCGATGCGCGATCACGACGACGGTCTTGTTCCGCACGAGCGCATCGATCGCACGCTGCACCGCCAGTTCGCTTTCGACATCGAGCGCCGCGGTGGGCTCGTCGAGAATCACGATCGGCGCGTCCTTCAGCAATGCGCGCGCGATCGAGATGCGCTGGCGTTCGCCGCCCGACAGCCTGCCGCCGATCTCGCCGAGCCGCGTCTGCCAGCGCAGCGGCAGGCGTTCGATGAATTCGTGGCACTGCGCGGCGCGCGCCGCGGCTTCGACTTCCTCGTCGGTCGCGTCCGGCCGCGCCATGCGAATGTTCGCGAGCACTGTGTCGTCGAACAGATAGACGTCCTGAAACACGACTGAAACCAACGCATTCAGCGCCGTTTCCGGAATCTGCCGGATGTCGACGCCGCCGATCTCGATCGAACCGCGCTGCGGATCGGCATGACGCAGCAGCAAGCGCGCGATCGTCGACTTGCCTGAACCCGACGGACCGACGAGCGCCGTCATCCCGTTCGCCGGCAGCGTCGCGCTGAAGCCGCCGAGCGCATCGCCCGTCGCGCGCGCGTAACGGAACGACACGTCGTCGAAACGCAGCTCGAAGCGGGTCGGCACGCACGGCGGCTGCCGCGCCGGCAGCGGCTCGATCGCAAGCAGCGCTTCGATGCGTTCCAGCGCGGCTTCGATCATCTCGATAACCGCCGTATAGCCGATCAACGTCGCCATCGGCTCGGAGAAACGCACGACGATCACCATCACGGCCGCGACGGCCGACAGTTCGAGCGTGCCCATCACCACCCACGTGACGGCCGCCGCGACGACGAGTTGCAGGCCGAGCTCGACGACGCTCGCGACAATGAGATTCGGCTTCGCGCTCCTGCGATGCGCGGCCGTCTGCATATCGAGCAGTTTCGCGCAGCCGTCGGCGAGCGTCGACGCTTTCGACGCGTCGCTGCACGCCGCGCGCAGCACCGGCAGCCCTTGCGTGAATTCGACGATGTCGGCGTTCAATCGACTGTGCGCGTCCGCGAGCGCGCGCATCCCGCGCCCGAGCGCCGGCCGGCGCCAGCGGTAAAGCGGCACGATCGCGGGGAACACGAGCAGCAGGATCAGGCCCATGCGCCAGTCGACGAACAGCGTGGCGAGCGCGACGACGCAAGGCGTAATGGTCGCGAGCGCGATCATGTTGACGATCGCGAGCGTGTAGTTGAGGTTCTCGTCGACGCTGCCGAGCAGCAGCGCGTTCATCTCGCCCGAGCGCTTGTCCTGCAGCAGGTCGAGCGGCATGTGGCGCAGTTGCTCGCCGAGCCGCATGCGCAGCGCGTGCGTCGTGTACGCCATTCGCCCGTTGTATTCGAAGCCTTGCGCGCGCCAGCGCGCGCATGTCGCGAACGCCGCGATCAGCGTCATCGCGCTCAGCCAGCCGAGCGCCGACGCGGTCGGCCGCTTGTCGACGATCGCGGCGATCAACGGAAACAGGCAGGCAAGCGCGAGTCCCTGCGCGGCCGCGGCGATGCACAGGCCGACGATGCTCGCGCGCAGCGCGCCTGCATTCGGGCCCGCGACGCTCGTCAGTCGTCGATACGTCAGGCGCCACGATGCGGGGCGCCGGGTTTCGGTCGATTCGTGTTTCATCGCGTGCGCTCCATTTCGATGCCGGTCCGATTCTCTTGCGCGCCGCCGCGCAGCGCCCAGCGCTGCGCGCGTTCATGGCTGTCCCACAGCCGCGCGTAAACGCCTCGCATCGACAACAGCGCGTCGTGGCGGCCCGCTTCGACGAGCGCGCCCCGATCGAACACGAGAATCTGATCGGCATGACGAATCGTCGACAGGCGATGCGCGACCATGATCACCGTCTTGCCGCGCATCAGCGCGGACAGCGCGCGCATCAGCTCGGCCTCGTTTTCCGGATCGGAAAACGCGGTCGCCTCGTCGAGCACGAGGATCGGACGGTTCTGCAGGATCGCGCGCGCGATCGTGATGCGCTGCCGCTGCCCGCCCGACAGGAATGCGCCGCGCTCGCCCGCGAGCGTGTCGTACCCGTTCGGCAAGCACATGATGAAGTCGTGCGCCTGCGCGGCCTTCGCTGCCGCGATCACGTCGTCCATCGTGCGGTTCGGCGAGCCGACGCGGATGTTGTTCGCGATCGTGTCGGCGAACAGGAACGTGTCCTGGAACACGAACGCGAGCTGCGACATCAGCACGTCGGCCGTCATGTCGCGCACGTCGACGCCGCCGACGAGCACGCGCCCCGCATCGACGTCCCAGAAGCGCGGAATCAGCCGCGCGACGGTCGTCTTGCCCGCGCCCGACGGGCCGACGAGCGCGGTCGTCGAGCCCTGCGGGACGTGGAAGCTCACGTTGCGCAGCACGCGGGCGTCACCGTTGCCGTTGCCGCCTCCTTCATCGTCATGGCCGGCATGGCGGCGGGCGGGCACGGTTCCCGGCTTCGCATCCGCGGGCGCGCCATAGCCGAAGCCGACATTCTCGAACGTCACGCTCGCATCGGCCGGCGCGCGCCCATCGACGGGCATCGGCAGCGTCGGCAGCGCCATCGTCTGCTGAATCCGCGCGACGCTCAGCTTCGCCTTGTCGACCATGTGATTGAGCATCATCATCGGCATCATCGCTTCCGCCATCCCGGTGCCGACGAGCAGCACCGCGATCCACGCGCCGAAATCCGATGCATCGCGCGCGATCAGCCACGCGCCGAGCCACAGCAGCACGAGCAGCGTCGGCAGCGGATTGAGCATCGCGAACGAGAAACGCGCGGAGAAGCCCGCCTGCCGATACCAGCGCGTCAGCACGTCGAGATATGCGTCGAGCGCATGCTGAAAGCGGCCGAACGTCGAATAGCCGGCGTCGAACGTGCGCACGACAGGCATCGCCTGCACGAACTCGATGACGGCCGCGCTCACTCGCTCGCGCGCGTCGTTGTACAGCCGGCTCATCTCGACGGCGTTGCGCATCGCGAGCGTCAGCACGCCGAATCCGATCGCCATCACCGCGGCCGCGCCGGCGGCGAGCCGCCAGTCGAGCCACAGCAGCACGACGAGCGTGCACGCCGGCCCGACGAACGCGCGCGCATAGAGCGGCGTGCTGTCGGCGACGAAAATGTGGAGCGCCTTCACGTCGTCGTGGATGACCTTCGACAGCGCGCCCGCACCGGCCTGCTGCAGCGTGCCGAGCGACACGCGCGTCAGGCGGTCCGCCAGATCGCTGCGCAGGATCTTTTCGAGGCGGAATGCCGCGTAGTGCGATTGGCTGAACGCGCCCAGCCGCAGAAAATAGCTGCCGGCGAGGCACAGGACGGCGCCCGCGACCGGCCACGCCGGCCAGACATGCGGCCGCTCGACGAGCTGCCGGACCGTCCATGCGAGCGACAGCAGGAATGCGACGTTCAGCAGCGTCGCGAGCGACGAGACGGCCATCGCGAAACGGATTTGCGCACGCACCGGGCGCATGATGCTCCACGGGCTTGGGCGGGCATCCGCGCGTCTTCGGCGGTCTGAATGGACGGCTTCGGTCGGTGGTTCGGACATGGCGATTCCTCGTGAGCCCGGCAGCGGGCGGAGCTAAATGGGATCGAAGCGGCGCGCCCACGTGCACGCGCGACGATTTGCAACGGCATGGAACGACGTACACGGCCTGCGCCGACGAAACACACTACGCGCGGCATGCAGCCGCGCTCATCGCCTGCGACGCGGCGAGCCATGCGGCCGGCCGCGTCGCGCACGGTCAATAATCGAACGCAACCGTCACGCCGACCGTGCGTCCGAGTCCGACCTGCGCGAGATTGCCTGTCGGCGCACGGAACGCATACGTGCGGTAGTCGCGGTTCGTCAGGTTCTGCGCATAGAGCGTAAGCTCGACGTCGCGGCGCGGACGCCAGCCGAGCGACGCGTCGACCAGCGCATAGCCGCCCTGGCGCAGTTTGTTCGCGACGTCGAAGTGCTGCGCGCCGAGCCAGCGCACCGCGACACGCGGCCGGACCGTGCCGACCATCGTCGGCACTTCGCCGCCGACGTTCAGCGTGAAGCCGTAGCGAGGCGCGAACGGAACGTCGTTGCCCGAGCACGTGGCGCAGCCGAACGGATCGGTGTAGCTGCGGAACGTCGCGTGATTGACGAAGCCGTCGAGCCCGGCCGTCCAGCCTCGCGCGATACCCCATTCGACGCCGAACTCGACGCCCGTCGAGCGCGTGTCGCCAACGTTGCGCAGCGACTGATAACCGAGCGAATCGCTGCTGTAGAGCTGGGCATTGCGGATGTCGATCCGATAGAGCGCGACGCTGCCGCGCAGTGACCGCCCGTCATAGCGCGCGCCGAGCTCATAGCTGACCGCACGCTCCGGACCATAGGCCTGCGCATCCGCGAGGCTCGACGGCGCGAGATTGAAGCCGCCCGGCTTATAGCCTTGCGACACGTTCGCATAGACGCGCCACGCCGGATCGATCTGATAGCCGGCGGACACTTTGCCGAGAATCCGGTTGCCGGCCGTGCCGCTCACGCCGGCGAAAGGCGCATACGTCGACGCGGACGCCATCGCGGCGCCGGCGAACTGCGTCCACGCCTGATCGCGCGACGCCCGCAGGCCGGCCGACAGATCGAGCGCGTCCGTCACGTGCCACGTGACGTCGCCGTACGCGGCGAGCGACTTGCTTTCGTTGCTCGATGCGGTCGTCGACAGATTGACGACCGACGGAATCACCATGTCGTTGACGTACGTGCGCGACTGATGCACGTCCTGCCGATAGAGGCCGAACACCGCGTCCCAGCGCCGGCCGGGCGCGTGCGTCGCGAGCCGCAGTTCCTGGACGTTCTGCCGCCAGTCCTCCGGCTGCTGCGAGAAATACTGGAGAAACGGAAAGCGCCGCTCGATGTCGACCGTCTGCCAGGCGGAAATCGCGGACAGACGCCACTGGCCGAAATCGTAGCGCCCGGACAGCGCATAGCTGTTCCCGCAGCGGCGCATGTACGACTCCGCATATTGCGCGGGCAGCCGCGGATCGATGTCCGCGGTGCGGCTGCCGATGTCGTCGAAGGGCACATAGATGTCCTGCGTCGCCTTCGCGCAATCGCGCCCGACCGACACGTTCACTTCCCACGGCGCGCCGGACGGCGCGAGGCGCAGCTTCGCGCTGCCGGCGAACGAGCGTGAACCGCCCTGATGATTCGCGCCGCTGGCCGGATTGCGCAAATCGCCGGGCGCGTCGACGTGCGCGAGCGACACCGCGCCGTACAGCAAATCCTTGACGAGCGGCCCCGCGACCTCCGCCTGCTCGACGTTGCCGCCGCGGCTCGAGACGCCCGCCCGCAGATGCACGCGCGGCGTGTTGTCGGGCGGCAGCGTGACGATGTTCAGCACGCCGCCTTCCGCGCTCTTGCCGTACAGCGTGCCTTGCGGCCCCTTGAGCAACTCGACGCGATCGACGCTGAGGAGCGTCTGCGACGAAAACGTCGGCAATTGCGGCACGCCGTCGACATACACGGTCAACGCCGGGTTGTAGAAATCCTGCGCGGACGAGATGCCGCGCAGGCCGATCATCGGAAACAGCATCGAGCCGCCGCTCGTGATCTGCACGCCGGGCAGCACCCGCGCGAGATCGAGTGTGTTCGCGACCTGCGCATCGTCGAGCGCCGGTTGTTCGACGACGACCGCCGCGCCGTTGAGCGTCGCGAGCGGCTGATCGCGTTTGCTCGCGGTGACGGTCACGGCGGACAGCTCGCCGGCCGCCGTCACGCCGGACGCCGCGCCGGCCCCGGCCCCGGCCGGACCGCTGCCCGACCGCTTCGCCGACGGCGTGCCGGCGGCGCTTGCATGAGCGACGCTCGACAAAGGAATGAGAGAAATCGCGACTGCCATCGCAAAGGCGTTCGACGCCGGGAGCCTGCCCCGCCAGGCTCGCTGATACCGCATCACACACACTCCTTGTTGATCTCGAAGGACGGCCGGGCGGACTCATCGTGCAATCGTGCGTCACGAAGAAATCCTGTCTCGCCGTGGGCGCGCGCCACGGCGAGACGAGACCGTCACGCGCCCGAAGGGCGCGAGAAGCCGCCGAGACAGACTGACTCTCCGGAACGAGCAGATTGTCTCGACGGCGGCGACTGGAATTGCAATAATGATAACAATTCGCATTTACACTTCTACCCCGATCGGGTCGACTTCCACCCCAATCGGTATGCCGCGCGGAGACGACCACCGATGCCTTCTTCCAGTTCTACGCTTGCGAAACCCGAAGTCGCGATATCGACGCTGCTCGCCAGTCCGACGCCGCCCGCCGAGTCCGCGCCCGATTGCCGACTGCTCAGAGTCGCGCTGCAAGACGGCATCGATGTGCTCGTCTGGCAAGGCGAGCTGCGGCAGCCGATCTCGATGAATATCCGCGACGACTGGGGCCGCGTTCATTTCTGCTGCGCGCTGCAAGGTCGCTCGCGCTTCTCGATCGACGCCGGCAGCAGCGAAACCGAGCACGTGCTGTCAGCGGGCACGGGATGCATCAGCTACA
This sequence comes from Burkholderia humptydooensis, assembly GCF_001513745.1. NCBI lineage: Bacteria > Pseudomonadati > Pseudomonadota > Betaproteobacteria > Burkholderiales > Burkholderiaceae > Burkholderia > Burkholderia humptydooensis. Next base: position 295,698 of record NZ_CP013382.1, on the reverse strand, counting down.
CGCCGGATTGCAGCGGCCGCGCAATGCATTCGGGCCAGATCGAAAGCGTGACTGTGTCGATCCGGCCGGATCTCGTGCGCGAGCTCGCACCCGAGCTCGACGCGGCGCTCGAGCGCAAGCTCGATTCGGGGCGCTGCTGCGCGCCGTGCCGGTGCGACGCGGAGATGCGCGCGACCGCGCAATCGTTGAGCCACGCGCTGCAGGACAGGCATCGGTGCGCGCACGGCCGCGCAGGCCGCCCGTCGATGTGGCTGCTCGGACAGAGCCTCGCGCTCGCGAGCCTCGTGATCGAAGCGCATGGCGACGCCGCGCCGCATGCGTGGCCGCTGCCGGCGGCGGAGCGGCAGAAGCTGCTGCGCGCGCGGGATCTTCTGCTCGCGGATCTGAGCCGCGCGCCGACGATCGCGATGCTCGCGAAGGAAACGGGGCTCAGCGTGCTCAAGCTCAAGCGCGGGTTCCGGCGGCTGTTCGATCACAGCGTCTACGGGCTCTTCCAGCAGGAGCGAATGCACGAAGCGCGCCGCCGGCTGTCGAGCGCGGACACGCCGGTGATGACCGTCGCCGCCGACATGGGCTACGCGAACGCGAGCCACTTCACCGCGGCGTTCCAGAAGCAGTTCGGCGTCAATCCCTCGGCGTTCAAGCAGCGCCGCTGACAATCGGTTCGGCGGCGTTCGGGCTTTTCGCGACGCAGTCCTTCGCGACGTTCTCTTTCGCGGCACGGCCCGTCCGCGCCCGCACGCGCTTTTCGCCGCCCTTGCCCGCCTTGCCCGCCCGGCGCGGATGCATCGCCAGCCGTGCCGGGCGAGTTCCATTGGGGCGGCGGCAAGATACCGATGCGAGCGGAAATAAATCCGTTTCGGGTAGAGCTTCTAAACAATAATGCTTATCGTTCACAGTCATAAGAGACACCGCAAATCGAGGCAGCGCGCGTCGCACAGCGCCGTTGCACTCGGGGCAGGCAGATGACGGATCGCAGATCCGTCAACGGTTCTTTCAGGCAACCGCGAATCGATTGCGCGTCTTGCCCGAAAACCGTCCGACACGTCGTCTGTCCCGAGTCTTCTCGCTTGCGTGGCGTTACCGACGAGGGACTCATGAACGACTTCATCGACACCCGCTCCTGGCCGCTCGTGTACCTGCACATGCCTGCGCAGGTTCCCGATACGGAAGCGGACGCGCGGCTCGCGCAGTTCAAGGCGCTGTACACGCGCGCCGAGCCGTTCGTGCTGCTGATGGACGGCGAGGAATTGCCGCGTCATTCGCCGCGCTTCGTATCCGCCTACGTTCAATGGTGTCGCGACAACGTCGCGCAGCAGCGGCTTTGCGCCGGCGCGATCCGCATCGAGGCGGACCTCGCGCGGCGGCGCGCCTACGAAGAGAAAGCCCGTGCGTGGGATCGCGCCGAGCACGCGCCCTATCCGTTCCGCGTCGCCGCGACGCACATCGAAGCGCGCGCGCAGGCGCAAGCCTGGCTCGAGCAGCGCAGCGGCCGCGCACGCACGTCGGCCGCGACGCGCGGCACGCGCCGAAGTCCTTAGCGACGCGCGCGGGAACGCCGCGCCCATCGAACCGGCACGCGGCGTCGCGCATCGCACACGCCGCAGCCGCCGTCGCGCCGCGTCGCGTGCGCATGCCGCCGCCACTCATCCGATGACCGACGACTGCACGAAGCATCGCGCCATCGCCCGCAAACGGGCGGCGGCGTATGCGTCGACGGGGTGTCTTTGCGTTCAGGGTTTCGCATCACAACCGACTCGGGATCTTCATTCATGTCCGACCTTCATACGAGCCTCGCCCCCGATCCAGCCGTCGAAGCCGGTTGCATCGCGCTCGACGGCGCATCGCTGCGCGGCGAGCTTGCCGCCGATCTGTCCGTCGACCCCGAACAACTGGACGCCGACGCCAACCTGCTGCAACTGGGCCTCGACTCGATGCGCCTGATGGCGTGGCTGAACCGGCTGCGCGCGCGCGGCCACACGCTGACGCTGCGCGAGCTGTACCGCGAGCCGACGCTCGCCGGCTGGCTCGCGCTGATGCGGCGCAGCCCCGCGCGCGTCGCCGAGCGGCCCGCCGCGCCGCAGGCATGGCCGACGATGCGCGACGGCGAACCGTTCGCGCTCACGCCCGTCCAGCATGCGTATCTCGTCGGCCGCGCCGCGCAGCAGCCGCTCGGCGGCGTCGGCTGCCATCTGTATCAGGAGTTCGACGGCGCGGGGCTCACGCCGGACAGGCTGGAATCCGCCGTCCGCGCGCTGATCGCCCGCCATCCGATGCTGAGCGTCGCATTCCGCGCGGACGGCCGCCAGCAATGGCGTGCGGGTTCGAGCTGGCCCGGCGTCGCCGTGCACGATTTGCGCGCCTGCGGCGATGCGGAACGCGAGCACGCGCTCGCCGCATTGCGCGAACGCCTCGGCCATCGCGTGCTCGACGTCGAGCACGGCGAGACGTTCGACTTCCAGTTGTCGCTGCTTCCCGGCGGGCGGCACCGCCTGCACGTCGACCTCGATCTGCTCGTGCTCGACGCGGCGAGCTTCACGCTGGTGTTCGACGAGCTCGCGGCGCTCGCCAGCGGCCGCGCGTTGCCGGACATCGGCAGCGGTTACGACTTTCGCAGCTACGTCGCGCATCTGCAGCACGACAGCGCGGCCGCGCGCGAAGCGGCGCAGCGTTACTGGCGCGCGAAGCTGCCCGAACTGCCGGCCGCGCCGCGTCTGCCGCTCGCCCAGGAGCCCGAGCGCGTCGCGCCGGTTCGCTTCAGCCGCCGCCGCGCGGCGCTCGGCGAGGCCGACTGGCGCGCGTTCAAGGCGCAGGCGAGCGCGTGCGGCGTCACGCCGACGATGGCGCTCGCGACGTGCTTCGGCGCGGTGCTCGCGCGCTGGAGCGGCGAGCCACGCCTGCTGCTGAACCTGACGCTGTTCGATCGACAGCCGCTCGATCCGGCCGTCGAGCGGATGATCGCCGATTTCACGAACATCCTGCTGATCGATCTCGCCGCCGAAGGCGCGCCGTTCGACTCGCTCGCGCGCGCGAACCAGGCGACGTTCGCCGACGCATACGAGCATCGCCACTGGTCGGGCGTCGAGCTGCTGCGCGAGCTGCGCAAGGAACAGCGTCATCCGCACGGCGCGCCCGTCGTGTTCACGAGCAATCTCGGCCGCCCGCTGTACGGCCGCGACACCGCCGCCGCGCTCGGCGAGCCCAGGTGGGGCATCTCGCAAACGCCGCAAGTATGGATCGACCATCTCGCGTTCGAACACGGCGCGTCGGCATGGCTGCAGTGGGACAGCGTCGACGCGCTCTTTCCGGCGAGCCTCGTCGATGCGCTGTTCGATGCGTACGTCGCGCTCGTGCGGCATCTCGTGCGTGACGCCAGCGCCTGGCGCAAGCCGCTGCCCGATCCGATGCCCGACGCGCAGCGCGCGGTCCGCGCGCGCGTCAACGACACCGCGCGGCCGGTGCCGGACGGTTGCCTGCACGACGGCTTCTTCCACGCGGCCGGGCGCGCGCCCGACGCCGTCGCGCTGATCCATCGCGACGCGCGAATCAGCTACGCGACGCTCGCCGAACAGGCGCGCCGCTGCGCGGGCGCGCTCGCGGCGTGCGGCGTGGAAGCGGGCGATACGGTCGCCGTCAGCATGTCGAAGGGCATCGGGCAGATCGTCGCGGTGCTCGGCGTGTTGCACGTGGGCGCGGTCTACGTTCCCGTGCCGCTCGACCAGCCGGAAGAACGCCGCCGCAAGATCTACGACGACGCTCGCGTGAAGCGGGTGCTCGTCTGCCGCGACGATCCGGCGGCGATCGCGGCGCCGGACGATCCGGCGCGCTATCTCGCGTGGCAGGACGCCGTCGCGGCCGACGCGCTGCGCGATCCCGTCGCGGTCGATCCGCGCACGCCGGCGTACGTGATCTACACGTCCGGCTCGACCGGCACGCCGAAGGGCGTCGTGATCTCGCATCGCGGCGCGCTCAACACATGCGCGGAGCTGAACCGGCGCTACCGCGTCGGCGCGGGCGATCGCGTGCTCGCGCTGTCCGCGCTGCACTTCGATCTGTCGGTCTACGACATCTTCGGCGTGCTCGCGGCGGGCGGCGCGCTCGTACTGGTCGACGAAGCGCAGCGGCGCGATCCGGCCGTCTGGTGCGAACTGCTCGACCGCCATCGCGTGACCGTATGGAACAGCGTGCCCGCGCTGTTCGACATGCTCGTCACGTACGCCGAAGGCTTGGGGCTGCGCGCGCCGTCGAACCTGCGCGTCGCGATGTTGTCCGGCGACTGGATCGGTCTGGATCTGCCTGCGCGCTACCGTGCGTTTCGCGCGGACGGCGAGCTCGTCGCCATGGGCGGCGCGACCGAGGCGTCGATCTGGTCGAACGCCTACGACGTCGGCGACGTGCCGCCGCCCTGGCGCTCGATCCCTTATGGCTATCCGCTCGCGAACCAGCGCTATCGCGTCGTCGACGAGCAGGGCCGCGATTGCCCGGACTGGGTGCCGGGCGAGCTGTGGATCGGCGGCGAAGGCGTCGCGCTCGGCTACTTCAACGACGCCGAACGCACCGCGCGGCAATTCGTCGACGACGCGAGCGGCCGCTGGTATCGGACGGGCGATCACGGCTGCTACTGGCCCGACGGCACACTGGAATTTCTCGGCCGGCGCGACAAGCAGGTGAAGATCGGCGGCTACCGGATCGAGCTCGGCGAGATCGACGCGGCGCTCAATCGCATCGACGGCGTCAAGACCGGCATCGCGCTCGCGGTCGGCGAACGCGACAAATCGCTTGCGGCGTTCGTCGTGCCGTCAGGCGACGCGCTGTTCGACGAACGGCGCGCGGGTCCGGCATGGCCGTCCGACTTTCGCGCGCTGTTCGCGCCCGCGGGCGATTGCGGCTCCGCTCGGGAAGCCGATCCGGACGCGGATGCGGATGCGGACACACACGCAGGCCGCGCCATCGACGCCATCGGCAACGCGAGCGCAAGCGCGGACGCCAGCCGCGACGCCGACACCGACACCGACGCGAAGTCCGACGTGGCCATCGAACATCTCGTCGCCGATTTCCTGCACGACCATCTGCAACGCGAAGGCGTGACCTTCGACGCGCCGCTCGACGTCGACACGGCGCTCGCGCGCTATCGCGCGCAGCCGGCGTGGCGTGCGCTGTTCGCGCGCTGGCTCGCGCTGCTGGCCGCGCACGGCCGCCTCGCCGAACGGGACGGCGCGTATCGCCGCGGCCCGCGCTACGACCACGCGCGCCGCCGGCCGCGCGCCGACGACCCGCTCTTCACGACCGCCGACGCGCTGCTCACTCACCACGACGCGCTCGGCGCGATCCTGCGCGGGCTGCGCCCGGCGCACACGCTGCTCGACCATCCGTTCTGGTCGCCGGAATCGCTGCTGCTGCGCAGCGATGGCGCCGGGCAAGCGATCGATGCGCTCGCCACCGCGGTCGCGGCGCTATCCCGCTCGCTGGGGCGGCCCGCACGGCTCGTCGAGATCGGCGCGCGCAGCGGCCTGTTCGGCGAAGCGCTGCTGCGCCGCCTCGACGCACAACGGCTGGCCTACACGGCCATCGACGCGTCGCAGGACATGGTGCTGCGCGCGCAGGCGCGCCTCGCCGCGTTCCCGCATGCGCAAGCGCGGCGCGCGGACCCCGCGTCGCTGAACGATCTCGCGCACGGCGCCGACGTGGTCTGGGCCAACAACGCGCTGCACCGCCTCGGCGATGCGGCGCTCGACGAACTCGCCGGGCTGGCCGCGCCGTCGGCGCTCGTCTACGTGACCGAGCTGCGCGATGCATCGGCGCTCGCGCTCGTCAGCGCCGACCTGCTCGCGGGCGGCGCCGCCGCGCAGCACAGCCTGCGCCGCGCGGAAGACTGGCGACATGCATTCGACGATCGCGCGCTCGCGTGCGAGCAGTCGGACGACGTCGGCGCGCACCGGCGCTTCGTGCTGCGCGCGCCCGCCATCGTGCGCACGCCCGATCCGCGAAAGCTGAGCGCGGCGCTCGCCGCGCATCTGCCGTCCTACATGCTGCCGCAGCGCCTCTATTTCATCGACGCCCTGCCGCTCACCGCGAACGGCAAGATCGACCACAAGGCGCTGCTGGCCCGCTGCGCGCCCGCCGCCGCTGTCGCCGATGCCGACGCCGACGCCGCGCGGCAAGCGCCGCAGGGCGACGCCGAAACGGCCGTCGCCGCGCTGTGGCAACGCTTGCTGCAAGTCGACGCGGTGCATCGGCACAGCCACTTCCTGCAGCTCGGCGGCGACAGCCTGCTCGCGACGCGCCTGATCGGCGAACTTGATCGGGCAGGCTACACGGCGCGGCTCGGCGATCTGTTCGACTACCCGACGCTCGCCGCCTTCGCCGCGACGCTGCGCCCGCGCATCGAGCCGGCAACTGACGCGCTGCGGCCCGACGCCGCGTCGCGCTTCCAGCCGTTCCCGCTCACCGACGTCCAGCAGGCGTATCTCGTCGGCCGCCAGGCCGGCTTCGCGCTGGGCGGCGTCGGCTCGCACTTCTTCGTCGAATTCGAAGTCGAGCGGCTCGACGTCGTGCGTTTCGAAGCGGCGTGGAACCGCCTGATCGCGCGCCACGACATGCTGCGCGCGGTCGTCCGCGACGGCCGGCAGCAGGTGCTCGCCGAAGCGCCGCCGTTCGCGTTGACGCGCCATCGCGTCACGAGCCTCGACGGTCCCGACGCCGCCGCGCTGCGCGAGCGGCTCGCGCATCAGGTCCTCGATCCCGCGCGCTGGCCCGTGTTCGACGTGCAAGCAGCCGAGGACGGCGGCGAGCGCAGCCGGCTCTACGTGTGTCTCGACAATCTGATGCTCGACGGTCTCAGCATGCAGATCCTGCTCGCCGAGCTCGAGCAACTGTATGTCGCGCCCGAACGCGCGCTGCCGCCGCTCGACATCGGCTTTCGCGATTACGTGACGCACGTCGCTGGCCGGCGCGCCAGCGAAGCGTCGCTCGCCTACTGGCAGCGCCGGCTCGACGGCCTGCCCTCCGCGCCGCAACTGCCGCTTCGCCGCACGCCCGCGGAAATCGGGACGCCGCGCTTCATGCGGCTGTCGGCGCGCCTGTCGCGCGCGCAATGGCACGCGCTGAAGGCGAGCGCCGGCGCGGCGAGCCTGACGCCGTCGGCCCTGCTGCTCGCCGCGTATTCGGCCGTGCTGTCCGCGTGGAGCGCGCAGCGCGAGCTGTGCGTGAACCTCACGCTGTTCGATCGGCAGCCGGTGCATCCGCAGATCGAGCAGGTGCTCGGCGACTTCACGTCGCTGCTGTTGCTCGCGTGGCAGCCCGCGAACGACTGGCTCGGGAGCGCGCAGCGGCTGCAGCAGCGGCTGTGGCAAGACCTCGCGCACCGCGACGTGTCGGCGCTCTGGGTGATGCGCCAGCTCGCGCAGCGGCACGGCCGGGCCGCCGCCGAGATGCCGGTCGTGTTCACGAGCGCGCTCGGCTTCGATCACGACCGCTTCCTCGCCCATGCGTCGTGGCTCGAACCGCGCTCGGGCATCTCGCAGACGCCGCAGGTATGGCTCGATCACCAGGTCTACGAATCGGAAGGCGAGCTGCGCTTCAACTGGGATGCGGTCGAAGCGCTGTTCGAGCCCGATCGGTTGCGCGCGATGTTCGATCAGTACGTCGCGCTGCTGCAGCGGCTCGCGACCGACGCATCGGCGTGGCGGCTGCCGCTCGACGTCCTCGTGCCGCGTGTCGGCCAGGCCGGCGCGCGGTCGATGCACGGCGGGGGCGCCGTCGGCTCCGCCGCCGCCGCGCCCGCGGCGCCGATCACCGCGCTTCGCGACGACGCGCCGGTCGACGCCGCGCTCGTCGGCCGGCTGCGCCAGCATTTCGAACAGACGCTCGGCCTGCCGATCGCCGCGCGACAGAGCTTCTTCGAAGCCGGCGCGTCGTCGCTCGAACTCGTCCAATGGCACGTCAAGCTTCGGCACGCGGGCTACGCGTCGCTCGCGGTGACGGATCTCTTCACGCATGCGTCGCCGCACGCGCTCGCCGCGCATCTCGGCGGCGCGCACGCGCCGGCCCAGGCCGACGACGCGAACCGGCGCGCGCTCCTCGACCAACGCAGAGCGAAGCTGCAGCGCCGGCGAGGAGCCGCCGCATGAAGCGCTATCTGCCGTACTGGTCGTACTACGCGCACCAGGGCATGGTCAGCGCGCTGACGATGCAGGGCGTCGTCGGCTACTTCCGGCACGCGGGGGCCGACCTCGCCCAGTTGAGCTGGCTGTCGCTCGCGATGCTGCCCTGGGTCGGCAAATTCCTGTGGGCGCCGTGGTGCGAGCGTCACGCGCTGCCGCTGCGCGGCAACCGCTATCAGGGCAGTCTCGCGCTGCTGCAACTCGGCATGGCGGCCCTCATCGCGTGCATCGGCTTGCTGCCGCCGGCGCACGCGGCGGGCGCGATCGTCGTGTCGCTGATGCTGCTGTCGCTGCTGTCCGCGAGCCACGGCATCTACGCGAACGGCATCGCGATCTGCACGACCGACGCCCGCAGCCGCCCGTTCGCGAACGTCGCGCAAGTCGGCGGCAGCTATCTGGGGATTCCGCTCGGTTCGTTCCTGTTCCTCGCGATCGCCGAGCGCGCCGGCTGGCGCTGCGGCTTCGCGGGCATCGCCGCGCTGTCGCTGCTGCTGCTGATTCCGTCGCTGCTGATCCGCCAGCCGATGCTGGCCGCGCCCGTCGGCTCGGCGCGCCCGCGCCTGCACTGGCGCAATCTGCGCGGGATCGGGCCCGCGCTCGCGCTGACCGCGATCTACCTCGTCGCGATGCGCGGGCTGATGGCGCTGCAGACCGTGCTGCTCGTCGATGCGGGGCTCGGCCTGAGCGCGCTCGGCGAAGTCGTCACGATCTACAGCACGGTCGCGAGCGGCGCCGGCATCGCGCTCGGCGGCTGGGCCATGCGCCGTTTCGGCGCGTGGCGGTGCGTGCTGCCCGTCATGCTGTCGTTCCCGCTGCTCGCGGGCGTGCTCGCCATCGGCTATCCCCGCTTCGGCATACGCGAATGGACGCTCGCATTCGGCTTCGTCAACGTCGCGGCGGCGATCGGCTTCGTCACGCTCTACAACGTGCTGATGGGACTTACCCGCCCTCACCAGCCGGCATCCGACTACGCGCTGTTCCAGTCGACCGACATGGCCGTCGCCATGCTGATGTCGATGGCCGTCCTGCGCGTCAGCCACGCCGTCGGCTATCGCCCGGTGCTCGCGTTGCTCGCCGCGCTCGCCGTCGCGAGCCTGTGGCCCGCGATCCGGCTGTGCGGCCGGCTCGCGCAGCCGGCCGCACCCGCGCCTTCGCCCGCCGCCAACGAACCTTCTCTCGAAACCAGTCATGGATAAAGCCACCTCGTCCGCTCGCCCGGCCGCGGATCTCGACGCGCTGCTCGCGACGCATTACCCGAACGGCGAGCCGATCGCCGTGATCGGCCACGCGTGCCGCTTTCCGGAAGCGGACGACAGCGACGCGTTCTGGCGCAACCTGCTCGCCGGCGCCGAATGCAGCCGCCGCTTCACGCGGCAGGCGTTGCTCGACGCGGGCCTCGACGCCGCGACGATCGACGCGCCGAACTTCGTCAACGTCGGCGCCGTCGTGCGCGACGCCGACGCGTTCGATGCCGCGCTGTTCGGCTATTCCCGTCAGGAAGCCGAATCGATCGACCCGCAGCAGCGCCTCTTCCTGCAGATCGTCTGGCACGCGCTCGAGCACGCGGGCTACGCGCCGCGCGACGTCCCGCACCGCACCGGCGTGTTCGGGTCCGCGCGCATCAGCACGTATCCGGGCAGGGAGCCGCTGCGGATCGCCGAAGTCGCGCAGGTCAAGGGCCTGCAGTCGCTGATGGGCAACGACAAGGACTATGTCGCGACGCGCGTCGCGTACAAGCTGAACCTGCGCGGACCGGCGCTCGCCGTGCAGACCGCGTGCTCGAGCTCGCTCGTCGCCGCGCACCTGGCTTGCGAAAGCCTGCGCGCCGGCGAATGCGACATGGCCGTCGCGGGCGGCGTGGCCGTATCGTTTCCGCAGCACGCGGGCTATCTGCATCAGCCGGGCATGATCTTCTCGCCGGACGGCCGCTGCCGGCCGTTCGACGCCGACGCGCAAGGCACGTTCGCCGGCAACGGCGTCGGCGCGGTCGTGCTGCGTCGGCTCGGCGACGCGCTGCGCGACGGCGACCCCGTCGTCGCGGTGCTGCTCGGCAGCGCGATCAACAACGACGGCGACCGCAAGGTCGGCTACACCGCGCCGTCGGCGGCCGGACAGCGCGACGCGATCCGCGACGCGCTGATGCTCGCGGGCGTCGACAGCACGCAGATCGGCCTCGTCGAGGCGCACGGCACCGGCACGCCGCTCGGCGATCCGGTCGAGCTCGAAGCGCTGCGCGGCGTCTTTCATCGGGCGGGCGAAGGGCCGCGCTGCGCGCTCGGCTCGGTCAAGAGCAACATCGGGCATCTCGATACGGCGGCCGGCATCGCGAGCCTCCTGAAAGCCGTGCTCGCCGTCGAGCGGCGCGCGATTCCGCCGAGCCTGCACTTCCGTAAGCCGAATCCGGCGCTCGGCCTCGACAACAGCCCGTTTTACGTGCCCACCGAAGCGCAGCCCTGGGACGACGCATCGCGCGTCGCGGGCGTGTCGTCGTTCGGCATCGGCGGCACGAACTGCCATGTGGTCGTCGCGTCGCTGCCGGACGCGTTGCGCGCGGCGGTCGGCGGCGACGACCATGCGCAGCCGGACGCCGGCGCGGCGCTGCTGCTGAGCGCGGCGAGCGAGCCCGCGCTGCAACGCCTCGCGCGCGGCTACGCGGACGCGCTGCGGCATGCGGGCGCGCGCGACTTGCTCCATACCGCGCTGCGCGGACGGCAGCTCGACCTGCCGCACCGGCTCGCGGTGCCGTTCTGCGAAGAAACCGTCGCGGCGCTCGACGCGTTCGCGCTGGGCGAAGACGATGCGCTCGTCCATCGCGGCAGCGGCGAAGCCGGGCAAATGGTCTGGCTTTTCACGGGCCAGGGCTCGCACTGGCCCGGCATGGGACAGGCGCTCTATCGGCAATCGCCCGCGTTCGCCGCGTGTCTCGACCGCTGCTTCGCGGCCTGCGACGGCGAGCTCGACGTCCCGCTGCGCGACGCGATGTCCGGCGAGCGCGGCGATCTGCTCGAACGGATGGACTACGCGCAACCCGCGATCGTCGCATTCGAGCTCGCGATGGCCGCGCACTGGCGCGCACTCGGTCTCGAGCCGCAGATCGTGATCGGTCATTCGGTCGGCGAATACGCGGCCGCGGTCGTCGCCGGACACTACGAGATCGAGCAGGCGATGCCGCTCGTCCGGCTGCGCGGCGCGCTGATGCAGCGCTGCGCGGAGGGCGCGATGCTCGCCGCATTCGCGTGCGCCGACGAATTGCTGCCGCTCGCCAGGCAAGCCGGCGTCGACGTCGCCGCGCATAACGGCGAGCGTCATCTCGTGTTCTCCGGCCGTCGCGATGCAGTCGACGCGCTCGCCGCCGCGCTCGCCGCGAAAGACATCCGCCACGCGCGGCTCACGGTCCCGGGCGCCGCGCATTCGGCGCTGCTCGATCCGGTGCTCGACACGTTCGAACGCGCGGCTGCGCAACTGCATGCGGCGCCCGGCCGCGTGCAGCTCGTGTCGACGCTGCTCGGCGGGCCGATCGACGCCGATGGGCTCAACGCGCACGGCTATTGGCGCCGGCACATGCGCGAACCGGTCCGTTACGCCGACGCGGTCCGTCACGCGATCGCACAGGGCGCGGGCGTGTTTCTCGAACTCGGGCCCGATGCGCAACTGACGGGGATCGGCCTGCGCGAGTCGCCTCAACGCGCGCGCTGGATCGCGAGCGCGCGCCGACAACAGCCCGCGCTCGCGCAAACGCGGCAAGCGACGCTCGAACTCTATGCGGCGGGCGTCGCGCTGCCGTGGGCGAACGTGCTGCCTTCGTCCGGCCGCAAGCTGCACGCGCCGCGCTATCCGTTCGATGCCGAACGCTATTGGCGCGATGCGCAGCCGGCAGCCGTCACACCGCCCGCGGCGCACGGCGGCGATGTCGACCCGGCGCTCGCCGAAGGCCGGCGGGTCGCGGCCGCAGCCGCCGCATCGCTCGATCTGCCGCGCCTGCAACGGCTCTACGACTGTGTCACGCAGTTGCATGCGATCTACGTCGATCGGCTCGTGCGCCGCTGCATCGGCGAGCGCTTCGACGAGGGCGCGACCGCGCTCGACATCCTGCGCGCGGGCCGTCTGCTGCCGCGCCATCGCCAGTTGCTCGTGCGGCTCCTGAATGCGTGCGTCGAAGACGGCTACTACCGCCGCGACAACGACCGCTACGCGCCCGCGCTCGCGGCGCCCCACGCGGAACGCGACGCGCTGCTGCAGATCCTGCGCGACTGCTGCGAAGGCTTCGACGTGATCGCCGATACCGTCGCGCGCGCGGGAGACAGCCTGCACGCGATGATGAGCGGCGACATCGAGCCGGTCGCGGTGATCTTCCCGGACAGCGCGTCGAGCGGCGTCGAAGTGCTGTATCAGGAATTCAGCTTCGGGCGCTATTTCAACCAGATCGCAGCGGGCGTCGTCGCGGGGCTCGTCCGCGAGCGGCAGACGAACCGTCGCCGGCACCGCCCATTCCGGATTCTCGAAGTCGGCGGCGGCACCGGCGGCACGACCGCGTGGCTGCTGCCGGAACTCGACGGCGAGCCGAACGTCCGCTACGACTTCACCGACATCTCGCCGATTTTCACGCGGCGCGCCGAGCAGAAATTCGCCGCTCACGAAGGCGTCGACTATCGCGTGTTCGATCTGCAAAAAGACGCGCATGCGCAAGGCTTCGAAGCGGGCGCATACGACCTGATCGTCGCGGCCAACGTGATCCATGCGACGCAGCACGTCGGCCGCGCGCTCGCGAACCTCGCGCCGCTGCTGAAGCCGGGCGGCCGTCTGCTGATGCGCGAGATCACGCGGCCGATGCGCCTCTTCGATTTCGTATTCGGCCCGCTCGTGCTGCCGCTGCACGACGAGGACGCGCGCGGCGGCGAGCTGTTCCTGTCGACCGCGCGCTGGAAGGAACAATGCGTCGCGGCGGGCTTCGAGCGCATCGACTGGCTGCCGGACGACGGCGCGCCGACGTCGGGCATCAGCGAGCACATCGTGCTCGCGACCGCGCCGGGCCGCTCGGCGGGCGTCGCGCCGTGGCTCGCCGACGACGCCGATCCGCTGCTCGGTCAGCCGCTCACCGACGACGGCGTGTATCTCGCCGACTGGTCCGATTGCGCGGGCCGGCGCGAGGCATGGCAGCAACGGCTCGCGCGGAGCGGCGCGGAACTGGCGGGCCGCCACGGCGGCGGCCAGGCGGCTCCGACGATTCGCGCGCCCGAGCGCGCGCCGGCGTGGCTGACGCTCGTGCGCCTGCGCTGGTGCGCCAGTCCGTTCGGCGCGGCGCGGATCGCGCTCGACGCGCGCGACGAATCCGGCGCATGGCGGCCGCTCGACGCCGACTCCCCCGAAGACGGCCTGCCCGCGCCGCTGCCTGCGCGCGATACGCATTACGGCTGGCAGTGGCGGCCCGTGTCCGATGCGTCGCCAGATGCGAACGGCATCGCATTGCACGCCGCGTCGGCGCCGTTCGCCGATGCGCTGCGCGACGCGGGCATGCCGATCGCGCCGCACGCGGATCGCCGATTGTTCATCCTCGATCCGGATGAGAAGCCGCTACAGGCGATCGCGCCGGCATTGCTCGACGCGCTGTCCGAAGCAAGCCGCGCGCCGCTCGTCGTCGTGACCCGCGGCGCATGGAAGGTCCACGCCGACGATCTCGTCGACCCCGCGCATCGCGCCGCGTGGGGGCTGCTGCGCGTCGCGGCCGCCGAACGGCCGGACCGCATGCTCGCCGCGATCGACCTGCATCCGGCCGCCGCGTGGCGCGATCTGCTGCCGGCGCTCGATGCGCTCGGCAGCGGCGCTCGCTGGCTCGCGGTCCGCGATGGCCGCGCGCATGCACCATCGCTCGCGGCGGAACCCTACGTCGCGCCCGCGCTGCCCGCCGGCGCGCTCGCCGGCGAACGCTGGCACGTCGTCACCGGCGCGTTCGGCGGCCTCGGCCGGCTGAGCGTGCGCTGGCTCGCGCGCCACGGCGCACGCCGCATCGCGCTCGTCGCGCCTCGCGCGCATGACGACTGGTCTGCGTTCCAGCATGAAGTCGAAGCGCTCCATGCATGCAAATTGCGCTGGGTGCGCTGCGACATCGCCGAACCCGCGCAGTTGACGGCGGCGCTGCACGCGCTGCACGCGGATGGCGGCGTCGCGGGCGCGATCCATGCGGCCGGCATCCTCGACGATGCGCCGCTCGCCACGCTCGACGCCGAACGCATCGCGCCCGTGCTCGCGGTGAAGGCCGACGCGGCGCGCGTGCTGCGCGACTGGCTCGGCGCGCACGACGCGCGCTATCTGCTTTTCTATTCGTCGGCGGCCGCCGCGCTCGGCGCGCCGGGACAAGGCGCGCACGCGTTCGCGAGCGCCTATCTCGACGGGCTCGCCGAAGCGCGCGCAAGCGGCGAAACGCCGGCGGTGATCTCCATCGCGTGGGGCGCATGGGGCGAAGCCGGACGCGCGGCCGAGCCCGCATTGCAACACAAGCTCGCGGAGAGCGGGATGGGCGTGCTGTCGAGCGCGGAAGGCCTGTGGCATCTGGAACAGGCCGTGATGCGCGGCGCGCCATACCGGCTCGCGATGCGCGTGCTGCGCGAGCGGCTCGACGCCGGCCGCCGCGCGCTGTTCGACGCCGGCGCCGATACGCCATCCGCGCGGCTCGCGCGCTCGCCGACGGCGGCCTCCCGCGCCGCTTCGGCGGCGCCCGCCGCCGCGCGCCCCGATCCGCGCGATGCCGATGCCGTCCGCCAATGGTTGACGGCGCGCATCGCCGCGCAACTGAAGCTCGACGATCTCGCTCAACTCACGCCGAAACGCGATCTGCTGAAGCTCGGCCTCGATTCGCTGCTGTTCCTCGAATTGCGGAGCGCGGTCGAATCGCAGCTCGGCGTCAAGCTCGACGCCGAGCGCGCGTATCGCGACATGACGGTCGCCGGAATCGGCCGGCTGATCGTCGAATCCGCGCCCGCCGACGCCAGCGCGCCCGCTTCGGACGCCGGCGCGCTCATCCACGATCCCGCGAACCGCTTCGAGCCGTTCCCGTTGACGCCGATCCAGCATGCGTACTGGCTCGGCCGCACCGATCTGATCGCGTACGGCGGCGTCGCGTGTCACGTGCTGTTCGAATGGGACATGCGGCGCGACACGTTCGACCTCGCACGCTTCGAGGCCGCCTGGAACGCGCTCGTCGCGCGTCACGACATGCTGCGGATGATCGTCGATTCGGACGGCCGCCAGCGCATCCTGCGCGACGTGCCCGTCTACCGGCCGCAGCGGCGCGACCTGAAGCGCCTCGCCGCCGACGATCAGGCGCGCGCGCTCGAACACACCCGCGACGAACTGTCGTACCGCGTGCTGCCCGCCGACCGCTGGCCACTGTTCGAGCTCGTCGTGACCGAGCTCGACGATGCGCGCTACCGGCTCCACATGAACCTCGACCTGCTGCTGTTCGACGTGCAGAGCTTCAAGGTGATGATGGACGACCTCGCGCGCGCCTATCGCGGCGCGGCGCTCGAACCGCTGCAGATCACGTTCCGCGACTACGTGCTCGCCGATCAGGCGCGCCGCGACGCGCCCGACTGGCAGGCATCGTGGCGCTACTGGCAACGCACGCTCCCTCAGTTGCCGCCCGCGCCCCTGCTGCCTCTCGAACCCGAACGCGCCGACCGCGCGCGGCCCCGCTTCACCACATATCAGGCGCGCCTCGAACGCGCGGACTGGGACAAGCTCAAACGCGAATGGCAGCGCTGGGGCGCGACGCCGTCGGCCGCGCTGCTCGCGCTCTTCGCGCACACGCTCGAACGCTGGAGCCGGCATCCGGATTTCACGCTGAACCTGACGTTCTTCAACCGGCGTCCCGATCATCCGCAGGTCTCCCAACTGATCGGCGATTTCACGTCGGTGCTGCTGATCGACTTCGCGCTGAACGGCGCGCCGACGCTGCGCGACACGATCGAGCGCACGCAGGAGCGGCTCTGGCAGCGCCTCGCGCACAGCCAGGTCAACGGCGTCGAGCTGATGCGCGAGCTGTCGCGCGGCCGCGCGCATGACCCTCGCCGGCCGCTGATGCCGGTCGTGTTCACGAGCATGCTGGGGATGTCGCTCGACGGCCTGAGCATCGATCAGGCGATGACGAGCCTGTTCGGCGAGCCGGTCCATGTGTTCACTCAGACGCCGCAGGTCTGGCTCGATCATCAGGTGATGGAAGTCGACGGCGATCTCGTGTTCAGTTGGTACTGCATGGACGACGTGCTCGCGCACGGCGCCGCGCAGGCGATGTTCGACGATTATCGATGCCTGCTGCGCGGAATCGCCGCGCAACCGGAACGGATGACGCAGCCTGGGCTCGCGAAACTGCGCGACGACG
The DNA here is from genome assembly GCF_001513745.1 of Burkholderia humptydooensis. Classification (NCBI taxonomy): domain Bacteria; kingdom Pseudomonadati; phylum Pseudomonadota; class Betaproteobacteria; order Burkholderiales; family Burkholderiaceae; genus Burkholderia; species Burkholderia humptydooensis. The sequence continues at coordinate 279,162 of NZ_CP013382.1, read as the reverse complement.
GCGCATGGGTGGATTTCGCGCGCCGCCGCTGGCCGCTGCATGCCGGCGATGCGGGCATGGATCTGCGCGACATCGAAGACCTGCTGCGCGCGCAGGACGGCGTATCCGACGCCGACGCGACGCTCGCCGAAGACGGTCGCACGCTCGACATCGTCGTGTCGGCCGCCGGCGCGCAGGTCGCGCCGCCGCCCGAGATCGGCGCGCCGCTGACCCTGACGTCTGCGCTGCCGATGCTCGACGCGTCGCAGCTCGCGGAAATCGATGCGACTTGGCACTGGCTCGAGGCGCGCGCGCTGCGCGGCATCGCCCGGACGCTGCATCGCCACGGCCTGTTCGCGCAGGCCGGGCAACGCCACGATCTCGACGAAGTGCAGTCGCGCCTGCGCGCGCGGCCGCAGTATCGCCGGCTCGCGCGGCAATGGCTGCTCGCGCTGGCCGAGCGCGGCTGGCTGCGCCGCGAAGGCGACGCGTTCGTCGGCGAACGGGCGCTCGATACGGTTCCCGACCCGGCCGAGGCGCTACCGCAAGCCGGCTGGAGCCGCACGCTCGGCGCCTATCTGGATACGTGCATCGCGCGTCACGATGCGCTGTTCGACGGCACGCAAGCGCCGCTCGCGCTGCTGTTCGACGACGACGATGCGATCACCCGCGCGCTGTACAGCGACAATCCGGCGATCGACTGCCTGAATCGCGGCGCCGCGCAGATCGCGCGCGCGCTCGGCGAGCGTTCGGGCGGGCTGCGCGTGCTCGAAGTCGGCGCCGGCACCGCCGCGACGACGCGCCACCTCGTGCCGGCGCTCGACGGCCGGCTGCACAGCTACCGCTTCACCGACGTGTCGACGCTGTTCCTCGACGCCGCCCGCGAGCGCTTCGCCGGCCACGCGCAGCTCGACTACGCGCGCTTCGACATCAACGCGCCGGTCGATTTCGATGCGCATCCGGAAGCAGGCTACGACATCGTCGTCGCGGTCAACGTGCTGCACGACGCGAGCGACGTCGTGCGGTCGCTGCGCTGCCTCGGGCAACTGCTGAGACCGGGCGGCCGCCTGTTGATGATCGAGGCGACCGAGCGCGACAGCGCGTTGCAGATGGCGAGCATCGGCTTCATCGAAGGCCTGAACGGCTACGACGATTTCCGCACGGCCGACGACAAGCCGATGCTCGATCTGCCGACGTGGCGCGACGCGCTCGGGCAGGCGGGCTTTTCGGTCGAACTCGCATGGCCGGAGCAGGAATGCAGCCCGCTGCGTCAGCACCTGGTGCTCGCACGCGCGACGCACGTCGGCCGGCTCGATCTCGGGGCGCTCGAACGCGGCCTGCGCGCGCGCTGCGGCGACGCGCTGCCGCCGGTGCGCATCCGGCAATGCGAACGCATCGATCGACATGCGGACCGCCACGCGGCGCGACGCGACGAAGCGAACGAAGGTGCGCCGAGCCGCGCGGCTCGCGCGTCGAACACGTCGACCGCGCCTGTCGCGCCTGTCGCGCCGCCGCGCGAGCCGCAAGCGCAAGCCGCGCTCGAACGCAGCGTCGGCGCGGTGTGGCAGGCGCTGCTGAAGTGCCCTATCCATCGCGACAGCGATTTCTTCCAATCCGGCGGCGACAGCCTGATCGCGACGCGAATGATCGCGCAGCTCAATCGCGACGGCATGCGCGGCGCGAGTCTGCAGGCGCTCTTCGCCGAACCGACGCTCGGCGCGTTCTGCGCGACGCTGAACGCGCCGCCCGCGTCCGAAGCGGCCGTGGCAGCCGATGCGGGCGGCTGCCTGGTGGCGCTCGCCGAAGGGCGCGATCCGGCGCGCGTGTTCATGTTCCACGCGTCCGACGGCGAGCTCGCCGCGTACATGCCGCTCGCGCGGCATCTGGACTGCCGCGTTCACGGCTTGCGCGCGACGGACGCGACGCTGCCCGACGATCTCGGCGCGCTCGCCGATCGCTACGTGCAAGCCATCCGCGCGTCGCAGCCGCACGGGCCGTATACGTTGATCGGGTGGTCCTATGGCGCGTCCGTCGCCGCCGAGGCCGCGCGCTTGCTGCACGAGCGCGGCGAAACGGTCGAACTCGCGCTGCTCGATCCCGTCTGCCGCGCCGATTTCGATCACGACGATCGCGCGTCGCTGCTGCGTCTGCTCGCACAAGGACACGCCGTCGTGCCGCTGCCCGACGACCTCGAACAGCTCGACGCCGACGAACAGACCGCGTGCTTCGTGCGCGCCGCGCAAACGGCCGGGCTGCTGCCGGAGCGCACGAGCGCCGCCGATGCGCAGCGCTGGCTGACGCGCGTCGGCGACCTGCTCGGCCTGCTCGCGCGCCACCACGCGCCCGCCCCGCTGCCGATCCGCTGCCTGTGGATCGCCGCCGCGCACCGCCCGCCCCGCTGGCGACCGGCCGAACTCGACTGGCAAGGCTGGGACATGCACGCGGAGCGCCACACGCTCGACGCAGACCACTGGACGCTCGTGATGGACGACGCACGAGCACAGAACGTCGCCGCCCTGTTCCGGCAGTGGCGCGACAACCCTCGCCGCCCGCAGGAGAAAGTCGCATGAAACCTCTCAACGCGCGCAACAGGCGCGTGCTCGTCGCCGGCGCAAAATTCGGCGAAATCTATCTGAATGCGTTCCTCGCGCCGCAGCCGGGGCTCGAGCTCGCGGGACTTCTCGCGAACGGCAGCCCGCGCGCGCGGCAACTGGCTCACGCGTTCGGCATTCCGCTCTACACGTCGATCGACGACGTGCCCGGCGACATCGACATCGCATGCGTGGTCGTCCGCTCGACGGTCGTCGGCGGCGCCGGCACGTCGCTCGCGCAGGCATTCCTCGAACGCGGCGCGCACGTCGTGCAGGAGCATCCGCTGCATCCGGACGACGTCGCTCGCCTGCAGCAGCTCGCCGCGCAACGCGAGCGCGCCTGTTGGGTCAACAGCTTCTATGCGCACACGCCGGCCGGCCGCTGCTGGATCGATCGCGCTCGGCGCGTGCGGCGCGCGCTCGGCGGCGAGCACGCGCACTTCGCGCATCTCGCGACGAGCCGACAGTTGCTCTACTCATCGCTCGATCTGCTGCTGCAGGCGAGCGGCGCCGTCGACGCGACGGTCGACGCCGCGGACGACGACGATCCCGCGTTCCACGCGCTGCGAATCGGCCTGCCCGGCTGCCGCGCGACGCTGCGTCTGCAAACCTATCTCGATCCCGACGATCCCGATCTGCACAGCCTCGCGATGCATCAGCTCACGCTCGGCTGGCCTTCCGGCTATCTGTCGCTCGACGCGAGCTACGGCCCGGTCGTCTGGACCGCCGCGCTATACGACCCGCAGCATCGCGACGGCAATCGCAGCGCGTACCGGACGACGGGCGCCGAAAGCGCGCATTTCGACCGGCCGCCCGCCCTGCCGCTGCATCCCGCGCCGGCAAGCTGGCGCGACGCGCTCGAAGTCGACGGCCCCGCGGGCGTCGCGCACGTGCTGCACGCGCTGCGCCGGCATCTCGACGGCGCGGCGGCGCCCGCCGCGTTCGATCCCGCCTATCAGCTCGCGCTCGCCCGCGTCTGGCAAAAGACATTGCAATGCGCGGGCCCCGCGCGCGAGCGCCGCGTCGCGCCGCCGCCGGCGATCGACCCGCGCATGCTCGTCGACGCCGCGCCCGACGAACAGGTGGCGGCATGAACGAGCGGCGGATGCTGCGCCCGTGGATCATGTCGCCGGAGCCGGCTGCGTGGCGGCTCGTCATGTGCCCGTTCGCGGGCGGCAGCAGCAGCGCATTCCGCGATTGGCGCAACGTCGACGACTTCGGCATCGACGTCTCGCTCGCGATCTATCCGGGCCGCGACCACCGGATGCGCGAGCCGGGCGCGGACGACATCGGCCGGCTCGCCGATCAGCTCGCCGACGAGCTGGTCGATGCGAAGGCGTCGCCCGGCAAGCTGATCCTCGCCGGGCACAGCATGGGCGCGCAAGTGGCGTTCGAGACCTGCGAGCGTCTCGAGCGGCGCGGCGCGCCGCCGTTCGCGCTCGTGCTGTCCGGCTGCCACGCGCCGCACCTGCAAGGGCGGCGCCTGCTCAGCCATCTCGACGACCGCGCGTTCGTCGATCAGCTCGTCGAGATCGGCGGCAGCGACGCAACGCTGCTGTCAGATCCGTCGCTGCTCGCGATCTTCCTGCCGATGCTGCGCGCCGACTTCCGGATCACCGAGGCCTATCGCCGCATGCCGCGCGCCGACCAGCGCCGCATCGACACGCCGACGCTGCTCGTCCACGGCAGCCGCGACACCGAAGCGTCGCGCGAAGAAGTCGCCGCGTGGCGCGACTGGCTGCGTCGCGCGGACGAACCGATCGCGATGCCCGGCGACCACTTCTACGTGACCCGCAGACCGCGCGCCTTTCTGCAACAGATCCTGCGCCGGCTCGAGTCGACCTCCGCGTGTGTGTGACCCTCAGAGAAGCTCATGGAAACTCTTCTTCATCCGAATCCGAACGAAACGGCCGACGCCGTGGCCGCCGAACCCGACATCTCGTCCGCCGCGCTGCCGCTCGGCGAACATCTGCGCCGCTGGGCGGCCGACCACGCGACGCGCACCGCGCTCGTCGCCGGCGGCGAACGCGTGCCGTTCGTCGCGCTCGATCACCGGGTCGATCGGCTCGCGGCCGCACTGCACGAGCTGGGCCTGCGCCCCGGCGACCGGGCGATGGTGCAGTTGCCGAACGGCATCGCGTTCGTCACCGTCTGCTTCGCGCTGTTCCGTCTCGGCGTGGTACCCGTACTCGCGATGCCGACCCAACGCTCGCACGACATCGACGCGCTCTGCCGCATCGCCGAGCCCAGCGCTTATTTCATCGCGGACGGAACGGCCGGCTTCGACGCCCGATCGCTCGCCGCCGACATGCTCGACGCGCATCCGTCGCTGCGCTGGATCGTCGTCGACGGCGAGCCCGGCCGTCGCGACAATGACGACGATGCCGACGAGCGCGTCGTGCCGCTCGCGTCGCTCGACGCGCCGCCGCGCGCACTGACGCCGCCCGCGCCGAACGACGTCGCGCTGCTGCTCCTGTCGGGCGGCACGACCGGCACGCCGAAGCTGATTCCGCGCACGCACGCGGACTACGCGTACAACTTCAGCGCGTCGGCCGCACTCTGCGGGCTCGACGATACGAGCGTCTATCTGGCGGTGCTGCCCGCCGCGCACAACTTCACGCTCGCATGCCCCGGCATACTCGGCACGCTCGCGAGCGGCGGCGCGGTCGTGTTGTCCGACACGGCGAGCTGCGACGAAGCGATGCCGCTGATCGCACGCGAGCGGGTCACGCACGTCGCGCTCGTGCCGCCGCTCGCGCAGCTCTGGGCGCAAGCGCGCGAATGGGAACGCAGCGATCTGTCGAGCCTGCGGCTCGTCCAGGTCGGCGGCGCGCGGCTGGACCCGGCGCTCGCGCGCCGCCTGCCCGACGTGCTCGGCTGCCGTCTGCAGCAGGTATTCGGGATGGCTGAAGGACTGCTGTGCTACACGCGGCTCGACGATCCGCCCGACACGATCGCGCATACGCAGGGGCGGCCGCTGTCGCCGCGCGACGAAGTCCGCATCGTCGATGCGCACGGCCGCGACGTCGCCGCCGGCGACGTCGGCGAGCTGCTGACTCGCGGGCCGTACACGATCCGAGGCTACTACCGCGCGCCGGAGCACAACGCGCGCAGCTTCACGGGCGACGGCTACTACCGCACGGGCGATCTCGTGCGCCGCGACGCGGCCGGCAATCTGATCGTCGAAGGGCGCATCAAAGAGCAGATCAATCGCGGCGGCGAAAAGATCTCCGCCGCGGAAATCGAGCTGCTGATCGACGCGTTGCCGGACGTGCAGGACTCGGCCGTCGTCGCGGTTCCCGACGCGCTGCTCGGCGAACGCATCTGCGCATTCGTGCGGCCGCAACGCGACGCGCTCGATGCGGCGACGCTCAAGCAGGCGCTGCGCGCACGCGGGCTCAGCGAATTCAAGCTGCCGGATCAGATCGAAATCGCCGCGCATTGGCCGTTGACGTCGGTCGGCAAGATCGACAAGCAACGCTTGATCGCGATCGCCAAGGCGCGTGACGCCGCCCCGGCGCGACGCTACGTCGAACGCCACCTGAGCGTGCGAAGCGAACCGCTCGATCTGGCGTCGCGCATCATGCGCGCATTGCCGAGCCGGCACTGCACGCTCTACGAGCGCGGCGGCGAATGGAGCATCGGCATCGATTCGGCGCTGAGCGTGATCGTCGAGCCGGACGGAACGGTGCGCCGCAGCGACGGCGCAAGCTGGCGCGACGCGCAGCCGTGCGACGCGATCGCACACGCGCTCGCGGACGTGCGGATCGACGCTTGGCGCGCATACGGGCGCGCCCATTTCGAGTTTTCTCATCTGACGTACGGCATCGACGGCGCGCGCGGCGACGAGCCGTTGCTGCGGCTCGCGATTCCGCAAAGCGAGATTCGCGTATCGAGCGGCCGCGCGCTGATCCGCAGCCTGGACCCCGGCGCGCTCGCGACGCTCGCCGAATTGGTCGACGCGCAGGACGCCGCGCAGCAGACCGAGCCCGGCGCGCGTCTCGAAACAATCGACGGCGAACGCGACGCGCGCGCGTACAAGGAGCAGGTCGCGTCCGCGGTGCGCGAAATGCAGGCCGACGCGTACCAGAAAGTGATCCTGTCGCGCGCGGTCGAGGTTCCTGCGTCGCTCGACACGGTGTCGAGCTACGTCGCGGGCCGGCGGACGAACACGCCGGCGCGTTCGTTCCTGCTCCGCGACGGCGATTTCGAAGCATACGGCTTCAGCCCCGAAACGGTGGTCGAAGTGAGCGCCGACGGCTTCGTCAGCACGCAACCGCTCGCCGGCACGCGCGCATTGACGGGCGACGACGCCGAAGACGCGCGTTTGCGGCGCGAACTGCTGCGGGATGCGAAGGAAATCGCCGAACACGCGGTGTCGGTGCAACTGGCGATGGACGAAATGTCGTCGATCTGCGACGCCGATACGCTCGGCGTCAGCGAATTCATGAACGTCTATCGGCGCGGCACCGTCCAGCATCTAGCATCGCGCGTGCGCGGGCGGCTCGCGGCGGGCCGGCACGCATGGCATGCGTTCGAAAAGCTGTTTCCCGCCGTCACCGCTTCGGGCATTCCGAAACGCGAGGCGCTCGACAGCATTCGACGCCACGAGCAGCGCTTGCGCGGCTTGTACAGCGGCTGCGTATTCGTCGTCGACAGCGAAGGCGCGATGGATGCCGCGCTCGTGCTGCGCTCCGTGTATCGGGACGGCGAACGCTGCTGGCTGCAAGCCGGTGCGGGGCTCGTTCCGCTGTCGACGCCCGATCGCGAATGGACGGAGACTTGCGAAAAGCTCGCTTCGGTCGCGCGTCATTTGCAGGGGCGGGCGGGCGACTAGGCGCGGAAGCCGCGGGGCGGGGCGGCGTAGCATGGCGTGGCGGAAGCGTCCATGAAGCCGCGCCGCGCCGGCCATTCGACGCGCCCCATCACATCGCCCCTCGACACGCGCTAGAATGGCCGCTCCGGTTCCCTCCCCCGACCGCCCGCCATGCCCGTCACCGGCCTCGATCACTACAACCTCCGCGCGCCTCGTCCGCTCCTCGACACGCTGCGCGATTTCTACGTGAACGCGGTCGGCTTGCGGCCCGGCGATCGCCCGCCGTTCCGGAGCCACGGCTATTGGCTGTATGCCGGCGCGCGAGCGGTGCTGCATCTGTCGGAAGCCGGGCCGGGCGAATCGCGTGCGCCAAATGTCACGAACACGTTCGACCATGTCGCGTTCTCCTGCAGCGATCTGCCGGGAACGATTGCCCGTCTGAAGCAATTCGGCATCCGATACACGAGCGCCGACGTGCCGTTGACGCGTCAGCATCAATTGTTCTTCGACGACCCGGCGGGAAACGGCGTCGAATTGAATTTCATGGCGGACGCCGACGGCTAACCGCCCATCGTCCGCACGCCTGCGCGCACCGCCCCGGCACTTGTCTTGTCCGCGAATAAGCTTGTCACCAAACAAGCTAAAAGCGCGCGACCGCGACTCCTATAATCGGCCGACACCTTGACACAAGCAGACCGATCGGAGACCCATCATGACCGAACCCGCATCCGCCGACTGGCGCCTCGAAACCCTCGCCGTGCACGGCGGCTATCGCCCCGACCCGACGACGCGCGCCGCCGCGGTGCCGATCTATCAGACAGTCGCGTTCGCGTTCGACGACACGCAGCACGGCGCGGACCTGTTCGATCTGAAAGTCCAGGGCAACATCTATTCGCGGATCATGAATCCGACCAACGACGTGCTCGAACAGCGCGTCGCGGCGCTCGAAGGCGGCGTCGGCGCGCTGGCGCTCGCATCGGGCCAGGCGGGGGTCACCTATTCGATCCTGACGATCGCCGAGGCGGGCGACAACATCGTGTCGTCGAGCACGCTGTACGGCGGCACCTACAACCTCTTCGCGCATACGCTGCCGCAATACGGGATCTCGACACGCTTCGCCAATCCGCGCGATCCCGCCGCGTTCGAAGCGCTGATCGATTCGCGCACGAAGGCGATCTTCGCGGAATCGGTCGGCAATCCGCTCGGCAACATCACCGACATCGCCGCGCTCGCCGACGTCGCGCATCGCCACGGCCTGCCGCTCATCGTCGACAACACGGTGCCGACGCCTTACCTGCTGCGTCCGTTCGAGCACGGCGCGGACATCGTCGTCCATTCGCTGACGAAGTATCTCGGCGGGCACGGCACGAGCCTGGGCGGCGCGATCGTCGATTCGGGCAAGTTCCCGTGGGCGAAGCACGCCGACCGCTTCAGGCGGCTGAACGAGCCGGACGTCAGCTATCACGGCGTCGTCTACACCGAAGCGTTCGGCGACGCCGCGTATATCGGCCGCGCGCGCGTCGTCCCGCTGCGCAACACCGGCGCGGCGCTCTCGCCGTTCAACGCGTTCCAGATCCTGCAAGGCATCGAGACGCTCGCGCTGCGCATCGACCGCATCAGCGAGAACGCGCTGAGGATCGCGCAGCATCTCGCGGGGCACGAGAAGGTCGAATGGGTCGATTATTCCGGCTTGCCGAATCATCCGGATCACGCGCTCGTCGACCGCTATCTGTCGGGCCGCGCGCCGGGCATCCTCACGTTCGGCGTGAAGGGCGGGCGCGCGGGCGGCGCCGCGTTCCAGGATGCGCTGAAGCTCTTCACGCGGCTCGTCAACATCGGCGACGCGAAGTCGCTCGCGACGCATCCCGCTTCGACGACGCATCGTCAGCTATCGCCGGAAGAGCTCGCGAAGGCGGGCGTGAAGGAAGAGACGGTGCGGCTGTCGATCGGCATCGAGCACATCGACGATCTGCTCGCCGATCTCGATCAGGCGCTGGCGAAGGCGTGAACGACATCTTGATCGAACGCCCGCGCGTTCGATCAAGACGCGCGACACAACGCGCGCAACAGCGACGATCGACGCCTCGTCGCACACACGCCGTCCGCCACGCGAAGCAGCGAACGAGGCCGTGCAACGCGAACCGCTGCCGGCACATCGGCTGCCGCACGCCGGCCGCGCCGCCACGTCACGCCGCCGCGCGCGTCGTCTGCCGCTGCTCGCCCAGGCCCGCCACCCCGCAGCGCACCGTCTGCCCCGGCTTCAGATAGACGGGCGACGGCTTCACGCCCATCCCGACGCCGGGCGGCGTGCCGGTCGAAATCACGTCGCCGGGCTGCAGGCTCATGCAACGCGACAGATACGCGATCAACTGCGCGACGGTGAACACCATCGTGCGCGTATTGCCGTTCTGATAGCGCCGGCCGTCCACGTCGAGCCACAGGTCGAGCGCCTGCGGATCGGCGATTTCGTCGCGCGTGACGAGCCACGGGCCGATCGGCCCGAACGTGTCGAAGCCCTTGCCCTTGTCCCACTGGCCGCCGCGTTCGATCTGCCATTCGCGCTCGGACACGTCGTTGACGACGCAATAGCCGGCGACGTGCGACAGCGCGTCGGCCTCGTCGACGTTCTTGCACGCGCGGCCGATCACGACGCCCAGCTCGACTTCCCAGTCGGTCTTCACCGATCCGCGCGGAATCTCGATGCCGTCGTGCGGGCCGCTCACCGCGCTCGTCCACTTGCCGAACACGACGGGCTCGGTCGGCACCGCGAGACCCGCCTCCGCCGCGTGGTCCGCGTAGTTCAGGCCGATGCAGACGAACTTGCCGATCCGGCCGACGCACGCGCCGGTCCGCGGCTCGCCCGCGACGAGCGGCAGCGACGCGGGATCGACGGCAGCGAGCCGCGCGAGGCTCGCGTCCGACAGCGCGTCGCCCGCGACGTCGTCGATCAGCGACGACAGATCGCGGATGCGGCCGGCCGCGTCGAGCAACCCGGGCTTTTCGTGGCCCACGGGGCCGTAACGAAGCAGTTTCATGACAGGCGACCTCTTCAGTTCAGGACAGACGAGCCTCCGCCGCACTCGATCGAGCCGGCGCGACGGCGCCGGGCGCGGGCCCGTTGCGCAATTTGTACCATCCGCCGCGCGCGATGAGACGCTGCGTCGCGGATAACGACTATTGGAGCAGACGCTGGCGACGCGCGGGTTCGCCGGCACTTGCCGCCGCCGCGCCGGGACTCGCCGAGGTCCATCAGCGCATGCCTCCCGCGCGTCACCGCGCGCGTCCGCGCAACGACGTCCGTGACAAACGCCCGCTTCCAGCCACGCGAGCGCACCGGCCTGCTCGATCACGCCGTTTTTTCCCGACCGCTCCGACGCATACTTTGACCGCATCGATACGCAGTCGACCGCCTTCTATTCAACAATTGTCAACAAAATTGGTATTGATTTCACATTCGTTGATTATCATTGCTATTGGAGCAGTGACTTAATTTACATACGAACCAACGATCCATCGGTGCACTCGGCGCAGCCGCGAAACACGCGCCGCCCCGGGCGTTCGACGCATCGTGTCCCAGACAATCGATCCACCGATGAAACCCAGGAAAGACCTGCCCGCCGGCGCCGCGCAAGAACCGCAGGATTGCGAAGAAGTCGGGCGCTATCGCGCGCCCGCGCTCGACAAGGGGCTCGATATCCTTGAGCTCCTCGCCGAGCAGAAGGAAGGCCTCACGCGCACCGAGATCACGAAAGAGCTCGGCCGCAATGCGAGCGAGATCTACCGGATGCTGGAGCGGCTCGTCGCGCGCCAATACGTGATCCGCTCGCCGGGCGGCGACCGCTACACGCTGAGCCTGAAGCTCTACTCGCTCGCCCACCGCCATCCGCCGCTCAAGCGGCTGATCGCCGAGGCGCTGCCGCCGATGCAGCGCTTCGCCGACGCGGCCGAGCAATCGTGCCACCTGTGCGTGTACGACCGGGGCAACCTGCTCGTGATCGCACAGGTCGACGGGCCGGGCCCGTGGGGCATCTCGGTGCGGCTCGGTTCGCGCGTCGGGCTCGTCGACACCGCGTCGGGCCCCGTGTTGCTCGCGTTCCAGACGCCCGAGCAACGCACGCAGATGCTCGCCGAGCATACGAAGGTGGAGGGCGAAATCGCGCTCGACATGCACGAGCTCGACGCGCTGCTGCGCGAGATCCGCACGACCGGCTGGCTCAGGCGGGAAAGCCGCCAGGCATTCGGCGTCACCGACATCGCGTATCCGGTTCTCGGGCCGTCCGGCCACGCGATCGCCGCACTCACGTGCCCGTACGTCCGCCGGATCGACGCGCACGTCGCGCCGCGCGTCGACGACGTCGACGCGCAACTGCGCGCGACGGCCAGACATCTTTCGATGCTGAAGGAGGCGGCCGCGTAACGTTCCCGATCCGACCGAAACGATGACGCGCGCCGCACGTCGCGGCGTGCTGCACAAGGAGACAGACCAATGACGTCGCATCGAAAAACCTGCGTCCGGCCCGCGAGCGTGCGGGCAGTCGCGAATGCCGTGAACGGCGGACGAGCGCGCGCGCTCGAGCACGCCGAGGCGGCGCTCGAACGCCTCGCGCTCGCCGAGCCGCTCGCGGCAATGACGCACGTCACGCCGGAGATCGCGCGCCAGGCCGCCGCCCGCATCGACGCGCAGATCGCGGGCGGCCGCAGGCTGCCGCTCGCGGGCGTGCCGTTCGTCATCAAGGACAACCTCTTCACAGCCGACATGCCGACGCACGCGGCGAGCCCCGCGCTGCTCGGCTTCAGCGCGACGCGCAATGCGACGGCCGTCCAGCAGTTGCTCGACGCGGGCGCCGTGCCGCTAGGCAAGGCGAACATGCACGAGCTCGCGTTCGGCATCACGAGCGCGAACGGCCACTTCGGCGCGGTCCGCAATCCGCACGACCCGGCGCGAATCGCGGGCGGCTCGAGCGGCGGCACGGCATGCGCGGTTGCGGCGGGCATTCCGTTCGGTCTCGGCACCGACACGGGCGGCTCGGTGCGGATCCCGGCCGCATTCTGCGGCGTCGCCGGCCTGCGGCCGACGCCGCGCCGCTACTCGACGGAAGGCGTGCTCGCGCTATCGCCGACGCGCGATACAGTCGGCCCCATCGCGCACTGCATCGACGATCTGCTGCTGCTCGACGCCGTGCTGACGGGCGATGCCACCGAGCCCGCGCCGGTCGCGCTCGCCGGATTGCGGATCGGCGTGCCGGATGCGCCCTACTTCGATGGACTCGATCTGGCCGTCGCGGAGCTGACCGAGCGCGCGCTCGCCGCGCTGACGGACGCGGGCGCGCGGCTGATCCCGCTCGCCGCCCGCGCGCTGCACGAAGCGGACGAAGCTTGCGGCTTCCCGATCGGCGGGTTCGAGGCGCTCGCGTACTGGCAGCGCTTCAGCGCCGAGCGGCTCGCTCTGCCGTTCGCGGAGTTCGTCGCCCGGCTCGGCAGCGACGATGTACGGCACATTTTCCGCATGCTGATCGACGCGCCGCCGTCGAGCGATGTGTATGCGGCCGCGATGGACGTGCTGCAAAGCAGCGTGCGCTGGTACGACCAGGCGTTCCATCGAACAGGCGTCGATTGCATCGCTCTGCCGACCGTTCAATGCGAAGCGCCGCTCGTCGCCGACAGCGGGCACGATCTTCCTTCCGACGCCGCCTACGCGCTGTTCGCGCGCGTGATCCGTCAGACCGGGCCGGCGACGCTCGGCGGCGTGCCGTCGGTATCGATTCCGGCGGGCGTGTCGAAACACACCGGCGTGCCCGTGGGCTTGATGCTCGAAGGGCCGGCGGGCAACGACCGACGCCTGCTCGCGATCGCGCGCGAGGTCGAGCAACTGCTCGCGCATGCGCCGTGACGCGCGCGGGCGCTCGCCCGGCACTTGTCCGGCGCGTGCTGTGTGCCGAATCGGCTGCGCGCGCGGCGCTACGCTAAAATAGCGCCCCCTTCAAAACACCGCCTGCCGTCTTCGCCGATGGCGGGCGCCTCATGGATGTCATGGCCAAACTTCTGACCGATCTCGAATTCCAACGTTTCTCCGAACTTCAGCAGAAGCAGGCAAGCTTCACGATCACGCCTGAAGAGGCCGACGAGTTGCGCGACATCGTCGCGCGCGCGCAGAAGAAGCGCGACGATCGCGCATCCGCGATGCGGGCGATCGAAGCGTACATCGCGCAATTCGACATCACGCCCGACGAGCTCTTCTCTCCCGAGCAGATCGGCGAAGCCGCGCGCACGTACGGCCTGATCGCGGCGGGCAAGAAGGAGCGCTCGCTGCCGCCTTCCCTGACGTTCAACGGCAAGCCGTACCAATGGACGAAGACGCTGCCGGACGAAGTGCGGCTGCCGCTCTTCGACGCGTTCAAGGCGGGCGAATCGATCAAGCGCTTCATTGCGATGCCGAAGGACACCGCGCGCTGCGCGCTGACGGTGGCGCGTCTCGAACGCGAGACGGGCGCGGTCTACGCGGACACGCTGCTCGACGAGCTCGCGATCTCGCGCAAGCATGTGGACGAGGCTGCGGTGAAGCTCGCTGCGTGATTCGGTTCGCGAGGCGGATTCGGGTTCGCGGGCGGTGAGGCGGTGTATTGTCAGGTCGGCGGGTCGGCTGGCACATGTTTGCAGGTGCCAACCGATGCGTCGACACCCCGATGCGATCGGCGACAAGCCACGCGCGCTGCGTTTCGTTCCGCCCGGCCGCCTCCCGAAGACGCTCACCTTCGCCCGAATTCGTTTCCCGTAAAACCTCACCGTCCGGAATCGGCGGTGATGGCACCGATGGCGGCGATGATCGTCAGGATGTCAAAACCGTTGCCAGCAGTCAGCGATGTTGACGCCTTCAACGCTTTCCGCAATCTCCGAAGCGCCGGCGACACACCGCGCATCGGATTTCGAATTGCCCGCCCCATCGCCCCCGCACCACGGCGACTGCCAGCCCCTTGCGCCGATCACACGCGTCCGACGCCCGATGCCGCGGCGGCGTCTCATGGCTGCAACTTCAACCTGAACGCGACCACCCCCGGTTCCTCGGTCGACGACACCATGAAACCACTGTCTTTCGCGAGCGAGATCATCGCCGCATTCTCACGCAGCGCCTCGCCGACCATCCACGCGGTTCCGCGCGAGCGCGCGTATTCGATGATGCGCGTCATCAGCATTCGCCCAAGCCCCTTGCCCTTTTGATCAGGCCGCACCGCGATCGCGAACTCCGTCGCTTCGTTGTCCGGATCGGTCACTGCCCGCACCGCGCCGAGCGTATGCGCGCGGCCGTCGGCATCGTCGAGCGTCGCGATCAGCGCCATCTCTCGGTCGTAATCGATTTGCGTCATCCGCGCGATCTGCGAATGGTCGAAGTTGCGTATCGCCCCGAAGAAACGCATCCGTAAATCGTCCGGTGTCATCGCGCTCAGCAACTCGCGATGCGCGGCCTCGTCCTCGGGGCGAATCGGACGCACCGTGATGCGCTCTCCACGCCAGTCGAGCTTCTGCTCGAGATAGCGCGGATATGGAACGATCGCGAGCCGGCTGCGCCCCGTCGCGAGCCCGATGTGCGGCCCGAACGCGACGACGCGCGCGGGACGCACGCGCAGCACGAGCGACATCTCGACGATTTCGCGCACCTCGCACACTGCCTGCGAAAGCGCGGTCAGTGCGTGCAGCAGCGGCTCGGGCGGCGCGCGGCGCGCATACGGCGACCGCGCGACGACCGCGCGCGCGAGCACGGTATTGAAAGGCGGCAGCCCGTAGACGACGAACGGCGCGGAAACGCCGTCCGCCGGCGGCACCGAATAGCGGAATACCGGCCCGAAGTTCTGGTCGTCGTACATCCCGACCGTGATGTCGACGATCGTATCGCCGACGTCGACGTCCGCATCGGTTGCGCGCTCGATGCCGAAGCCGGCCAGCCATTCGAGCGCCGCCTCGCCTTCGAACGCGTCGCGCCCCTGTGCGAGCGCTGCGCGCGCCGCGTGCTGCGCAGCCGAGATCGACGCCGGCGGTTGCGGCGGCGTGCCCTCCGGCGTCTGCATCAACAGTTCTCGGCCCAGTTGATAATCGACGAGGCGCGCATGCGCGCGCGCGAGACGCTGCGGCGTCGTATATACGGGGATGCCGTGCTCGTGCAATGCGTCGCGCGTCGCGGCATCGACGCCGCCGAAGAAGCACGCGAGCATGCCGCGACGCGCGAACTTGCGCGATTCGATCAGCACGCGCGCAACGTCGCCGACAGGCGCGCTATGCGACGTCGCATGAACCACGAACACGGCGCCTGTCGGCGGATGCTGCGCGAGCGCCTTCAGCGCCGCGCCGAAATATTCGGGACGCGCGTCGTCGCCGAGCAGCAACGGATTGCCGGCGACGATTCCCGCGGGCAGCGCGCCACCGACCTCGTCGACGGCCGCCTGCGGCCATTGCGCAAGCGTCTCTCCCGCCGCCGCGAGCGCATCGACGGCCAGCTTCGCGACACCCCTGTCGCTCGTCACGAGCGTCGCCGCGCCGCTCGCCGCGGCTGTCCGACCGACGCCGAGCGTCTCGATCTCGTCGAGGAGATCGTCGAGCGCGTCGACGCGCACCATCCCCGCGCGCTGAAACGCGGCCGTATAGAGCAGATCGCCCGAATCGCCGCGCCCTGCGCGCAACGCAAGCACCGGCTTGTTGCGCGCCGCCGCGCGCGCGGCCGACATGAACTTGCGCGCAGACTTCACCGTGTCGAGCTCGAGCAGGATCGCACGCGTCGCGGCATCGCTCGCGAGGTAGTCGAGCACATCGGCCGCGTCGACGTCCGCTTCGCCGCCGAGCGCGACCGCATGAGAAAAGCCGAGCCCGCGCGCATGCGCCCATCCGAGCACCGCGTTCGTCAGCGCATTCGATTGCGACACCCACGCGACGCCGCCCGCCTTGACGATGCATGCCGGCGCGCCGAAATGCGCGTTCAGCGCGGGCGACACGACGCCCAGGCTGCCCGGCCCGACGAGGCGTAGCAGATACGGCTTCGCCGCGGCGAGCGCCCGTTCGAGCGCGACCTGATCGGCGCTCGAACGGGCTTCGCCGACGATGATCGCCGCACGAACGCCCAGGCCGCCCAGCTTGCGCACGATGCCGGGCCACGTCGCGGGCGGCGTGCACACGAGTGCGACCGACGGCGCGCTCGGCAACTGGTCGACATATGGGTAAACCTTGTGGCCGTTCAGTTCGCCGTACTTCGGGTTGACGGGCCAGATCGCCCCGCCGAACCGGCCGTCGAGCACGCACGCCCAAACCATCGCGCCGACGCTGCCCGGGCGCGGCGAAGCGCCGACGACGGCAACGGATGTCGGATGGAACAACGCATCGAGATTGCGAACGGTCACGGCGACTCCGCTGAAAGGATTGAGCGACGGCGATCGAAGCGCGGCCCTGCCGGACCGAGCCCGAGTGCCCATAGGATAGGCGAAGCGTCGAGCGCCGCCTATATGCCGTTCGGCCGAATCGCCGAGTCGCGCAAGCATCGGCATCATCGACGCAAACACTTCGCCGCCACCGAGCAAGGCGCTTCCCGAGGCCGGTTGCGGCACCCGCTTCCGGAAACGGCTCGCGCGTCGCTATCAAGTCCCGCGGATCGGAATGTCTCGCTGCGCAACATTCAAAGCCCGATTCATCCGTTTTGAAACGACCGCCTCGAAAATTCGATCCATCCGGATCAAACGTCGGCAACGCCGGGCCGACAAATTTGATGCATTGCCGAATAGCGGACAATCGCCGCGCAATCAATCGAACGGCGCGGCCCGCCATTCGATTGGGATCGAATTCAACGTTCAATTCCACCGCGCGGTCGCGGTCAAATACGAAGACAACGGAGCCGCCTGTCGCGCGCGTCGAGCGAACCTGCGATCGCGGCCGCGCGACGACGCGCCGCTTGCGATCCGCCTACAGCCGCGCTTTACGACGAATGCAAAATGCGCGAGCCGGCATTGCAAGTGGCCGGGAAACGCTTTTCCGGCGGACAACGGTCGTTTTTCATTCGTGCCGGCTGCCGTGCGGCTCGTTTCGATTGCCGCTCGAATGAGAAGGCCATCCCGGAAATGTCGCCTACGCGGCCTCCCGCCGTCCAAATGCGTTGTCCATTTCCGCCTGCCGATTGGCGAATCAGAACAGACGAATGGCGTTGTCTCGCCTTATCGGCATGTCGCCGCTTCTCCCGTGCTGCGGTTGAAACGCGCGCCGTCGCCCGGATCGAATGCGAAACGGCATGCCGAAAGCGCCGGTATGACACTCGCTTCGCACCGTCAAAGGTGAGCGTTTCCGGGAGCCAAGGTGAGGATGTTCGGGATTGGATATTGAGCCGCGGCGAAATCGCAAAGCGAAACCGACAAAACCGCAAACGGCATCCCGGATGTACGAGGCGGCGTGAAACATCTTTATCGATTCGACAAGTTCGAATCGACAATCAAATCACGCAATATCCGGCTAAACACATGGGTTTCATCGCCGAATCGACACGTAACCCTCTGCGTCGCGAAATCTCACGGGCGCCGTGAAACACCGTGGAGCAAACAATCCTGTGGCCGAAAACAAAACGGCGCGAATGGCAGACTTGCCGCTCGCACCGTCGTTCAAGGCGCCAAAGGTGAGGCTTTTCGGGATCAGTCCTTGATCAGGAAGCGGTTGCGGTTCTTGCCGAGCCACGCCGGCGCGCGGCCGCGGCCGCTCCAGGTCTCGCCCGTTTTCGGATTGAGGTACTTCGGCGGCAGCACGCGCTTCGGCTTCGCCGCCGCCTTGATGCTTCTGAACCCCAGCTCTTCCGGCGTGATGTCGTATTCCTCGATCTTCGCCTTGATGTCGGCAATGGCGTCCGCGATCGCTTTTTCGCGTTCCTTGTCGATTTTCTGCTGAAGTTTTTCGAGCTGTGCGGTCAGTTGCCTATAGGTCGCCATATGGATGAAGCTCCGTCTCGTTATTTATAGATGGAAGTATATGAATCAATTCAGGATCAATCGAACATTTTTCGCATTGCTTTCATATCCCGCAAGCGGTGCTCAGAAGCCATTTCCAGCCTTGCATGCAAAGAGAAGGTTTCGCACGCCGTTATCGACCGATTGCCTGATCGTATCGAAATCGCCGCCGCAAATGCCGCGCGCATTCTGAATGCAGGTGTCCCAAGCACCGCCTTCCGGACACTGGACCATCGTGGTCGCGCGTCCGTCCGACGTAAACAGCGGTGCGCTTCCCCCGCAGCCAGAAAGCCCCGCTATTAAAGCAATCAAAAATCCCGTCCGCAAGAACGCGCCGCATTGCCCCGGCGCTGGCGCACCCGTCTGTTTCATAAATCTGCCTATCGCTCCGCTTTCTTCTTGGACGACGCGAGTATATGCCAACGCACGCCGCAAAGGGTCAATCGGGCGCAACGAGTGTCTTGTAGGGCGCACGCCCGTGCGGATTGTCGGTAAGCCGAATGAATACTTGCTCGACGTCCGGCAGCGCCTCGAGCCGTCGCCGCAGCGCGTCGCGATCGAAGGATGCGCTCGCGCATCCTTCGGCATAAACGAAGCGGCGCTGAATCGTGATCCAGATGCTCGTGCCGGCCAATGCCTGACCGCTGTCGGCAAATCGCTTTTTCAGCTCTTCGGCAATCGGCTTGTCATATAAATAGGAATTCGGTTTGCTGCAGCGATGCGCGAGCCAGCAAGTCGTTCCTCGCTCGACGCGGTAATGCGCGTCATCCTCCATTTGCGCGCGCGTCATCAACGGACCAAGCGGCATCGGACATTCGGCAATCGAATTCGACAATGCAAAAAAAGGATCGTCGTACCAATTGCGTCGCTCGATCAAGGCGGGCGATGCAGACGACACAGGCGACGCGGGCAATATAGGCAATACGGGCAATACCGGCGACACAACCGACGTCGCATCCTGCGCAAACGCATGCGCGGCGACGGCGAACGCCACGCACGATACGGCGGACCCGATGCGCTTCATCGCGAGCCTCCTGCGAATGCGCCCGCTCATGCGCGAGCATCGATACGTTCGCTGCGAATGCGTCCCGCGCGTTGCCCGTTACGTATCGATGCCGAGCGACGCGAGCTTCTTGTAGAACGTCGCGCGCCCGATGCCGATGCGCGCGGCCGCTTCCGTCACCTTGCCGTTGGATGCGGCGAGCGCGTCGCTCAGGAACTGGCGCTCCCATGCGGCGAACGCGTCCGCATAGGACGAAGCCGTCGCGCGCGAGTCAGGCACGGCCGTCGGCGCCGCGACCGCGACCAAGCCGGCACCACCCGCACTACCCGCACCAACTGCACCGCCCGCCCCCGTCCCAACGCCGGCACCCGCCCCCGCGCCGCGCGCCGGGCCGATGAACGGCGCAAGCGCGCGTGCATCGATCAACGCGCGATCGGACAGCATCAGCGCCCGCTCGAGCGTGTTGCGCAGTTCGCGCACGTTGCCGGGCCACGGATACGCGCACAGCAGGCGCAGCGCGTCGTCGGTCAGTTCGCAGTGCTCGGCAAGTCCGTGCTGCGCGGCGAGTTCCTCGAGCATCGTATAGACGAGCGCCTCGATGTCCGATGCGCGCTCGCGCAGCGGCGGCGCATGGATCGTCAGCACGTTCAGCCGGTAATAGAGATCCGCGCGAAAGCGTCCTTCGGCGACGAGCGCCGGCAGTTCGGCCGATGTCGCCGCGATGATCCGCACGTTCGCGCGCACGATCCGGTTAGAGCCGACGGGCTCGAACTCCTTGTCCTGCAGCACGCGCAGCAGCTTGCCCTGCAGCGGCAGCGGCATGTCGCCGATTTCGTCGAGAAAGAGCGTGCCGCCGTCGGCCAGCTCGAACTTGCCCACGCGCCCCTTGCGATCCGCGCCCGTGTACGCGCCCGGTGCCGCGCCGAAGAACTCGGTTTCGAGCAGCGCATCGGGAATCGCCGCGACGTTGACGGTCACGAGCGGCTTCAGCGCACGCGCGGACGCCGCATGGATCGCATGCGCGAGCAATTCCTTGCCGGTGCCCGTCTCGCCGAGCAGCAGCACGGGCGAATCGACCTGCGCGGCGCGCCGCCCCTGCCGCTTCGTCTCGAGGCTCACCGCGCTCGTGCCGACGAAGCTCGCGAACGTGTATTTCGCCCGCCGCGCCTGCGCAAGCGAGCGCTGCGTCGCGATCAGCTCCTGCTGAACCTGAATGTAGCGGGAAAAGAGCGGCGTCAGCGTCTTCAGTTCGTCGAACAGCGCGAAGCCGATCGCGCCGACGGTTTCGCCCGCGTCATCCGTCAGCGGCAGGCGCGTGACGACGAGCGGCTCGCGGCCCGTCTCCATGATGTCGAGCAGGATCGGGCGGCCGGTCGCGACCACCTCGCGCATCAGGCTGTGCGGAATCACGGCTTCGCAATCGCGGCCGATCGCCTGCTGCGGATCGGCGAACCCGAAGCGCGCCGCATAGCGCTGGTTGATCCAGACGACGCGCGCATCCTTGTCGACGATCAGCGTGCCGACGCTCGAATGCTCGAAGGTCTTGAACAGGGACTCCGCCGCGCGCCGCAGCACGTCGCCGTAATCGGCGGGCAGCCGGACCCAGCCGCCCGAAATCTGTGCATTCGTCTCCACTTTTTCTTTCTTGTCCACAAGGCGAGACGGATTATCTCATGTGCGAGACATCCGGCAAATGCCCGTCATAAAAGGCCCGATCCCGAATCGGCGAGCATCGCGCGCGGCTTTCGTCTACACAAAGAGACGTTTTCTGTAGAATCGGACGCAGCCGGCGCGCCCATCGCCGCGCGCTGCCTTTCACGTGGCCGGCCGCGCCCGGCCGCACTGCGGATGGCACGAATCCTGCGGCAACGCGTGCCGCAGCGTCGCGCCGTCCCCCGGCGCGCCCGAGCGCACAACAACCAAGATTTAGGAGACTCTCTTGTCATTCGTGATCGTCCTCGCCGCGCTGGCGTTCCTGATGTTCGCCGCCTACCGCGGCTACAGCGTGATCCTGTTCGCGCCCGTCGCCGCGCTCGGCGCGGTGCTGCTGACCGACCCCGCCGCCGTCGCCCCCGTCTTCTCCGGCATCTTCATGGAAAAGATGGTCGGCTTCGTGAAGCTCTACTTCCCGGTTTTCCTGCTCGGCGCCGTGTTCGGCAAGGTGATCGAGCTGTCCGGCTTCTCCGAGGCGATCGTGGCCGCCGCGATCCGCTACATCGGCCGATCGCGCGCGAATGCAGTGATCGTCGCGGTGTGCGCGCTGCTCACCTATGGCGGCGTGTCGCTGTTCGTCGTCGTGTTCGCCGTCTATCCGTTCGCGGCCGAGCTCTATCGTCAGAGCAACATTCCGAAGCGCCTGATGCCGGGCGCGATCGCGCTCGGCGCGTTCTCGTTCACGATGGATTCGCTGCCGGGCACGCCGCAGATCCAGAACATCATCCCGACGACGTTCTTCAAGACCACCGCGTGGGCCGCGCCCGCGCTCGGCACGATCGGGTCGGTCTTCATCATCGTCGTCGGCCTGTCGTATCTCGAATGGCGTCGCCGCTCGGCGCTCGCGCGCGGCGAAGGCTACGGCACGTCGCTCGTCAACGAGCCGGAGCGCGTCGAGACGAAGTCGCTGCCGAATCCGCTCCTCGCGGTGTCGCCGCTCGTGCTCGTCGGCGTCGCGAACTTCGCGCTGACGAAACTGATTCCAGTGTGGTACGGCGGCGCGTCCTACACGGTGCCGCCCGACGTGCTGCCGGGCGTCCACACGCCGGTCACGACGCCGATCAAGACGGTCGTCGCGATCTGGTCGGTCGAGGCGGCGCTGCTGCTCGGCATCCTGCTCGTCGTCATCACCGCGTTCAAGCGCGTGCACGAGCGTTTTGCGACCGGCACCAAGGCCGCCGTCGGCGGCGCGCTGCTCGCCGCGATGAACACCGCGTCCGAATACGGCTTCGGCGGCGTGATCGCCGCGCTGCCGGGCTTCATCGTCGTGGGCGACGCGCTGAAGAACATTCCGAATCCGCTCGTCAACGCGGCGGTGTCGGTCAGCTCGCTCGCAGGGATCACGGGCTCCGCGTCGGGCGGAATGAGCATCGCGCTCGCGGCGATGTCCGATCTCTTCATCAAGGGCGCGCAGGCCGCGCAGATTCCGATGGACGTGCTGCACCGGGTCGTCGCGATGGCAAGCGGCGGCATGGACACGCTGCCGCACAACGGCGCGGTGATCACGCTGCTCGCGGTGACGGGTCTCACGCACCGCGAATCGTACCGGGACATCTTCGCCGTGACCGTCATCAAGACGCTCGCCGTGTTCTTCGTGATCGCCGTCTATTATCTGACGGGACTCGTCTGATCCGGCGGCGGGCACGACACGCCCGTCTCGCGGCGGGCCGATCGCATCTTCACTCATACTTTTCGCCGTGACGCGCCGCCACAACATGCGGGTTTGCGCGAACGCCGAACGGCTGCCGCGCAACGCGCGGCGACGCTTCGGCAGGCCGCCCGCCCGCGCCGCTCGAACGCCTCGCGAAATTCTCATTGCTGCCGTCCGGTTCGGTTAAACTGCATTGAAGCAGTCCGCAAAGCAACATTTCCTACTTCACGACACGAGGACACGTTCAATGCGCACGACCGGTTCTTCCGGGGCCATGACCCTGCTGACCGAATTCGATCCGGCCGACGGCCGCGAGCTTCGCTCGCTGCGTCTTGCGGCCACCGAAGACGGTAAAAGCGTACTGCTCATCGAAGTCGACGAACGCAAGCCCGGCATCCATCGGGAAGTACGCTACGAAATCACCCCCGCCGAGTTGATCGCCGCGATTCGTTCGCACGGCGCGGAACTGCCCGGCGAAACGCACGGCACCATCCCGCTCGCCCGCACCACGACGCACTGATCCCGCCACGGTGAGGCCGCGCCCGCTCGCGCCCTCACCGTCCTCGCCGCGCGTCCATCCGCGGCGTGATCCCCTTTCCGAAAATAGCCGATAATCGGCACATCCACGCGCTCCATGCCGCGCGCTTTTCGCGGCGACCGTCCATTGTTTCGTCATGCTTCATGATCTCGTCGCCCGCTTCGGGCCGCTCATCGTGTTCGTCAACGTGCTCGCCGCCGCGATCGGCCTGCCTGTGCCGGCGATGCCGACGCTCGTGCTGTTCGGCGCGATGGCGACGCTGCATCCGGATGCGCTCGGCGCGCAGCTCGCGCCCGTGCTCGCGCTCGCGGTGCTCGCGGCGCTGATCGGCGACACCGTGTGGTACGTCGCCGGCCGGCATTTCGGCGGCCGCGCGCTGAAAACCTTATGCAAGCTTTCGCTGTCGCGCGATAGCTGCGTGAAGAAGACCGAGCGCTTCTTCGGCCGCTGGGGCGTGCGCGTGCTCACGGTCGCGCGCTTCATTCCGGGGCTGTCGCTGATCTCGGTGCCGATGGCGGGCGCGCTCGGCACGCGCTATCGAACGTTCGTCGGCTACGACGGGCTCGGCGCGCTGCTGTGGGCGGGCTGCGGCGTTGCGATCGGATTCGCGTTCGCGAAACAGATCGACTGGCTGTTCACGGGCGCGAACCAGCTCGGCCGCGCGGTGCTCGTCGTGATCGTCGCGCTGCTCGCGCTCTATACGGCCGTGCGCTGGATGCGCCGGCGCGCGCTGATTCGCCAGCTCGCGAACGCGCGAATCGACGTCGACGAGCTCGACCGGCTGCTGCGAACCGATCCCGCGCCCGTCGTCTTCGATGCGCGCTCGCCCGAGCACCGCAAGCTCGATCCGTACGCGATCCCCGGCGCGCAATTCGCCGACGAACGCGATCTGCGCGACATCGTCGCGCGCTATCCGGCCACGCAGAAATTCGTGATCTATTGCTCGTGCCCGAACGAGGTGTCGGCGGCGCTGATGGCGCAGCGCCTCAAGCAGGCGGGCTTCGCCGATGCGCTCGCGCTGCGCGGCGGCCTCGACGCATGGCGCGACGCGGGCCGGCGATTGGCCGAGCTCGATCCGCAGCCGGTGGGCGAAGCGCCAGCGCTCGCGTCGGCGCCGAAGACCGCCTGATTCGTCCGATCGAACGGCGGCGCGCCCGCGCGCGAACGCGAACGCCGCGCGCACGCAGCAACACCGACGCCGGACGGCGGCAGCCGAATCCTCGCCGCCGCCCGATTCGCTTCGGCATCCTCAGAACACCTTCACGGGGACGTTCACGACCAGCCGGTATTCCTGATTGGTGCTGTCCGAGTAGTGCGCCGAGCCGACGTGCCACATCGCGATGAACGTGATCTTCGTATCCTTGAGCTTGCCGCTCTGGATCGTGTACGACGGAATGAAGCCGAACTCGTGGTGACGGCCCTGCACCGGCGCGCCGTCCTTCCAGTAGATGCTCGAGCGCGTCGGATCGAGCGCCGCGCTCGCGGAGCCGTCCGCGCCCCAGCCCGTCACGCCCCACACCATCGCCTTGAAGCCGGGCAGCCCCGCCTCCTTGCCGTAGAACGTGTAGCGCAGTTGCAGCGATTTTTCGTGCGGCGCGTTGTAGTCGACGTCCATCGAATCGACGAGGAAGATGCCGTTCGTTTCATTCAGGTAATCGAAGAACTGGTCGCCGAGCACCTGCTGATAGCCGAGCAGCAGTTCGTGCGGGCCGTGCTGCGCGGCGAGCGACAGGCTGTATGCGTTGTTGTCGATCTTGCCCTGGCGCGCGTCGCCCGTATCGCGCGTCGAATAGAAGTTGCCGAAGCCCGTCCACTTGATCGCCTGCGGCGAACCGTAGCTCTGCTTGACCGAACCGTAGTACTGGCGCCAGACGTCGTCGGCCTGGCCCGCGTAGAACGACGCCGAGCCCGTCGACGAATAATCCCACGTGCCGCCAACGTACGTGAAGCGATCGACGCGCGTGCCGCCGTATTGCGTCGTCAGGTTCGTCAGCGTCGTATGACCGCGCGCGTTGGTCTTCGTGAAGCTGCCCGCTTCGAGCATCACGTTCTTGAATTCGTTGCTGACGATCGTCGCGCCGAGGAACGTCGGCGGCAGCGCGCGGTTGTCGTGCTGCTCCATGAACGGATTGTCGACCGCCTGCAGACCGTACTTGATCACCGTGTTCGAGATGCGCGCCTTTACGTCATAGATGCCGGGAAACGCCCACGCGAGCTGGTTCGAGCCGCCGCCGCCCTTCGCGATGTGCACCATGTTGCCGCCGCCCGCGCCGCCATCGAGCTTCAGCGCCGCATAGATCGACGCATCCACGCCGAAGCCGATCAGCCCGCCCGTGTAGCCGGACTCGAAGTTCGCCATCACGCCCTGAATCCAGGCATGGCGATGCGGTCCGCCCTTCGAATCGAGCACGTCCGCGTAGTTGCGCAACAGCACGTCGAAATGGCTGTCGGCAATGAAGCCGTTCGATTTCGCCTGGCTCGACACCGGCTCCGGCGGCATGACCGCCTGCGTGGCGTCGGCGTTGATGATGGCGTTCGGCGTCGTCGCCTGCTGCACGAGCGTCGCGGCGGATGGCGCCTGAGCCGGCGCGGCAGGCGCCGCATCGTCCGCGCGCGCGGCACCCGAAATCGACACGCCGGTGAGCATCGGCAGTCCCCACGCGAGCACGACTGCCCGCGCGACCCTCTTCATCGATCGATGTTGTGTCATTGCGCTTCTCTTTTTATGTTGACTACCCACTCGCCGGCCGCGCATCGCGGCCGGCGATACCCCGACGCGCCGCCGTGACGACGCGCCTTCCCACGGCGCGAAGATCTTTCGCGCCGTCCACACCCCTGTTGGCTTGTTGTGTCTTTGTCGGTCCTGCTCAGCCCGGCGCGCCGCCCGTGCCCGCCCGGATGCACGCGACGCGCGCGGCCGTCGCCCCACGCACTTCGGGCTGCGGCACCTCGCGCGCGCACGCATCGATCGCGTCCGGGCAGCGCGTGCGAAACGCGCAGCCCGACGGCGGATCGAGCGGCGAAGGCATCTCGCTTGCGAGCAACAACGGGCGCCGCGCGCGCTCGCGCGCGGGCTCCGGCGTCGGCGCGGCGGCGAGCAGCGCGCGCGTGTACGGATGCTGCGGCGTGCCGTACACGTCGCGGCGCGTGCCGAACTCCATCACGCGGCCGAGATACATCACGAGCACGCGCTGGCTGATCGCCTTGACGACGGCGAGATCGTGCGCGACGAACAGGTAGGACAGCGAAAGCTCGCGCTGCAGATCGCGCAGCAGATTGACGATCTGCGCCTGAATCGACACGTCGAGCGCGGACACGGGCTCGTCGCAGATCACGAGATGCGGCTCGCCGATCAACGCGCGCGCGATGCCTACGCGCTGGCATTGCCCGCCGGAAAATTCGTGCGGATAACGAAGCAGGTGGTGGGCGTTCAAGCCGACGCGCTCGAGCATCGTCAACACGCGGCGGCGCACTTCGTCGCGGCCGATGCCCGGCTGATGCGTGACGAGCGGCTCGGCGACGACCTGCTCGATCGTCATGCGCGGATCGAGCGACGCGAGCGGATCCTGAAAGATCATCTGCATTTCGCGGCGAATCTTGCGCGCGTCGCGGCGCACGCCGCTCACGATCGGCGCGCCGCGCCACTGCACGGTGCCCGCCGTCACCGGCGCGAGGCCGATCAGCGCGCGCGCGAGCGTCGACTTGCCGCAGCCCGATTCGCCGACGAGCCCGACGGTCTCGCCGCGCTTCACGTCGAACGACACGCCGTCTACCGCGCGCAGCGTGCCCTTCGGCGACCACGGATAGCCGCCGAGCGGCACGCGGAAATGCACCTTGAGATCGTGCACCGACAGCAGCGCATCGGTGCGCGATGACGCATCGACGCTTCGCGCCTCGACGCCGGAGGCAACGCCTGCGCCCGGCGCGCCCGGCGATGCCGATACGAATGACGAAGTGGAAGAAATGAGATCGGTCGCGGCGCTCATCGCAGCCCTCCCGTGATTTCCGCAATGGGCCGATGACACGCGCGCACAGCGCCCGCGTCCGAATAGGGAATCAGATCGGGGCGCTCGGCGCCGCATCGATCCGATGCGTGAGAACAGCGCTTCGCGAACGCGCAGCCGAGCAGCCCCTGGCCGGGCAGCGGCGGATTGCCGGGAATCGCGACGAGCGGCACGTCGTCGGGCGCGTCGAGGCGCGGCAGCGCGTTCAGCAGGCCGATCGTGTACGGGTGCGACGGCGCGGAGAAGATCGCGTCGGCGCTCGCGTATTCGACCGTGCGGCCCGCGTACATCACCATCACGTCGTCGGCGAGCCCCGCGACGACGCCCATGTCGTGCGTGATCAGCACGATCGACGTGCCGCGCTCGCGGTTCAACTCGCGCAGCAGCTCGATGATCTGCGCCTGCACGGTGACGTCGAGCGCGGTCGTCGGCTCGTCGGCGATCAGGACCTCCGGCTCGAGCAGCAGCGCCATCGCGATCATCACGCGCTGCCGCATGCCGCCCGAGAACTCGTGCGGATACATCCGGACCCGGCGCGCGGCGTCAGGAATCCTGACCGATTCGAGCGCCTCGATCGCACGCTTGACCGCGTCCTTGCGCGACATCTTCCGATGGAGCTGCAGGCTCTCGGTCATCTGCCGCTCGATCGTCAGGAACGGATTGAGCGACGTCATCGGGTCCTGGAAGATCATCCCGATCCGGTTGCCGCGCACCTCGTTCAACTGCCGCATGCTCATCCGCAGCAGGTTCTCGCCGTCGAACAGCGCCTCGCCGGACGTCGCCCCGTTTCCCGCGAGCAGGCCGAGCAGCGCCATCACCGTCTGGCTCTTGCCGGAGCCCGATTCGCCGACGATGCCGAGCGTTCTGCCCGCTTCGAGCGAGAACGACACGCCCGACACCGCGTCGATCGGCTCGCCTTCCCTGCGCGTGAAGCGCACGCCGAGATTCTTGACTTCGAGCAGCGCCATCTCAGCGGTCCTTCGGATCGAGTGCGTCGCGCAAGCCATCGCCGACGAAGTTCACGCAATAGAGCGTCACGCACAGCATCACGGCGGGCGCGAGCAGCAGCCACGGCATCGCCTCGAGCTTCTGCGCGCCGTCCTGGATCAGCACGCCCCAGCTCGTCATCGGCTCCTGCACGCCGAGCCCGAGAAACGACAGCACCGATTCGGTCAGCACGATCGCCGGCACGCTGACGGTCGCGTAGACCACCACGACGCCGAGCAGATTCGGCACGATGTGGCGCCGCACGATCGCGGCCGGCGCGACGCCGATCGCGCGCGCCGCGTCGACGAACTCGCGCGTGCGCAGCGAAAGCGTCTGGCCGCGCACGACGCGCGCCATGTCGAGCCACGAGAACGCGCTGATCGTCAGCACGACGAGGATGAACGAGCGGCCGAACAGCGTCATCATCAGGATCGCGATCAGCAGATACGGAATCGCATACATCATGTCGACGACCCGCATCATCGCCGCGTCGACACGGCCGCCGGCAAAGCCCGCGACCGCGCCCCACGCGACGCCGAAGAGGCCCGACACGAACGTACCGAGCAGGCCGACCTCGAGCGACACGCGCCCGCCGATCAGCGTGCGCACGAGCAGATCGCGGCCGAGCTCGTCGGTGCCGAACCAATGCGCGTTCGCGGTGGTCGGCGCGAGACTGATCGACGACCAGTCGCTCGCGGCCGGATCGTTGGGCAACAGCAGCGGGCCGGCGAAGCACGCGAGCGCGATCAGCACGAGCACCGCGAGGCTCGCGAGCGCCGCGCGGTTGCGCACGAAGCGGCGCGCGGCGAGCTCGAGCGGCGTGCGCGAGCGCGGCGGCGCGGCGGCCGGCTCCGGCAGCTCGATCGAAGAGGTAACAGGCGTCATCGCGTCGCCCTCTCAATAGCGGATGCGCGGATCGAGCCACGCGTACGCGAGGTCGACCAGCAGGTTGAACAGCACCGCGCAGACGGTCGTCAGCACGACGAGGCCGAGCACGAGCGTGTAGTCGCGATTGATCGCGCCGTTGACGACGAGCTGGCCCAGGCCCGGCAGCGCGAACACCGATTCCGTCACGACGGCCGCGGTGATGGACGAGATGCAGACCGTGCCGAACAGCGACACGACAGGCATCAGCGCGGGCTTGAGCGCGTGGCGCAGCACGATCGTGTGACCAGGCAGCCCCTTCGCGCGCGCGGTGCGGATGTAGTTGCTCGACAGCGTCTCGATCATCGAGCCGCGCATCACGCGCGCGAGCAGCGATACGTTGATCAGCGTGAGCAGCGTGACGGGCAGCACGCGGTAGCGCCAGCCGCCGTCGCCCCAGCCGCCGGCGGGCAGCCAGCCGGCGCCCTCGGACGTCTTCAGCGCGATCGCGAAGATCAGCACGAGCACCGGGCCGAGCACGAACGGCGGAATCACGTTGCCGAAGTTGCCGATCAGCATCACGAAGCGATCGACGAAACTGTCGCGCCGCACCGCGGCGATCGTGCCGAGCAGCACGCCGAGCGCGATCGACAGCGGAATCGACACGCCGCCGACGCCGAGGCTCACCGGAAACGCCTTGCGCACCAGATCGTTGACGGACCAGTCCGTATAACGGAACGAAGGGCCGAGATCGCCTTGCAGCAGCGAGCCGAGATACAGCAGGTACTGCTTCCACAGCGGCTCGTCGAGGTGGTACTTCGCGTTCAGGTTCGCGAGCGTCGCGGCGGAGAGCTGCTTCTCGCTGTCGAACGGCCCGCCGGGCGTGAAATGCAGCAGCAGGTAACAGACGGTGACGACGGCGAGGATCGTCGGCACCG
Organism: Burkholderia humptydooensis; assembly: GCF_001513745.1. Lineage (NCBI taxonomy): Bacteria > Pseudomonadati > Pseudomonadota > Betaproteobacteria > Burkholderiales > Burkholderiaceae > Burkholderia > Burkholderia humptydooensis. The sequence goes on along the minus strand of NZ_CP013382.1, from coordinate 249,117 downwards.
CCCACAGCGTGCGTCGCAATGCGTAGGCCAGCATGATCGGCTCCGCTCCAGTCAGTGCTTGGTCAGGTACATGTCCTGCGAGGCGCGCATGTCGATGTAGTTCGTCAGCGTGTAGCCGCCGACGTACGACTTCACGAGGCGGTCCGCCGAATACTGGAAGAGCGGCACCATCGGATAGTCGTTCATCGCGAGATCGTGCGCCTGCGTGAGCAATGCCGCGCGCGCGCCGTCGTCGAGCTTCTGGTTCGCCTCGGCGACGATCGCATCGACCTTCGGGTTGCAGTAGCCGACCGTGTTCTGCGAACTGCCGCAGCGGATCAGGTCGAAGAACGTCATCGCGTCGTTGTAGTCGGCGAACCAGCCGTCGCGCGCGACCTGCACCTTGCCGTCGTGGCGCTGCTTCATCAGCACCTTGAACTCGACGTTCTCGAGCTTCGCCGTCACGCCGAGCTTCGTGCGCCATTCGGACGCCGCGAACAGCGCGACCTTCTTGTGCAGATCGTTCGTGTTGTAGGTCAGCGTGAACGTGAGCGGATTCGCGTCGCTATAGCCCGCCTGCTTCAGCAGGTTCTTCGCGTAATCGACGCGCCTGGCCATCGGCCACGACGCCCAGTCCGGCGTGAACGGCCGCTGCACGCCCTTCACGCCCTTCGGCATCAGCCCGTACATCGGCACTTCGCCCGCCTGCGTGATCTTCGACGTGAGAATCTCGCGGTCGAGCACCATCGCGAGCGCTTCGCGCACGCGCTTTTCCTTCAGCGCCGGATCGCTGTTCTTCAGGTAGTAGTAATACGTCGCGAGCTGCAGCCCCGGCCGCAGCTCCTTGCCGAACTGCTTGCTGACCTGGCCGAAGCCGCCCGCGGGAATCGAATACGTATAGTCGATCTGGCCCGCCTGGTACATCCGCAGCGCGGTCTCGTCGTTCTCGATCGGCAGGTACGTCACCTTGCGGACCACGACGTTGCGCGCGTTCCAGTACTTGTCGCTCTTCGCCATCACGATCCGGTTGTTCGGCTGCCAGTCGACGAGCGTGTACGGGCCGTTGCTCACGATGTTCTTCGGGCGCGTCCACGCATCGCCGAACTTCGCGACCGTGTCCTTGTTGACGGGCGCGAGCGGCGCCATCGCGGTGAGCTCGGGGAAGTACGACACCGGCACCTCGGTCGTCACCTCGATCGTGTACGGATCGACCGCGCGAATGCCGAGATTGCCCGGCGGCTGCTTGCCCGCGATGATCGCCGACGCGTTCTTCACGAACTCGACGAGGATCGTGTATTTCGAGCCCGTCTTCGGATCGGCCAGACGCTGCCACGAATACACGAAATCCGCGGCCGTCACGGGCTGCCCGTTGCTCCACTTCGCGTCGCGGCGCAGCTTGAAGATCCACGTATCCGGCGCCTTGTGCTCCCACGCTTGCGCGACGCCCGGCACCACCGCCCCGCTCGCGTCGATGCGCGCGAGCCCCTCGAACAGATCGAGGCCGATCGTGTTGCCGGTCCACGATTCGATGTGCGCGGGATCGAGCGATTCGACCTCGGCGGGCACCTGCCGCGTCAGGTCCTGCTGATCGGCAAGAGCGACATTCGAGGGAACGGTGACGGCCGAGGCGGATTGCGCGGTCGTCAGGGCGAGCGCGGCCAGCACGGCCGCGAAGGCATGCGTGTGTTTCATCGTGTGCGATTGATAGCAGTAGCGGGTAGCGGAATGGCACGCGCGGCACGAAGCCGTGCGCGGCGCGAAGAACGCTTAGGGCTGCGGAGAAACGGGGGGCCCCTGGTGCCTGTATTTCATGTTAGTCATCCTTACGTTCCTTTCGGCAGGCACCCCATCCAGCACATGAAGGAATGCCCCGCCCTAGAACAATCTCGGCGTTCCCACCCAGACCACCACCGATTCGATCTTCGCGGTGTTGACCCAGCTATGCGGGACCGTCGACTGGTAGTGCGCGCTGTCGCCGGCATGCAGCGCGAACGACTTGCCTTCCAGCGTCAACGACACCTCGCCCTCGATCACGTACAGGAATTCCTCGCCTGCATGCGTCGTGACCTCGGAGCGCTTCTGTCCCGGCGGCATCCGCACGAGAATCGCCTCGAGCTGACGCCCCTCCGGCACGTTCGTCAGCCGCGCGAACAGGTTCGCCGAGTCGGCGAAGCTGAAAAAGCGCAACTGTTCGCCGCGGCAGACCGAACGCTCTTCGCTCGGCGTCTCGACGAAGTACTGCACCGTAACGCCCAGCGCGTGCGCGATGCCGGCCAGCGACGTGATGGACGGCGACGCGAGCCCGCGTTCGACCTGCGACAAAAACGGCTTGGAAATACCCGCGGCGGTCGCTGTTTCGTCAAGCGTGCGCTTCAGCCTCTGCCGCAACGCCCGAATCTTGCTCCCGAGCGCCACACCCGCATTGGCTGGCCGCGTGTTTTCAGTGGAAGGAACCATAGCAGGCCGAAATCTGATCGTCAAAAAATGTTTGATGGAAAATAACGAAGTTTGATAGATATGACTTACTCTTCGTCGTCCCGAACTACGCCGCCGCCCTGACGCGGACACAGCGAACGGCGGCGGCAAGATCGGGACGGCACGCTATCTTGCCAGACTCGCCGCCTTCACAGGCAAGCTGCACGCGGGTTTGCGCGTGTTGCGACAGATCACGGCAACCGGCTTTCAATCAGCCCACGGCCATGAGCAGCAAAGAAGACAGCCCTCTTTTTCGGGGATTACCCTGAGTGACGAAGAACAGACACGCCGCGCGAATCGCGGCCGCCTCGCTGGCCGCGACGATCTCGCGGCCAGCCCGTTTTTCACCGGCGACGTCGCACGGCCCATCCGCCGCGCGCCGCGCCTCGCCTTGCGCCCCGACCCGGGCGCTTGCCCGCTTGACGACATGACAACCACTTGCACTTTCCAGCGCGCCGCACGCGCATGCTTCGCCACCTCGCCACCTCCACCGCGCAATCCACGGGCAGGCGCCGATCCGCCGGGCCCCGCACGCCGCCACGCCGCGGCCGGCGTCTCGCCCGCTATCCGTCGCGCCGTCGCGCGCGGCGTTTCGTCTGTTCAATCCAGAGGTGCACAATGAATACTCACGTCTCCCAGACCCGCTCGTTCACGACGGTCTTCATGATCGAAATGTGGGAGCGCTTCGGCTACTACGGGATGGCGGCCCTGCTCGTCCTGTTCATGGTCGACAAGCTCGGCTTCACCGACGGCCAGGCGAACCTCACCTGGGGCGCGTTCACCGCGCTCGTCTACGCGTCGCCGTCGATCGGCGGCTGGATCGGCGACAAGGTGCTCGGCGCGCGCCGCTCGATGGTCATCGGCGCCGTCGTGCTGTGCGCAGGCTACCTGATGCTTGCGATTCCGAACGATCATCTCGCGTTCATGTACGCATCGCTCGGCGTGATCGTCGTCGGCAACGGGCTCTTCAAGTCGAATGCCGCGAATCTCGTGCGCCGCATCTACGAAGGCGACGACGCGCGCATCGACAGCGCGTTCACGATCTACTACATGGCGGTCAACATCGGCTCCACCGCGTCGATGCTCGCCACGCCGTGGATCAAGGATCACTGGGGCTGGCATGCCGCGTTCGCCGTCTGCTGCGCGGGGATGGCGCTCGGCATCCTCAACTTCGTGCTGATGCATCGCACGCTCGCGCACATCGGCTCGCAGCCCGATGCGCAACCCGTTCACTGGCGCCGCCTCGCGGCGGTCGCGGCGGGCGGCGTCGCGCTCGGCCTCGTGACGATGTACGTGCTCGGGCACAAGCGGCTCGCGGTCGCGAGCGTGTGGGTTGCCGCGTTCGCGATCCTCGCGATCTTCGCGTACATGATCGCGAAATCGAACCGCTCCGAGCGCTCGGGCCTCATCGCCGCGCTGCTCCTGATCGCGCAGGTGATTCTGTTCTTCATCTTCTACGTGCAGATGCAGACATCGCTCACGCTGTTCGCGCTGCGCAACGTCGATCCGCGCTTCATGCTGTTCGGCACGACGCTCTTCACGTGGAGCCCCGCGCAGTTCCAGGCGCTCAACCCGATCTGGATCATGCTGCTGAGCCCCGTGCTCGTCGCGATCTACGACGGCCTCGGCAAGCGCGGCCGCGATCTGCCCGTCGCCGGCAAATACGCGCTCGGCTTCGGCGTCGTCGCGCTCGGCTACCTCGCGTTCGCGATCAGCGGGCACTTCGCGGTCGACGGCCGCGTGTCGTCGTGGTTCATGGTCGCGGGCTACGGCTTCTACTCGCTCGGCGAGCTGCTCGTGAGCGGCCTCGGCCTCGCGATGATCGCGCGCTACGTGCCGGCGCGGATGGGCGGCTTCATGATGGGCGCGTACTTCGTCGCGACGGGCGTATCTCAATATCTCGGCAGCGTCGTCGCGAACTTCGCGCAGATGCCGTCGAACGATCTGCCCGCAACCGCGTCGCTGCCGCTTTACATCAAGCTGTTCACGGGCCTCGGCTGGCTCGCGGCGGCCGGCATGGCGATCGGCCTGCTGATGCTGCCGCTGATGAACAGGCTCTCGCGCGAGCATCACCGCTGCGAAGCGCAGCGTCGCGGAGCGCAGGCCGCCGCCGCGCACTAGTGAAATCCCTCGACATGTAACTTGCGCGCCACATTCTCCCTACGGTTCGCCCGCAAGCGTCCTACACTGAAACCAATTCGCCGGCACGGGCGACATCGGCAGGGAGAGTGCGATGAAAAGCAAGACGACGAGGCTTTGGCGGATGCTGTCGGACATCCGCCGCGCGCAGCGGTGCGCGGCGCTGCGCGCGGCGGCTGCGGCGGCCGACGTCGACGCGCTCCTGACGGAGCGCGACGACGATCCCCGCGACGCGGACGAGGCAACGCAGGACGACGCGTCGAGCGCGAAGCGCGCGAGGACCGACCTGCGCCATTGATGGCGCCACACCGTGCGCGCAGGCCATGCGCGCGCGGCTTCTTCGTCAGCCCGGCAACAGCATCAGCGTGTCGCCGGCGCCCCGCTCGCCCGTCGCATCGGACGGATGTCCGACCGCCTTCCCGCCGATCACCATGTTGCTCGATCCGCCGCCGTCGAGATTGACGGCCGACATCGCGCCGAGCCACGCCATCACCGCCGCCGTTTCCGGAATGCTCGTGCCGACGCTCAGCGCGGGCAGCCGGCCGTCGATCTCGACGAGCAGGATCGTGCCGCCGGCCGCGACGCCGACCGCGGTGCGCCCGTTGCGCGCGACGTACCAGCCGTTGTACCAGTTGCCGTTCGCTGTGCCGCCTTCGCCCGCGTCGACGCCGCCCACCGTCGGCGCGATACCGCGAGGCGCGTGCCCGGCGTCGCGTGCGCCTGCAGCCACGCGGCGCTCGCGCCGAGCCCCTGCGGCACGTAGCCGTTCGGCGGCGGCGCCGCGCCGAGCGTCGCGTGGCCGGCGACGACGGCGCCGTTCGCACCGACCGCGAGCTCGTATCTCGCGCCCTGGTAGCCCGCGTCGACGAGTGTGTTCGACGCGCCGCCGCGCAGGTACAGCGAGTCATACATCACGAGGTCGTCATGGTTCGTGCACACCGTGTCCAGCGCCGGCGCGCTCGTCGGCGTGCGCGCCGGCACGCCGCAATTGACGACCGTGCCGAGGATCGGCCGGTTCAGCGTCTGGACCGCGATCGCGCTGCCTTGCGCGTCGGTCAGCGTGATCGTCGTCGCGAGATTGCGCACGACCGTCGCGCGCGAGCAGCAGGCCGGGGCGCTTGCCGATCGCCGCCGCGACGAGCCGCCCGTCGGCCACCGTCGCGCCGACAGGCGAGCGCGGCGACAGCGCCGCGCCGCTCAACCCACCGCGCTCGCCTCTTCGAGCACGCCGCGCTGCTGGATCGCGTCGACGACATCCGTGATGCAGTTGCGCAGCCAGTTGTGCGCGACGCTGTTGTCGTAGCGCCGGTGCCAGTACAGCGACCACGTCACCGGCTCGAGATCGAGCGGCAGTTCGCGAATCGCGAGGCGCGAGTCGCCGAGGCTCAGCGCGTGCCGCTCGGACATGATGACGGCGAGCGGCAGCGCGTCGAGCATGCTCGGCACGACGAGCCAGTGCGGCACGTTGAACGCGATGCGGCGCGTGAAGCGCATCTCCGCGAGCATGGTATCGATCAGGCTGCTGTCGACGGGATTGATCGATACGTTGAGAAAGTCGAGCGCCGCGAAGCGCTCGAGCGTGAGCGGCCTGTTCGCATCCGGATGGCGGCGGCTCAGCACGCAGACGAGCCGGTCCTGAAACAGCACGTGCGACGAAATCGAGCCCGGATGATCGAGCCCCGCGCAGACCGCCATGTCGAGCCGGCCGGAATCGAGCGCCTCGATGGTCTTGTCCGCATTCAGGTGCATCACGTTCATCCGGATGTGCGGAGCCGTCCCCCGAATATTGCGCAGCAGCGGCGGCAACAGCAGCAATTCGGTCAGGTCCGACATTCGAAGCGTAAAACGGCGATCTGACGTAAATGAATCGAATTGATTTTCCGGAACAAATAATTCTTCGATCTGTTGCAAGATCTGACGAATCGGGCAAGCGAGCGCTTTCGCCCGGGGCGTCAGCTCCATGCCGAGCGGCGTGCGCACCAGGATCTCGTCCTTGAACACGTAGCGCAGCCGCCCGAGCGCGTTGCTGACGGCCGGCTGCGTCAAGCCGACCCTTTGTCCGGCGCGGGTCACCTGCCGCTCCGCGAGCAGCGCATCCAGTATGACGAGCAGATTCAGGTCGATCGAGCGTAGATTCATGATTGCGCCATTCCTTTTCCGAAATTGGCCGCCAAATGATCAGCCTTCGGAATTTTCGAAATACAAATAAAAATTGAATTTAGTAATTCGACGAAAAAGAATAGCCCAATTATTTAAATACCTTGCCTCAATTAGAATAAGAGCACGGTTTCCGTTACAGGCCGGAAAGGATCGTCATTTTTGTAAACATCCCGGATTCGCAAGCGGCGGCGCGCGAAAAAACACGCGGCGGCCGAAGCCGCCGCGTGTTCTCTCTCGGGTCGTCGCGATTCAGACGGTCGCGACCGGATTGACAGGAGAGCCGACCAGCCCGCGAATGTGCAGCGGCGGCGCCGTCAGCAGAAACCGGCTGCGCCCTTCCATACGCAACCACTCCGCCAGCGGCGTCAGCCTCCACAGCTCGCCCAGGTGAATCCCCAGCTTGAACAGGCACAGCTCATGCAACGGCATCAGCGCGCCGGGGACCTCCCGCGACTTCAACACCCCGGGCCGCTCTTCCACCGCGTGATTGTCCGCCGCCAGCACCGACAGCCCGCTCTCGTCCACCCACTTCAGCAGCCGCCCGTCCTCTCCGTCCAGCACGCAACACCCCGTCAACGCTCCCGCCTCCTCCCCCAGCAACCTCTCCGCGAACCCCGTGTGCACGCACACCATGTCCCCGCGCTCCACCTCCACACGGTCCGCCTCCAGCACCCGCATCAGCGCGTCGTAGCCCACCTTGCGCCGCCCGTCTCCGTAGTGGTGCCGCAGATCGATCAGCACTCCGCGTCCCTGTACCCCCGTCTGCGCCATCACCTCGATCCCCAGCGCATGCGCGCCGCCCTCGCTGTCCCCTTCCTTCGGCACCACCACGTGCTCCCCCAACCGGTAGCCGTTGTAGAACACCACCTCCGCATGCCCATCATCGTCCGCGTCGAACACCCCGCCCACGTGCGACAGCGCATCCCACTGCGTCGAGTACTGCGAGTGCACGCAGAACGCGTCGTCGCACACCACGTCCGTCGCGTTGCGCGCCGATTCGTCCGCCCTATACCCAAAGTACGGACGCCCCCCCAGTTGCGCCGCCATCACCCGCGGCGGCTGCCGCCGCGCGTTCAGCCCTCCACCCCGCGGCACGTCCAGCGGCAGGCTCAGCGAAAACACCTTCCCCACCTTCACCTCCAACAGCCCCTCCAGCACCTTCCCCTCCGTCAGCCAGTTCAGCCGCCCCTTCTGGTCCTCATCTCCAAATTCACCCCAGTTCGACCCAGCCGGGCGCCGTTTCCATCTTCGTTCAGTCAAGCGAGCCTCCCGTATCGGTCGACGACGCGCCGGCCGAGCCGGTCGTCAATTCCACGAGCGGCGCGAGCGACCCGCCGTCGACGAGCGCCGACACCGCATCGCGCAGCGCGAGCGCCAACGGCATGCCGAGCGTCGCGCCCGCGGCCAGCATGAACTTCGCCGTCAGCTCCTGCTCGGTCAGCGGCCGCGCATTGGTGCCCTTGCTCGATTCGATGCGCGCCTCGAGCGCATGCCCGTTCACGGTCGTCACGCGCATCACCGCCGGCAGCCCCGCCGGAAAGCGCGCATCGCACCACGGATCGGCGACGCAGCGCACCTTCGCGGCGAGCGCGCGCCGCGCGGGATCGTGCACGTGCGCATCGTCGAAGTCGTCGAACCAGACGCCGAGCCCGCCGCCGCCGAGCAGTGCGGCCGCGACCGTGTACGGCCCCGAGAACGCGGCCGCATAGCCGTTCGGCGGTCGCATCTTGATTTCGGCGGGCTCGCCGATCGTGCGCAGCGTCGGGCCCGCGACGCTCAGCTCGATCGACGCCACCTCGTCCGCGTGCAAGCCCCCGGCCTTCAGTTGCAGCGCGGCGTCGATGCCCGGGTGCGTGAAGTGGTTGCACGGATACGGCTTGAAGATGATCTGGCTCGTCTCCCATTCGTCGCCGAGATGGCTCAACACTTCGTTCGGATCGGCGAGATCGCCGCACCACGCATGGAAGAAGCCGAACCGGCCTTCGAGCGCGGTCGGCGGCGCGGTGACGCCCGCCGCCGCGAATTCCGCCGCGCTCACGCCCGCGTGCGCGGCCCAGCCGCAGTGAACGCGCTTGACCGAGCCGCCCGTGCGGTTCGCTTCGAGCAAGCCGGCGCCCATGCTCGCGGCGATGCCGAGCGCCGACGCGATCCCCACCGCATCGAGCCCGTACAGCATCGCCGCGGCCGCCGCGGCGCCGAGCGTGCCGCAGATCGAGGTCGCGTGCTGGCCGCGATCGAAGAACACCGAATTGCCGAGCCGCTCGTTGTACGCGGCGACGCCGAGCCGGATGCAGATCTCGGTGCCGACCGTGATCGCGTCGAGGAGCGCCGCGCCCGAAGCGGTCGTCGCCTCGGCGACGGCGAGCGCCGCGGGAATCACCGACGCGCTCGGATGCAGCACCGACAGCATGTGCGAATCGTCGAAGTCCATCGCGTGCGCGAGCGTGCCGTTGACGAGCGCGGCGCCCGCCGCAGGCAGCCTGTCCCGCGCGCCGACGACGCCCGCCGGGCCGCGTGCCGCCCAGCCGCGCGCGACGCGCAGCACCGCCTGCGCGACGGACTCGCGATGCGCGATCAGGCTGTTGCCGAGCAGGTCGAGCACGCGCGCGGCGGCCTCTTCGCGCAGTTGCCGGTCGAGCCCGTCGATGCGAACCGCGGCCGCGAAGCGGCCGAGCGCGCCGACGATGCCGTCGGCGGGCGGCGTGGCGACGGGCGCGGCGCGGCGCGCAGCCACCCGTGTGATGGTCAGATCGGCTTCGTTCATGACAGGGCTCCGTTCGAACGCAGGTTGCCCGCGAGCGCGAGCGTGACGCGCGCATTCGCGATCAGCGGCGGCGCGACGACGCGCCCGTCGGGCAGCACGAACACCGACGACGCGGACGACGCGCCGGCGGCCGCGTCGACCGCGTCGAGAATCCGCTCGGCCGCCTCGATCTCGTCGGCGGACGGCGTGAACACCTCGTTGATCACCGGCACCTGCGACGGATGGATCGCGAAGCGGCCGACAAAGCCCATCGACTTCGCGCGCAGCGTCGATTCGCGCAGCCCGTCGAGATCGGTCAGCGTGTGATAGACGGTCTGGATCGGCCCGGCGAGCCCCGCCGCACGCGCCGCGACGACGCAACGCGCGCGGCACACTTCGAGCGTGAAGTTGTCGACGCCGATCTGCAGATCCGCGCGCAGATCGCTCTCGCCGAGCCCGATCCGCTCGAGCCGCGGCGAAGCGGTCGCGAGCTGATATGCGGTTTCGACGCCGTACGCGGATTCGATCAGGATCTGGATGCCGGCCGCGCTGCCGAGTGCGTCGAGCCACGCGGCCACTTCGCGGATCTCCCGCGGCTCGTCGCACTTCGGCAGGCGCAGCGCGGACAGCGCGGGCAGCGCGATCGCCGCGACGTCGTCGCGGCACCACGGGCTCGAATACGGATTGACCCGCACGTAGGTCGGCTTCGCCGGCCCCGCCGCGAGAATCTTCGCCGCGGCCTCGCGCGCGGTGGCCTTGTGGGTGGCCGGCACCGCGTCCTCGAGGTCGAGGACGATCGCATCGGCGTCGCTCGCATAGGCCTTGTCGACGACAGCCGCCTTGTGCGCCGGCACGTACAGGTAACTGCGGTGATTCGCGCTTCTCGTCATAGTGCGCCTCGTTGGGTCAAATCGGCGAGTTCGCCGGCATCGATGCCGAGCGCGCCGAACACTTCGTCGTTGTGCGCGCCGCGCCGCGGCCCGCCCCAGCGGATCGCGCCCGGCGTGTCGGACAGCCTGAACGGCACGTTGTGCGTGCGGAACGCGCCGAGCTCCTCGTCGCGCACCGTCACGATCGAGCCGAGCGCCGCGTACTGCGGATCGCGCAGCACGTCGGTCACGTCGTAGATCGGCGCGATCGCGGCCTCGGCGCGCTCGAACTCCGCGATCGCCTCATCGCGCGTGCGTTGCGCGATCCAGCCGCCCACCGCCGCATCGAGCTCGTCCGCGTGGCGCGCGCGCCCCGCGCCCGTCGCGAACCACGGCTCGTCGACGAGATCCGCGCGTCCGACGAGCCGCATCACGCGTTCCGCGATGCTCTGCGCGGACGTCGACAGCGCAACCCACTTGCCGTCCGAACTCCGGTACACGCCGCGCGGCGAATTGTTCGACGAGCGGTTGCCGGTGCGCGGCGGCACGACGCCCGTCTGGTCGTAGCTCGCGATCTGCGCGCCGAGCGCGGCGAGCATCGTCTCGATGATCGCGAGATCGACGACCTGGCCGCGCCCGGTGCGCTCGCGCGCCTTGAGCGCCGTGAGCGTCGCGAACGCGGCGTTCAGGCCCGCGATCGTGTCGGCGAGCGGAAACGACGGCAACAGCGGCGCGCCGCCCGCCTCGCCCGTGACCGACGCGAGCCCGCTCATCGCCTCGGCGAGCGTGCCGAAGCCCGGCCGGCTCGCATACGGGCCGAACTGCCCGAAGCCCGTCACGCGCACGAGCACGAGGCGCGGATTGACCGCCGACAGCACGTCGTAGCCGAGCCCCCAGCGCTCGAGCGTGCCGGGCCGGAAGTTCTCGATGATGACGTCCGCCGTCGCCGCGAGCTCGCGAAACAGCCGCTGACCGTCGGCATGGCCGAGATTGAGCGTCACCGAGCGCTTGTTGCGCGCGATCACCTTCCACCAGAGCGGCACGTCGTCGCGCCGCGCGCCGTACTTGCGGGCGGGGTCGCCCGTCGGATGCTCGACCTTGATCACGTCGGCGCCGTAATCGGCGAGCATCGTCGCCGCGAGCGGGCCGGCGAACAGCGTCGCCGCGTCGATCACGCGGATGCCGTCGAGCGGCGGCGCATCGTGCGCGCGCGTTCGCGTCTCGGCTTGCCGCTCATCGATGTCCACGTTCGTCATCGTGTTCTCCAATCGGCTCGTCGGCCGGAGCGCGTCGCGCGATCCGGCCCGTTCATTTGGATGACTAATCGTCGTCCGGCGCGCTTCGCCCCGGACGGCGCCGTCCCGTCAGACGGGATTGACCCGATACAGCGGGAAATACGTCTTGATCTTCCCGTTGACGTAGTCGGAGGCGAGCGCCGGCACGTCGTCGAAATCGTAGATCTCGGTCGGCTCCGGCCCGACCCAGTCCGTCGATTCCTGGAAGTCGCGAATCGCCTCGCTGTCGTCGTATCGCCACGCGTGCGTGTGAATGTGCAGCCGGCGATTGATGCACTCGGTCGCGCGCAGGTTCCAGAGCCGCATGCCGGTCTTCCAGCCGACCGTCGCGACGATCCCGGTGCGGCCGATCACGCGCATCGTCGCGCGATAGAGCGCGCCGCCCAGATTGTCGAGGAAGATCGCGACGCCGCGTCCGCCGCTCAGCTCGCCGATGATCTCGGCGAACGCGCTCTCCGACGCGCGGTAGTTCGCCTGATAGTCCGGATCGCCGCGGTAGCGCTCCTCGTCGTACGCGAGATGCGGGAAACCGCGCCGGTCGACAGGCGTGATGCCGAGCTTCTCGATGTCGGCAAGGCGCTTGTCGCCGCTCGCCGTCATCGCGACGCGAAAGCCCTCGCGCTTCGCCAGTTGCAGCTCCGCGAGCGTCGTGCCGCCGCCCCAGCCGAACACCAGATAGTCGGCAGGATCGACGTCCGGCAGTTGCGCGCGCCAGCACTTCGACGCGATCTTCCAGTTGTCCCACGCGGTGAAGTAGCGGCCGTAGGTCGCCCATTGCAGCAGCGAATGGCGGCTGTCCTTCGGCACGGGCACGAGATTGTCCGCGCGGATCTTCGTGCGGCGCGCCATCACGCCGATCGTCCCCGGCGCGTCGTATGCGTAGACGAGCTCCGCGAAGCCGTTTTGATCGCGCTTGCCGAACGGCATCACCATGCAGATCTCGCCGATCTCCGGGCGCTTCGCGCCGCGACCGCGATCGACGACGCGCACGAGCGCGCCGTTGCCGAGCACGATCTTCTCTTCGCCGCGCTGGCGGCAGATGTCGACCGGATTGCGCGACAGCGCGTGGTCGAGATTCGCCTCCCACGAGCCGTACAGCGGCTCGACGAGCGCTTCGTCATCCTCAAGACCGGCGAACTGGAACGTCTCCCGGCGCAGCTCGCCGGGCACCGGCGCGTGCTTCTTCGTCTGTTCGGGGCCGGCATACAGCACCCATGCTTCAGTCGTGATCATCACTAGTCCTCGATGGATGGCAAACGTTGGGGAATGCGCGTTGCGCGGGCTGGCCGCTTCAGCGCGCCTGCTGCGTCTCCAGTGCCGCCTCGACGTCGGACGCCGTCGCGACTTGCCCGAGCTTCGGGAAGATCTGCGTGAGCGCGAAGGTCTGCGCGTCGGTCGACCAGGTGCTGACCGCGTCGCTGACGATGACGACGTTGTAGTTGTTTTCGTAAGCCTGGCGTGCGGTCGACTCGACGCCGATGTTCGTCGCGATGCCGGTCAGCACGATGTCGGTGATCCCGCGGCGGCGTAGCTGCACGTCGAGATCGGTGCCCGTGAACGCGCCCCACTGATGCTTCGTGACGACGACGTCGAGCGGCTGCACGCCGAGCGCCGGCGCGAACGCACTCCATTCGGGATCGAGGTTCGGCGGCGAAGGCGGCACGCCGGTCTTCACCTTCAGCGCGACGGCGCCGTCCGGCTGATAGCTCGTGTGCACGAAGATCACCGGCAGCTTGCGCGCACGGAACGCGCTCGCAAGCTCGGCCGTCTTCGCAACCACGTCGCCGCCCGATTGGGGCACCACGGGCAGCGAAACGATGCCGTTCTGCAGGTCGATCGCCACGAGGGCAACGGTCGGATTGAGCGTAGGAATGGACATGTCAATCGGTCTCACTTCTGTTGGGGAATGGGTTGAGAGGCCGCGTCGATGTGCGGGCTCGACGCCGCGTTGAACAGCAGCAGCGCGCTGACGGCGAGCAGCGCGAGCGCGAGCGCGTGCAGCCCGCGATCGCTCGCCGCATGGCCGAACGCGATGCCCACGAGCGCGAACGACAAGCCGCCGCCGACGTACTGCGAGGTCCGGTAGAGTCCCGCCGCCGCACCGATCCGCTCGCCCGGCGCGCTCCGGTAGAGCGTCGCCTGGTTGCCGAGATTGTTGAATCCGTTCGGAATCCCGAACACGATCGACAGCGGGACGATCGCCCATACCGGCATGTCGGCCGACATCAGCGCCATCACGCCGCAGCCGACGCACAGCATCGCGGAGCCGAACACCAGCACCGGGCGCGATCCGCGGCGATGCGTGAGCCGCGTCGCGACGAGCGTCGTGATCGTGCCGAACGCCGAGATCGGCAGCATCACGAGGCCGGCGTCGCGCGCGGCAAGGCCCTTGACGTCCTGCAGCCACATCGGCAGCGAATAGAAGATCGCGTAAAACACCATGTACGTGCCGATGCAGCGCAGATACGTCGCGACGAGCGGGCGATTGCCGGCGAGCATCCGGACGTCGACGAGCGGCTCGGCGACGCGGCGCTCGTGGCCGACGAGCAGCGCGCCGAACGCAATGCATGCGCCGAGCAGCAGCCGGTCGGGCGCATCGAACGCGGTTTGCAGGAACGACAGCAGGCTCGCGAGCGTCGCAACGAACAGCGCGGCGCCGAGCCAGTCCTGCTCGCGCAGCGTCGCACGGCGTTGCCCCGCGCGCGGAGCGTCGGCCGGCAGCCACGTCATGCCGAGCACGAACGCGACGACGACGAGCGGCACGTTGACCCAGAACACGCCGCGCCAGCCGGCGTACTGCACGAGCAGGCCGCCGAGCGGCGGGCCGAATGCGACGGCCACCTGCGCGGCGATCGAGATCGCGCCGAGGCTGCTCGTCGGCGTCGCGCCCTGCGCATGGCGCTGCGACCACGCGCGGATCATCGCGATGCCGGCCGGGTACGCAGCCGACGTGCCGATCCCGAGCATCACGCGCGCCGCGACGAGCCAGCCAAGCGACGGCGCCCACGGCGCCAGCGCGGCGGCGGCCAGCACGATCGCGAGCCCGGCGAGGAAGATCCGCTTCGCGCCGAAGCTGTCCGCAAGCCGGCCCATCATCGGCTGCCCGACCGCGGTCGCGAGATAGAGCCCTGACACGAGCCACATGACGTCGACATCGCCGCCGCCGGAAAACGCGCGCCGGATGTCGACGAGCGCGACCGCGATCATCGACGAATTCAGCGCGTTGAGCAGCGTGCCGAGCACGATCGGCAGCACGAGCGTGCGCGGCAGCGAGAGTCCGCTCTTGCCAGGCGCGCCGCCGTGCGCATCGGTCAGGGTATCGCTTCGGTCCAGCTTCATGGTGGCTTCGCGTGGCGCCGCTTCGGACGCAATCGGAGTTGAACGTGGCGTTCACGATAGCGATTCGCACGCACCATTTGAAATGGATTGTTGCGATGCACACATTCATGCGGGGAATGCGCGCCCCGCGCCGGACCAGCGCCGCGCGCGGTTTAGTGCGTTTCCGGAACAGGCTTTCCGGGCTGCGCTGGCGCGCTGCAGCAGTGCATGCAGGCAACGAACGCGCGGCATGGACGCGCGTGATGAGGGGGCGTTCCGATCCCGAAACGCATGCCAAAAACGAAACAGGCGTGCGCAGGCATTACGCGAACGCTTCATCTATCGATCGCTGTGTCTCGCGTTTGCGCGCACTGCTCATGCATCGTTTTCGTGCATGACGATCGACGAACCCACCGAAGGAAACCGGTGCGATGCCGCGCAACGAACGGACCGCGGCCCCGCTTCGCGAGGCGTCGTCGCCGTGCCGTGTTGTGTTGTGCCGTGTCGCACACCGATGTGTTGCACATCGAGGTGCGACGGAGCCATTCGCCAGCCGGGCCGGCGCATCAACCGATCGTCTGCCGCGCGTCGCCCGACGCCGCGCGGCGCTCGCCGCTCGCCGCGCGCCCGTCCGCGTGGCCGACGATGTCCTCGAGCGAGCGGTTGTTCGTCCGCGGCCCGAACGCGCCGATCGACAGCATCACGATCGCCATGCTCGCGCCGATCAGCACGAACACCGACGACACGCCGGCATGCTCGATCAGCAGCGCGACGAGAAAGCTGCTCGCGATGCCGGTGAGCCGCCCGATCGAATGGACGAAGCCGAGCGCGCGGCTGCGGATCCCGGTCGGGAACACCTCGGACTGGTATGCGGTCGCATTGCTCGCAAGCACCGTGTTGCACAGCGTGACGAGCACGCCGAACGCGATTACCGCGGCGGGATGCGCGGACATCGCAAAACCCGTGCCGAACAGCGCGACGCCGAACGCGCTCGCGACGATCAGCCATTTGCGCTCGATCCGGTCCGCAAGCACGGCGGCGGCGAACGGCGAGACCGGATACGCGAATGCGATCACGAACGCATACCAGAGGCTCTTCGTCACCGACGCGCCCTGCGCGGCGAGCAGCGTCGGCAGCCATTGGCTGAAGCCGAAGAAGCCGATGCTCAGGAATGCGTTGAACACGATCAGCATCGCCGTGCGGCCGCGATTGTCGGCGTCCCACATCGATGCGCGGCGCGACGATGCAATCGCGTGGCGCGGCACGTCGACGGGCGACAGCGGCCGGCCGGCCTCGCGCTCGACGGACGCTTCGAGCCGGCTCAGGATCGCATCGGCCTGCGCAGCGCGGCCGCGCTCCGCGAGCCAGCGCGGCGACTCGGGCAAGCGCGACTGCAGCCACCAGACGACGGCCGCGCCGCTGCCGCCGAGCAGCACGACCCAGCGCCAGCCGGAGATGCCGAGCGGCGCGTGCGGCACCCATAGCCACGACACGAACGCGAGCACCGGCATCGCGAGATAGCCGATCGCGAAGCACACGGCGAACGCGCGGCCGCGCACGGCTTTCGGCACGAGCTCCGACAGGAACGCGCCGATCGTGATCAGCTCCGCGCCGACCCCGCAACTCGCGACGAAGCGGCATACGAGCACGCCGAGCGCGGTCGACTGCACGCACATCGCGACGCTCGCGGCCGTGTAGAGCAGCAGCGAGCCCGTGAAGAGCGCGCGGCGGCCGAAGCGGTCGGCGAGCCGCGACACGAACATCTCGCCGACGAACAGGCCGGCGAACGTCACCGCGCCGAGCGCGCCCTGATCCGATATGCCGAACGCGCCGCGCGCGCCCGCATGAAAAATGCCGTCCCGTATCATGCCGGCGGGCAGGTAAGTCATCTGGAACAGGTCGTACACCTCGAAGAAGCCGCCGATGCTCAGCACCCAGACGAGCTTCCAGATCGTCGCGGTTGCGGGCAGGCGATCGATGCGCGCCGCGAGCGACGCAGCTTGAACGTCCGACATGGCGTCTCCTCCATGATCCGGCGTCGCCGAGCGCGCCGGGTTATTCGAAATCGAATGGGAATACTGACGATTCAGGCCGATGCCGCGAATTCAGACGGTCGCGACCGGATTGACAGGAGAGCCGACCAGCCCGCGAATGTGCAGCGGCGGCGCCGTCAGCAGAAACCGGCTGCGCCCTGCCGTACGCAACCACTCCGCCAGCGGCGTCAGCCTCCACAGCTCGCCCAGGTGAATCCCCAGCTTGAACAGGCACAGCTCATGCAACGGCATCAGCGCGCCGGGGACCTCCCGCGACTTCAACACCCCGGGCCGCTCTTCCACCGCGTGATTGTCCGCCGCCAGCACCGACAGCCCGCTCTCGTCCACCCACTTCAGCAGCCGCCCGTCCTCTCCGTCCAGCACGCAACACCTCGTCAACGCTCCCGCCTCCTCCCCCAGCAACCTCTCCGCGAACCCCGTGTGCACGCACACCATGTCCCCGCGCTCCACCTCCACACGGTCCGCCTCCAACACCCGCATCAGCGCGTCGTAGCCCACCTTGCGCCGCCCGTCTCCGTAGTGGTGCCGCAGATCGATCAGCACTCCGCGTCCCTGTACCCCCGTCTGCGCCATCACCTCGATCCCCAGCGCATGCGCGCCGCCCTCGCTGTCCCCTTCCTTCGGCACCACCACGTGCTCCCCCAACCGGTAGCCGTTGTAGAACACCACCTCCGCATGCCCATCATCGTCCGCGTCGAACACCCCGCCCACGTGCGACAGCGCATCCCACTGCGTCGAGTACTGCGAGTGCACGCAGAACGCGTCGTCGCACACCACGTCCGTCGCGTTGCGCGCCGATTCGTCCGCCCTATACCCAAAGTACGGACGCCCCCCCAGTTGCGCCGCCATCACCCGCGGCGGCTGCCGCCGCGCGTTCAGCCCTCCACCCCGCGGCACGTCCAGCGGCAGGCTCAGCGAGAACACCTTCCCCACCTTCACCTCCAACAGCCCCTCCAGCACCTTCCCCTCCGTCAGCCAGTTCAGCCGCCCCTTCTGGTCCTCATCTCCAAATTCACCCCAGTTCGACCCAGCCGGGCGCCGTTTCCATCTTCGTTCCATCGATGCGTCTCCTTGATCGTGCCGCATCGCGCCGGTACGCGGCACGATGCGCGGCAAGCGGCCTCATTCCGGCCGAATCACGCCGTTCCGGGCCAGCCGCGCGTACTCGTGCGCGCCGAGCAACGGCAACAGAATCTCGCGGTTGTGCTCGCCGAGCTTCGGCGCGGCCCGCCTGAAACCGCCCGGCGTGCCGGACAGGCGCGGCACGACACCGTGCATCGGCAAGCTGCCGACGTCGTCGTCGGGCAACTCGACGATCGCCTCGCGCTCGATCACGTAGCGATCCTGAACGATCTGCGCGATGTCGAGGATCGGCCCGACCGTCACGCCGGCCTTCTCGAAAAACGCGAGGTTGTCGGCGAGATCGCGCGCAGCGACGAACGCGCCGACGATCGCGTCGAGCTCGCCCGCGTGCTGCACGCGCTGCACGTTCGTCGCGTAGCGCGGATCATCGATCAGGTCCGCGCGGCCGATCGCGCGAAACAGCCGCTCCGCCATGCCTTGCGTCGAGCTCGACAGGCACAGCCACTTGTCGTCGCGCGTGCGGTACGCGTTGCGCGGCGCGGTGTTCGACGAGCGGCTGCCGGTGCGCTCCTTCACGCGCCCCGTCAGCACGTAGTTCGCGGCGGCCGGCCCGAGAATCGAGAACAGCGGCTCGAACAGCGACACGTCGATCACCTGCCCCCGCGCGCCGTCGCGGCACGCGTGCAGCGCGACCAGCACCGCGATCGCGCCAGACAGCCCGGCCGTCATGTCGCCGAGGAACATCGGTGGCAGCACCGGCTCGCGATCCGCGAAGCCGTTGATCGACGCGAAGCCCGCGTATCCTTCGGCCAGCGTGCCGAAGCCCGGCTTGTGCCGGTACGGGCCCGTCTGCCCCCATCCGGAAATGCGCGCGATCACGAGCGACGGACGCAGCGCCAGCAGCACGTCCGGCCCGAGCCCCATCTGCTCGAGAACGCCCGGCTTGAAGCTCTCGACGAACACGTCGGCATCGCGCACGAGCCGCTTCACGATGTCGATGCCATCGGCCGAGCGCAGATCGACGCACACGCTGCGCTTGTTGCGCCCGTACACTTTCCAGTTCGTGCTGACGCCGCCCGCGCCGACCGCGCGCAGCGTGTCGCCGCGCTCGTTCTCCACCTTCACGACGTCGGCGCCGAAATCCGCGAGCTGCAGGCTCAGCATGTTGCCCGCCATCAGCCTCGACAGATCGACGACGCGCACGCCCGCAAGCGGGCCGCGCGCGTCGGCGTCGAAGCGCTTCGCGTGAATCGGCCCCGTGTCCGCGCGGCGGCGCGGCGACGCGCATTCCTCGACCTGCGTTTGTCGAACATCCATCGTTGCCCCCGATTCGAATCCGGTCCGTCACCGGCCGACGCCCGGCCGCATGCCGGCCGCCGCCGTTCTCATGTCATTCGTGCGCCGCACCGAACAGATCGACGACCTGCGCGACGCCCGCCGCCGACGGCAGATCGCCGCCGAGCGCATGCGTGAGCGCGTTCGCGGCGGCCTGCACGCGCGGCAGATAATCGGCCTGCACCTTCTTGTTGAAGCGAAAGCGCGGCACGCCGAGCGACAGCGCGCCGATCAGCGAGCGACCGACGCCGAACACCGGGCACGCGATCGCCGCGCTGTCCGGATCGCGCTCGCCGAGCGACACCGCATAGCCCTGCGCGGCCGTCTTCTCGAAGCCGCCGCCGCGCGCGCCGGAAAACGCGAGCAGCACGCGCCCCGCTGCGCCCACGTCGAGCGGATAGCGATCGCCCTCGCGCAGATAGGTCCGCACCGCGCGCCGCGGATGGATGCGGAACAGGCACACGCGCTGGTCGCCCTCGCGCACGTAGAACGCGGTCGTTTCGCCCGTCTCCGCGCCGAGCGCGTCGAGCACGGGCACGACGTGCTCGCGCAACTGGAACGACTCGCGATACATCATCCCGAGCTGGAACACCGCGGGCCCGAGCACGTAGCGGCCGTCGTTGAGCCGCTTGATGAAGCGAAACCGTTCGAGCGACTCGAACATCCGCAGCAGCGTGCTCATGTTGACGCCCGACGCTTCGCTGACCTGAGCGAGCGTCAGGCCGCCCGGCGCTTCGCCGAACGCGACGAGCGCCGCGAGCGCCCGATTGACCGCGGCCACGCCGCCATCCGTCTGATTCGTCATGTCTGCCTCGTCGTCACGGCCTTTCCGGGCATCGGGTCGGCCGCAATCAAATTTTTGAAAGTCACTTTCATTATACAAACTAACGTCTGAAAAACAACGGGTCAGGTCTCAGAAACACGTCGATGTTTACCCGATACTCATGATTATCAGGGTTAACGACAGACTTGACGTTACGCCACAATCGACAAAAATGAAAGTGACTTTCATTTTTTAGAACAGACATGAAAACATCGAACGAGCCGGTCTGGCGCTCGCTGCTCTACGTTCCCGCGCACGTGCCGCGCTTCGTCGCGAAGGCGGCCGACTGCGACGCCGATGCATTGATCCTCGATCTCGAAGACAGCGTGCCGCCCGAATGGAAGACGCCCGCGCGCGACGGTCTCGCCGATACGGTGGGCGGCCTCGCCGCCGCCGGGCGCGAGGTGCTCGTGCGCGTGAACGGACCGCTCGAACCGCTCGTCGCGGACCTGCGCGCGGCGCTGGCGGCGGGCGTGCACGGCGTCGTGCTGCCGAAGGTGCGCGGCGCGTCGCATGTCGAGGCGATCGACGAACTGCTCGACACGCTCGAAGCCGAGCACGGCATCGCCGCGGGCCACACGCGGATCGTCGCGATCATCGAAACCCCCGGCGCATTCCAGGCGATGGAGCGGATCGCGCGCGCGTCGCCGCGCATCGCCGCGATGATGCTCGGCGGCGGCGATTTCGCGCTGCACTGCGGCGCCGAGGCGCGCGCGGATGTGCTGCGCGTGCCGAAGCAACTGCTCGTGATCGCCGCGCGCGCGGCGGGCATTCAGCCGCTCGGGCTCGTTGGCGGGCTCGACGAAATTCGCGACCTCGACATGTTCGAGCGGCTCGCGCGCGAATCGGCGGACCTCGGCTACGCCGGCGCGACCTGCATCCATCCTGCGCAAGTCGACGTGCTCAATCGCGCGTTTCGCCCGTCCGACGCCGCGGTCCGCGCCGCGCGCGAGGTCGTCGCCGCTTACGACGACGCGCGCGCGAACGGCCGCGGCGCGCTGCGCGTCGGCAACCGGATGGTCGACGCGCCGGGCGTCGCGCACGCGCGCAACGTGCTCGCGCACGCCGACGCGATCGCGCGCCGCCCGCGACGAAGCGCGGCAGCGTGACGCGCGCCGCCATCCGATACGCGCCCGCGGCCAACGCACACGCCCGGTCCGGAGCGATGACCGGGCGGCGTCGCATCGCCGCGCGCATGACAGACCGTGTTCGATGCCGACCTGCCGGCCACCGGCAATCGCCGCCTCGACCGCGACGATGCAGGCGGCTGCGGCGGCCATGACCACGGCGAAGGCACCGGTCGCAAGCCGAAGTAGCAGCGACAGCAGCAAGCACGACGAAGAACGATCCCAAAGAAAGAAAAAGCGGAAACATAGGTGGAGACAACGATGGATAAACGACTGTCCGCGCTGTGCGGACTGGGCCTCGTCTCGGCCGGCGCATGCGCGCAAACGAGCTTGACGCTTTACGGCGTCGCCGACGCGTACATCGAGTACGCGACGAACCAGGCGAGTGCGAAAGGCGAGCCCGCCGCGCTCGCGCGGATGGGCTCGGGCGGCAAGAGCGGCTCGCGCTGGGGCATCAAGGGCGCCGAGGCGCTCGGCGGCGGCTGGCGCGCCGCGTTCCGGCTCGAGAGCGGCATCAACCTGAACAACGGCACCGGCACGGGCGCGGGCGGCTTCGACCGTTCCGCGTGGGTCGCACTCGAGCATCCGCGCTGGGGCACGCTGCGCTTCGGCCGCCAGTACACGACGCTGTTCGACATCATGGAGCACTACTCGCCGACGGGCGCGTATTCGACGCTGTACGAACCGGATGGTGCGATCATCGGCATCAACTTCCGCGAGAACAACGTCGTCAAATATCTCGCGACGGTCGGCCCGATGACGTTCGAGGCGCACTACGCGTTCAGCAACGAGCCGGGCGCATTCCAGGCGAGCGCCGCGCACGGCGCGGGCTTCGATTACACGGGCGGCGCGCTGTCGTTCGCGTTCGCGTACGACGACGTGCACACGCCGCAAGCCGGCAGCTTCGCGCATTTCCGCCGCTACGCGGCCGCCGCGATGCTGACCTTCGAGGCGACGCAACTGATCGCGGGCGTCGCGCATGGGCAAGGCGGCGTCGCGACGCCGTCGGTCGTCACGCGCTACACGTTCTGGTGGATCGGCGTGCGTCAGGCGATCACGCCGGTCGTTCAACTGATCGGCGCGCTGTACGCGGAGCGCGTGCGCGCGCAAAACCCGGCGCGCACGCCGACGGCGCAGCATGCATCGGGCACGCCGCAACAGGCGACGCTGCAGCTCAACTACTTCGCATCGAAAACGACGACGCTGTACGCGGCGGCCGGCTACGCGCGCCACGCGGCGCTCGACTTCGACGATTACAACTACGGCTTCCTCCACTACTCGCTTGCCGGCGGCCGCTCCGGCAGCGCGGGCGTCGCCGTCGGCGTGCGCAAGCTGTTCTGAGCCGCGCGCCTCGATCCCTTCACCACAGGAGCCCCGCCACCATGAATCGACGCCATTTCCTCGCCGCCGCAGCCGGCCTGCCGCTCGCCGCGACGCTCGCACCGCTTCGCGCGCGCGCACAACCGAACGCAGCGCCGGCGCCCACGCTCGCGCGGCAGCTCGCCGAATACGCGGCGGGATTGCGCTACGAGGATCTCGACTCGGCGACGATCGACACCGTCAAGTCGCATCTGATCGACGCGCTCGGCTGCACGCTCGCCGCGCTCGACGAGCCGCCCGTGCGCATCGCGCGCGACGCGGCGCGCAGCATCGGCGGCGGACCGTCGACGATCATCGGGACTGCCGAGCGAACGAGCCCCGATCTCGCGACGTTCGCGACGGGCACCGCGCTGCGCTATTTCGACTTCAACGACGCATACGCGGGCCGCGAAATCGGCCATCCGAGCGACAACATCGCCGCGTGCGTCGCGGTGGCCGAGGCGCAGCACGCGAGCGGCCGCGACCTGATCCTGTCGATCGCGCTCGCGTACGAGATCGCGTGCCGGCTGATGGACGCGGCCGAGATCAGCCCGCGCGGCTGGGACCACACGTGCTACTCGCTGCCCGCCGCCGCGCTCGCGGCGGGCAAGCTGATGCGCATGCCGGTCGACTCGCTCACGCAGGCCGTGAACCTGTCGCTCAACAGCCATCTCGCGCTGAACCAGACGCGCGTGCAGGAACTGTCGAACTGGAAAGCGCTTGCCGACGCGGACGCCGCGCGCAACGCGGTGTTCTCGACGCTGCTCGCGCGCGCGGGGCTCACCGGGCCGTCGCCGATCTTCGAGGGCGAGGCGGGTTTCTTCCGGCAGGTGTCGGGGCCGTTCGAGCTCGACACGAGCCGTTTCGGCGGACGCGGCGAACCGTTCAGGATCGCGCGCTGCTTCGTCAAGTACTACCCGGCGCAAGGCTTTACGCAGACCGCGATTCCGGCCGCGATCGACGTCGCGTCGCAAGCGGGCGACCTGAGCCGGATTCGCCGCATCGACGTGCACACGACACGCGTCGGCTACGTGACGGCCGGCAGCGAGCCGGAGAAATGGAAGCCGTCGACGCGCGAAACCGCCGACCACAGTCTGCCGTACGTCGTCGCGCGCGCGATGCTCGACGGCGATATCCGGACCACGAGCTTCTCGGACGCCGCGCTGCGCGATCCGGCGCTGCGCGCGCTGATCGCGAAGATCCGCGTCGAGGAAGATCCGGCGCTGACGGCGGGCTACCCAGCGCGCGCGGCGAATCGCGTGACCGCGCATTGCCGCGACGGCGCGGTCTATGCGCAGCAGATCGACGATCTGCCGGGCTCGCCGACACGGCCGATGCGTCGTGAGGATTTCGAAGCGAAATTCGTGAAGAACGGCGGCGCGCGCCTGAGCGCGCAGCGAATGCGCACGGCGCTCGACCGGCTGTGGCGGCTCGACGAACTGCAGGACGTCGCGACGCTGCCGCCGCTCTTCGCCGCGGGATGAGCGACGCGCGCGAGGCGGGCGACGAACGCGCGCGGAGCGGCCCTCTGGCGCGTCACGTTCGCCCGCTTCACGCGGCGACGCTCCTGCGCCAGCGCTGGAACAGCAGACCGGAGCGCGCGACGGTCAGCATCAGCGCGAGCGCGCAGGCGTCAGCGGCAAGGCCGACGCCGAGCTGCGGCATGCGCGCGCTGCCGTGCATGCCGTGCAGCACCGAATCGAGCGTCAGCGAGATCGCCGCGCCGACGACGAAGCACAGCATCCCGCGCTGTCCGACCGCGACGACGGGCTGCGCCGCTCGCGCGATCCTCGCAATCCAGCCGTACCGAACAAGTTCGGCCATCAGCCATGCGAACGCGACGAAATTCATCACGCGCGGCCATGCGAGATGGCGCTTGAGCTCGCCCTCCGGCAGCGGCAGCCCGGAGAACAGCTTGTAGTACGCGCATGCGAGCACGATCGCGAGCGCGACGGCGGTGATCGCCGCGCCGCCCGGCCGCGTCGCGACGTCGCGGTGCAGCGGCCAGCAGCGCATGAGCGCACCGAGCACGAACATCAGTTGCCACGCAAACGGATTGAAGCTCCAGCGAAACGAATCGGTGTCGATGAGTTGCGCCGCGAGCCACGGCGCGCAACTCCACAGCAGCACGCTGCCGAACAGCAGCCACCACGGCCTGGCGCGCGCGAGCGGCACGATCGCGGGCGTCGCGAGCGCGAACAGCACGTACATCGGCAGCACCGCCGCGAGATACGGCTGCCGCTTGAACGTCAGCAGTTCGACGAGCCCGGTGAGCGGCGACGCGAGCAGCACGCTGATGTCGTCGAGCGCCATGTTCGGCGCGTCGATGCCGTAGTGATCGAGCACGGCCGATACGACAAGCATCAGCGTCGACGTCGCGAGAAACGCGCGGTAGATCTGCGCCGCGCGGCGCACGAAGCGCCGCCGCGCCGCGCCCGCGCCGTGACGCGCGCTGACGGCGAGAAACGCGCTCGCGGTCGCGAAGCCGCCGAGGAACACGAACACCTCGGCCGCGTCGCACAGCGCGAACGCGTGCAGCGTCACGCGCGACAGCACGCTCGCGCCGATGTGATCGACGACGATCGTCAGCAACACCAGGCCACGAAAGAAATCGACCTCGATCGAGCGGCCGGCCGGCGCGGGCGATGACATCGCGGAACCGCTCATCGCGCAGCCGGGCCGATGCGTGCGGCGAGCGCCGGGCACCCGACGGGAAACAGGGAAATCAGGATCGCGAACCGTTTGGCCGCGACGGAACGCGAATGCCGGCGGAATGCGCGGCAATGCGCCGACGTGAAGGAGCAGCGCCCCTGCGACGTGAAGACATGACCGTTCATGGGCGGGCCCGTGGGCGAAAGAGGAAGCGAAGGAAATCGTCTTAAAAATTCTAATCGCCGCTCAGGGTATGCCCTAAGTAACAAAATGCAACGAAATCTTTAGGCGGATTACAGCGCGCGTCGCGGGCCACCGATATGCGCGGGCATGCGGCGTGCCTGTCGCGGCCGGAGGCAATTCACGCGGGGAGAATCGGTCGACAACCGACCGCGCCCGCCTACCTCCGCGCGATCAGGAAGCCGTGCCACGCGGTCAGCGCGACGGCCGCCCAGATCGGCGCATACGTCGCGAGCTGCTGCCACGACAGCGCCTCGCCGAGCACGAGCACGGCGACCGCGACGAGCAGCACCGGCTCGACGTAGCCGAGAATCCCGAAGAGCGCCATCGGCAGCATGCGGCTCGCCTTCAGATGGCTCGCGAGCGCGAGCGTGCTGATCGCGCCGAGGCCCGGCAGCAGCATCGTCCACAACAGCGGCCGGCCGGCGACGCTCGTGCCGCCCGTCGCGAGCGTCGCGGCCGCCATGGGCAGCAGCACGAGCATCTCGACCGAGAACAGCGCGAGCGAATCCGCGTTCACGCGGCGTCGCAGCACGAAGTAAGGCGGATAGCCGAGCGCGACGACGAGCGTCGGCCACGCGAACGCGCGCGTCGCCCAGATCTCGTGCGCGACGCCCGCCGCCGCGCACGCGAGCGCAAGCCATTGCAGCCCGCTCAAGCGTTCGTGGTAATGGAAGCGCCCGACGAGCACCATCGTCAGCGGCAGCAGAAAGTAGCCGAGCGACACCTCGAGCATCCGGCCGTGCAGCGGCGCCCACAGGAACAGCCAGAGCTGCAGGCCGAGCAGCCCCGCGCTCGCGGCGAGCGACAGCGCGAACCGCCGGTTCGCGAGCGCGTGCGCGAGCAGCTCGCGCAACGCGGGCCAGCGGCCGCGCAGCACGACGACCGCGATCGCGCCGGGCGCGGTCCACACGATCCGCCATGCGAAGATGTCGAGGCCCGTCAGCGGCGCGAGCAGCTTCGCGTACGCGGACAACAGTGCGAACAGCGCCGACGCCGCGACCGACAGCGCGATCCCGCGCCCCGCCTGCGGATAATCGGCCGCAGCGCTCAATGCTGCTGGAAGCGCTCGAAGCGCTTGTCGGTCTGGCGCTCCTCGAACGTCACTTCGGTCACGTGCGCGGCGCTCGGGCCGTGACGCAGCCACGCGAGCATCCGGTCGATCTGCGGCGCGGGGCCCTGCAGCATCGCCTCGACCGAGCCGTCGTCGAGATTCGCGACCCAGCCGCGCAGCTTCAGCGCATGCGCCTCGCGCACGGTCGCGTGCCGAAAGCCCACGCCCTGCACCACGCCGCGCACCCGCACGTAATAGGTTTCGATCCGCTCGTCCAGATCGTCGCCGCTCATCGCATCCCCCGTGTCGTCCAGTCGATCCAAGCCCGGCATTGTAGTCGCGCGGCGCGAACGATGCTCGACGAAACCGCGCGCCGCGCATCCGGGGCGACCACGTACAATCTCGCACGACGTACAACACGCCGCGCCGCACGGCCGCGCGGCCATGAGGACCATGACTGACACACAACGCGATCTCGTTCTGGTGACCGGCGCATCCGGTTTTGTCGGCTCCGCCGTCGCGCGCGCCGCGCGGCGGCAAGGCTACCGGGTGCGCGTGCTCGTGCGGCAGACCAGCCCGCGCACGAACGTCGCGGATCTCGACGCCGAGATCGCGACGGGCGACATGCGCGACGAGGCGTCGATGCGCGCCGCGCTGCGCGGCGTGCGCTACCTGCTGCACGTCGCCGCCGACTACCGGCTGTGGGCGCCCGATCCGCTCGAGATCGAGCGCGCGAATCTCGAAGGCGCGGTCGCCACGATGCGCGCGGCGCTCGCCGAGGGCGTCGAGCGGATCGTCTACACGAGCAGCGTCGCGACGCTGAAGGTGACGCCGTCGGGCGCCTCGGCCGACGAATCGTCGCCGCTCACGGCCGAGCAGGCGATCGGCGTGTACAAGCGCAGCAAGGTGCTCGCCGAGCGCGCGGTCGAGCGGATGATCGCCGACGACAGGCTGCCCGCGGTGATCGTCAATCCGTCGACGCCGATCGGCCCGCGCGACGTGAAGCCGACGCCGACCGGCCGGATCATCGTCGAAGCCGCGCTCGGCAAGATTCCGGCGTTCGTCGACACGGGGCTGAACCTCGTGCACGTCGACGACGTCGCGCTTGGCCACCTGCTCGCGCTCGAGCGCGGGCGGATCGGCGAGCGCTACATCCTCGGCGGCGAGAACCTGCCGCTGCAGACGATGCTCGCGGACATCGCGCAATTGACGGGCCGCAAGCCGCCGACGATCGCGCTGCCGCGCTGGCCGCTGTATCCGATCGCGCTCGGCGCGGAGGCGGTGGCGAAGCTGACGAAGCGCGAGCCGTTCGTGACGGTCGACGGGCTCAGGATGTCGAAGAACAAGATGTATTTCACGTCGGCGAAGGCCGAGCGCGAGCTCGGCTATCGCGCGCGGCCGTACCGCGAAGGCATTCGCGACGCGCTCGACTGGTTCCGGCAGGCGGGATACCTGCGCTGAGAACCAGACGCCGGGCGCGCGCGGACGGGCCGCACCGAACCGGCCCGGCCGCGCGTGCCGATGCTTCGCCGATCGTCGCGCGCCGCATCGCAAGCATTTTGTTACATGCGACGTTCGAACCTGCGTGAGGCCTGCGGGTAAAATCGCGGGTCTTACGTAGAGAATGCACGCATGAACCTGAACGATCAGATCGATACGCTCGACAGCCGCTTCGATCAACTCATCCACACGGTGCGCGAAGTCGCGAGCGCCGCCCAGGAAGCCGCCGCAACCGCCATCGCAGACAAGGCCGCCGCGCAGACTGCCGTCGAAGAAGCCGCCGCGAAGCATGCGCAAGCCGCCGAAATGTCCGTCGAGCAAGCGACGCTCGAAGCCCTCGCCGCTCAGGCGGCCGCCGACAAGGAAGCCGCCGACGCGCTCGCCAGGCAGGCCGTCGCCGTCCAGGCGGCGGCCGAGGCGGCCGCCGCGCAAGCGGTCACCGACAAGACCGCGGCCGAAGCGCTTGCGATGCAGGCGGCGGCGGATCGCGCCGCGGCGGAACGGGCCGCGGCGCAAGCGGCGGCGGACAAATCGGCCGCCGACGCGCTGGCCGCTCGGGCCGCAACCGATCGCGAGGCGGCGGAGCGCGGCGCGGCGGATGCCGCAGCAGCGCAAGCGGCCGACGACAAGGCCGCGGCCGAAGCGCTCGCCGCGCGAGCCGCGGCCGATCGCGCCGCCGCCGAGCAGGCCGCTGCCCAGGCGGCAGCCGACCGCGCGGCTGCGGAATTGCTCGCCGCGCAGGCCGCAGCGGACCGCGCGGCCGCCGAGACGCGCGCGGCCGAACAGGCGGCGACGGCGCGCAGCGCGGCGGACGCCGCAGCAAGCCAAGCGGCCAACGACAAGGCTGCGGCCGAAGCGCTCGCCGCGCGAGCCGCGGCCGATCGCGCCGCCGCCGAGCAGGCCGCGGCTCGGGCAGCGGCCGACAAGGAGGCGGCCGAGTCGCTGCTCAATCAGGCCACGACCGAACGCTCGGCCGCCGAGACCGCCGCCGCGCGCGCGGCGAGCTACAAGGCGACGGCGGAATCGCTCGCGTCGCAATCCGAGCGAAACCGGACGATGGCCGAGCCCGCCGCGCCGATTGCGGCGACACAAACCGCGAACGGCACGCTTTCGCTGCACGTCGCACGGCCGTCGCAGGACGAGATCACGCTCGCGCTCGGCGAGCATTCGGTGTCGCTGCCGCCGCCGCAGCTCAGCCAGTTGATCGAGGAACTGGCGCACGTGCGCGCATCGATGACGATCGAGCAGCCGAGCGGACTGCCGAACGGCTGGCGCTTCGTAACGACGCGCAATCCGCTGATGGCGGTCCAGAAGCAGGCGAACGGCGACCGCCTGCTGGTCGCGCGGCACAGCGGCTACGGCTGGGTACCGTTCACGTTCTCGCCGGATGTCGTGATCCAGTTGTACATGCTGCTCACGCAGAAGTGACGCGGCGGCGCGCAGTGTCCGACGCGGCCCTCGTGGCCGGCGACGGCACCGCGCCGCCGATTCGAAAGGGAAGTGCCCGGCAGGGAAATCGACGGGTGCGCCGCCCGCCCTCCGTCGCCGGCCGCCCTGTTGTCCCGCGAGCGCCAGCGCTCGCCCGCTCCGCCAGCCGGCCGACGCTCAACGATCCTGCACCGGCGCCTGCACGCGCGCCTTCCACTGTCCGCCCTTGCCGCGCCAGTAGCGCACGGCCGACGCGACCGTCGCACCGACGTAGAACAGCGCGACGAGCGGCAGCGCCGGCGCCCACCACGGCGAGCGGCGGTAGTAGCCGAGCATCGGCGCATACGCGGTGCACATCGACGCCCACGCAAGCCACGCCGGCCACGCGCGCGCGCCGTACGCGAGCGCCGCCGCGGGCGGCACCAGATAGATGATCGTCATCCCGACGAGCGTGCCGAGCAGCAGCACCGGCGAATACCGGAGCTGCGTGAACGCGGTGCGCGCGATCATGTTCCAGATGTCGCGCCAGCTATCGTACGGCCGCAAGGACACGCTGCGATCGGCAAGATCCAGCCGGATCGGGTGACGGCCGGCGCCTCGGTGCTTGATCTGCGCGGCGAGGCTGCAATCGTCGATCAGCGCGCCGCGGATCGATTCGATGCCGCCCGCCTCCTCGAGCGCGTCGCGGCGCACGAGCATGCAGCCGCCCGCCGCGCCCGCCGTCCGGTTGCGCGGATCGTTGACCCACGAGAACGGGTAGAGCTTCGCGAAGAAGAACACGAACGCCGGAATCAGCGCCTTTTCCCAGAACGAATCGCAGCGCAGCCGCACCATCAGCGATACGAGGTCGCGCCGCTCGGCCTGCGCGCGCGCGACGAGCTGCGCGACCGCGTCCTCCGGATGGCCGATGTCGGCGTCCGTCAGCAGCAGGTAGTCAGCGGGCAGCCCGAGCGAGCGCACCGCGGCGATCCCCTGCGACTGCGCCCACACCTTGCCCGACCAGCCGGCGGGCAGCGGCTGCGCGGCGAGCACGGTCAGCCGGTCGGCGCGGCCGACGGCCGCCGCGGCCGCGCGCGCGGCCGCGGCGGTGCCGTCGGTGCTGTGGTCGTCGACGACGATCAGGTGGAACGCGCCTTCGTACGCCTGGCCAACCAGCGACTGGACGGCCTCGCCGATCACGTCGGCCTCGTTGCGGGCGGGCACGACGGCTGCGACGGCCGGCCAGCCGGCAGCGGCGGCCGCGCCACGCGCGTCGGGCGGCAGCCGCCGCGCGGGGCGCGCGCGCCAGAAGCCGCCGCGCCCGAACAGCAGCACCAGCCAGATCGCGAGCGACAGGCACGACAGCAGAAACACGACGATGAGCGTCATGCGCGGCCCTCCGCCCGCACGCCACGGCGGCCCGGCGCGCCGTCCGGACGGGCGGCCGCGCGCGCCGCCGCGCCCGTTTCGTTACGATCGACTTCCATGCGAATCAGCCCCTTCTTCAATGCATTCCGGCGTCAGCGAGCCGAAAGGTTCGGTGAAAACCGCCTAGTTTACTGGGTTTGACGCGCGCAGGCGCCGGACCTCCGGGGTTGCTCCAATTGCCACAACGTCAGGAACGGTAAAGCACGCAAAGGCCGATAGGGTTAAAATGCGCGACTACTTCGGGGTGCCGGGCCCGTTCCTGCATTCATAACATCCAAGTTGGGGCGATCGGCCCGGTCTGCCGGCCGCTCGCACCCCGCGTCAGTCGTCGGAGTTCGCCCAAATATGCGAGTCATCCTTGCCCAGCCTCGCGGCTTTTGTGCGGGGGTTGTCCGCGCGATCGAGATCGTCGAGCGCGCGCTGCAACAGCATGGCGCGCCGGTCTATGTACGTCACGAGATCGTCCATAATCGGCACGTCGTTGAAAACCTGAGAAATAAAGGGGCGCGATTCGTTGAGGAACTCGACGAAGTGCCGCACGGCGCCGTGGCCATCTTCAGCGCGCACGGCGTCGCCCAGACCGTCGAGAAGGATGCCGAGGCCCGCGGCCTCGACGTCCTCGACGCGACCTGCCCGCTCGTCACGAAGGTGCACGTGCAGGGGCGCCAGTACGTCGCGGCCGACCGCCGGCTGATCCTGATCGGCCACGCCGGCCATCCGGAAGTCGAAGGCACGATCGGCCAGATTCCGGCCGAGGTGATCCTCGTGCAGAGCGAGGCCGAGGTCGACACGCTGACGCTGCCGGCCGACACGCCCGTCGCGTACGTCACGCAGACGACGCTGTCGGTGGACGACACGCGCGGCATCATCGAGGCGCTGCACCGCCGGTTCACCGACATCGTCGGCCCGGACACGCGCGACATCTGCTACGCGACGCAGAACCGCCAGGCGGCGGTGCGCGAGCTGAGCGAACAGGTCGACGTGCTGCTCGTCGTCGGCGCGACGAACAGCTCGAACTCGAACCGGCTGCGCGAAATCGGCACCGAAAGCGGCGTGCCGAGCTATCTCGTCGCGGACGGCTCGGAAATCCGCGCTGAATGGTTCGCGAGCGCGCGCGCGGTGGGCCTCACGGCCGGCGCGTCGGCGCCCGAGGAAATGGTCGAGGATGTGATCGCCGCGCTGCGCGCGCTCGGCCCGGTCGAGGTCGCGACGATGTCGGGACGCGAGGAAAAAGTCGAATTCAAGCTGCCGGCGAAGCTCATGCAAGCTGTCGCCCGCGAAGTTTAAGGAGGACGTCTCTTGTCTATTCCGCTGCTCCAACAAGTGCGCGTCGGCGCATACATCGTGCGCCAGCACCTGTCCGGCAACAAGCGCTATCCGCTCGCGCTGATGCTCGAGCCCCTCTTCCGCTGCAACCTCGCCTGCAACGGCTGCGGCAAGATCGATTATCCGGACCCGATCCTGAACCAGCGCCTGTCCGTCGACGAATGCCTGCAGGCCGTCGACGAATGCGGCGCGCCCGTCGTGTCGATCGCGGGCGGCGAGCCGCTCCTGCACAAGGAAATGCCGGACATCGTCAAGGGCATCATGAAGCGCAAGAAGTTCGTCTATCTGTGCACGAACGCGCTGCTGATGGAAAAGAAGATGGACGACTACGAGCCGAGCCCGTACTTCGTCTGGTCGGTCCACCTCGACGGCGACAAGGACGCGCACGACCACTCCGTGTCGCAGGAAGGCGTGTACGACAAGGCGGTCGCGGCGATCAAGGAAGCGAAGCGCCGCGGCTTCCGCGTGAACATCAACTGCACGCTGTTCAACGACGCGATCCCCGAGCGCGTCGCGAAATTCTTCGATACGCTCGGGCCGATCGGCGTGGACGGCATCACCGTGTCGCCGGGCTATGCGTACGAGCGCGCGCCGGACCAGCAGCACTTCCTGAACCGCGACAAGACGAAGAACCTGTTCCGCGAGGTGTTCAAGCGCGGCGAAGGCGGCAAGCGCTGGTCGTTCAGCCAGTCGTCGCTGTTCCTCGATTTCCTGGCCGGCAACCAGACGTACAAGTGCACGCCGTGGGGCAACCCGGCGCGCACGGTGTTCGGCTGGCAGAAGCCGTGCTACCTGGTCGGCGAAGGCTACGTGAAGACCTTCAAGGAGCTGATGGAATCGACCGACTGGGACAAGTACGGCGTCGGCAATTACGAGAAGTGCGCGGACTGCATGGTCCACTGCGGCTTCGAGGCCACCGCCGTGATGGATACGATCGCGCATCCGCTGAAGGCGCTGAAGGTGTCGATGAGCGGCATCCGGACCGAAGGCGCGTTCGCGCCGGACATTCCGATCGACAACCAGCGTCCGGCCGAGTACGTGTTCTCGCGCCACGTCGAGATCAAGCTCGAAGAAATCCAGCGCGCGGGCAAGGGCAAGCTGCAGAAGTCGCCGAAGCCGGCCGCGACGGCCTGACGATCGCCGCGACACGGAACGCGCTCGCGTTCTCCGTCGTCGGCCAAGGCGCCCCGGACGATGTTCGGGGCGCCTTTTGTTTTTGTTCGGGCGCATGGCTCGCGTGGAGCGACACGCGACGGCGATCGGGCAACGGCGAGCCGCCCGGCACGCTTTCCCGCGCCGGGTTACGATGCCCGCTGAGCCGGCGCCGAGACGATGCGCCGCCGCCGATAACGCTGCGCGCCGCGCCGGATGCCGCGACGCCGCCGCCGACATTCCGGGAACCGCCATGACATCATCCGACGTCGCCGCCATCACCGGCTGGCATGCCCACGTCTATTTCGACGCATCGAGCCGCGACGCGGCGTGGGCCCTTCGCGAAACCGTCGAACGCCGCTTCGGCGCGGCCGTGCAGCTCGGCCGCTTCCACGAGCGCCTCGTCGGCCCGCATCCGGCGTGGTCGTATCAGATCGCGTTCGGGCCGGCGCAATTCGCCGAAGTCGTGCCGTGGCTCACGCTGCATCACGGCGAGCTCGACGTGTTCCTGCATCCGAACACGGGAGACGAACTGCACGATCATCGCGACGCCGCGGTCTGGATCGGCCGCTCGCATGCGTTGAATCTCGATGCGCTGAAGTCTTAAAACGCGGAAGAGCCGACACGGCGCGCGCCGTCGCATGCCGGAATCGGCAAGCGAAACCGCCGATGCGTACATCCAGCGTTGCGCGCCGCGCAATCATCGAGTGCGTCTGGGTTGACACTGGACGGCGGACGCTCGCACTACCATTGCGCCGCATGCACGTCATGACACGGAGAAGTCGATGGCACCCGATCTGAATCTGCTGATTGCGCTCGACGCGCTGCTCGAAGAAGGCAGCGTCGTTGGCGCCGCGCGCCGCATGAACCTCAGCCCGCCCGCGATGAGCCGCACGCTCGCGCGCATTCGCGAGACGGTCGGCGATCCGATCTTCGTCCAGGCCGGCCGCAAGATGGTGCCGACGCCGCGCGCGCTCAAGCTGCGCGGCGTCGTGCGCGAGACGGTCGAGCGCGCGTCGCAACTGCTCGCGCCGAGCGCCGAGGTCGATCTGCGCACGCTCGACAAGCAGTTCAGCGTGCGCGCGAACGACATCTTCGTCGGCATGCACAGCAGCCGGCTGCTCGAGGAGATGGCGCGCGGGATGCCGCGCGCGATGGTGCGCTTCATGCCCGAGGAGGACGACGTCGACGACGACGCGCTGCGCAGCGGCCGCATCGACCTGTTCATCAGCGCATCGCGCCGCCTCGGTCCGGAGATCCGCGTGCAGCCGCTCTTCACGACGAAGTTCGTCGGGCTCGCGCGCAACGATCATCCGATCTTCGACGACGACATCACGCCCGAACGCTTTGCGCACTGGCCGCATATCGGCGTGTCGCGGCGCGGCAAGTCGTCCGGGCCGATCGACACCGCGCTCGCCGAGCGCAGCCTCGAACGGCACGTGCTGCTGGTCCTGCCGACGCCGTATGCGGCCGTGTTCGCGCTGCAGGAGTCGGACCTGCTGCTGCCGCTGCCCGAGCATCTCGCGCTCGGCGCGGTGCAAGCGGGGCTCGGCGTGCGCACGTTCGAGCTGCCGGTGTCGCTCGAAACGGTGCTGATCACGCAGGCGTGGCATCCGCGCTTCCAGAGCGATCCCGCGCATCAATGGCTACGCCGCGTCGTGCGCGGATTGTGCACGGGCACGACCGCATTGCAGCTCGCGCACGCATGACGCGCGCGTGACGCGTACGCCCCACGCTCACCAATGCCCCCACGCCCGATGCCCTCGTTCGGATCGACCAACTCGAACGAATATGCGAAGCTTTCGTCGACGTTCCGCGATCCCGCTTCATCCCGCA
This sequence comes from Burkholderia humptydooensis, assembly GCF_001513745.1. Lineage (NCBI taxonomy): Bacteria > Pseudomonadati > Pseudomonadota > Betaproteobacteria > Burkholderiales > Burkholderiaceae > Burkholderia > Burkholderia humptydooensis. Next base: position 213,763 of record NZ_CP013382.1, on the reverse strand, counting down.
CAAGGAGCCAGACTTGGAGATTCGCCACGGAGTCAACCTGGCGCGCGCCCGCGCGCTCGCCGCACGCGAACGCGACGCGTTCGAACGGGCGATGCCGAAATCGCGCGCGCTCTCGGCCGAAGCGGCGCAGCATCTGCTGTTCGGCGTGCCGCTGCACTGGATGCGCGACTGGTCGACGCCGTTCTCGCTGTACGTCGATCACGCGCGCGGCGCGCATTTCACCGACGTCGACGGCCATCGCTACGTCGATTTCTGTCTCGGCGACACGGGCGCGATGTTCGGCCATGCACCCGAGCCCGTCGCGCGCGCGCTCGCCGAGCAGGCGACGCGCGGCTACACGACGATGCTGCCGAGCGCGGACGCCGCGTGGGTCGGCGCCGAACTCGCGCGCCGCTTCGGGCTGCCGTACTGGCAGTTCGCGCTGAGCGCAAGCGACGCGAACCGCTTCGTGCTGCGCTGGGCGCGCGCGGCGACGGGCCGCAAGCACATCGTCGTGTTCAACGGCTGCTACCACGGCACCGTCGACGACGTGTTCGTCGATCTCGTCGACGGCCGGCCGGTGCAGCGCGACAGCCTGCTCGGCCAGGCGCACGATCTGCTCGCGTACACGCGCGTCGTCGAATTCAACGATCTCGCCGCGCTCGAAGCCGCGCTGAAGGACGGTGACGTCGCATGCGTGCTCGCCGAGCCGGCGCTGACGAACATCGGCATGGTGCTGCCCGATCCCGACTTCTGGCGCGAAGCGCGCGCGCTGACGCGCCGTCACGGCACGCTGCTCGCGATCGACGAAACCCATACGATCAGCAGCGGCCCCGGCGGCTACGCGAGCGCGCACGGGCTCGACGCGGATCTGCTCGTCGTCGGCAAGCCGATCGGCGGCGGCGTGCCGTGCGCGGTGTACGGCTTCAGCGCGTCGTTCGCCGAGCGCGCGCAGCACGCGAAGGCGAGCGCGCCGCCCGGCCATTCCGGCATCGGCACGACGCTGACCGCGAACATGCTCGCGATGCGCGCGATCCGCGCGACGCTCGCCGACGTGATGACGGCCGCCGCGTATGCGCACATGTTCGATCTCGCGGCGCGGCTCGCGGCCGGGCTCGAGCAGGCGATCGCGCGGCGCGGGCTGCCGTGGTGCGTGACGCGGATCGGCGCGCGCACCGAATTCCAGTTCGCACCGACGCCGCCGCGCAACGGCACGATCGCCGGCATGCAGCTCGACGGCGAGCTCGAGCACATCGTGCATCTGTATCTGCTGAACCGCGGCGTGCTGATCACGCCGTTTCACAACATGATGCTCGTGTGCCCGGAAACGACCGCGGAAGACGTCGATCGGCTGGTGGCCGCGTTCGATGCATGCATCGGCGAGATGCTCGACACCGGGCCAATTATCTCGCCCGAGTTAATTAAAACCTGACAACCGGATATTCCGTGCGAGGCAATGCGAAATCAAACGCCAGCTCAAACAATAAATAAAGCGCCCCAAAATCGCCCCACTCAACCTTTCATTGCCAAGCCAAATTTATCTTTAATAAGATAATAGTCGCCTGAATGGTTGTCCGCGTTGGCAATGTGCCGCCGCACAATGTGGCCATGCCGACGCTCGAAGAAAAAACGGCGTTCGCAGAACGCCTGAAATTCGCCCTGCAGCGCAGTCCGGAGAAAATCGCCGGTGCGACCGCTCTCGCGCTGCACTTCAATCTGCGGCATCGCGGCGAACATCCGATTTCACCGCAGACCGCGCATAAATGGCTGACGGGCCGCACGGTCCCGACGCCCGACAAGCTGCGCACGCTCGCCGACTGGCTGCGCGTCGATCTGCACTGGCTCCATTACGGCCCGCCGCCCGGCGCGCCCGGCGGCAAAACGCAAGCGCCGCTGCGACGCGACGAGCAATATGCGCCGACGCAGGAGACGATCGAGCTGGCGTCGAAAATCGAGGCGCTTTCGCCGCATCATCGTTATCTGATGCAGGAATTGATCGAGCATTTCTACGGCGATCCGTCGAAGCGGCGCTGAGCCGCGGCGGGCATGAAAAAAGCGTCACGGCTCGCACCGTGACGCTTTTTCCTGTTACGACAATCACGAAAGCGCCGCCGCCCGCGAACTACGCAATCAGCAGCACTTTCCCGCTCCCGAGCCGTATCGCGCGTTCTGCCGCTCGCGGAAGAACTCCTCGTACGTCATCACCGGACGATCGGGATGCGTCGCGCGCATGTGCGCGACATAGCCGTCGTAGTCGGGCAGGCCGACCATCAGCCGCAACGCCTGCCCCAGATACCGGCCCGCGGTGCGCAATTCGCCGCCGAGATCGGAGAACATCGCGGCCTCCTCTAGCGTCCGCTGCCGAGCGCCTGCGCGGCCGGCATCGCCTCGTACGGCGTCTCGCGCGACGTCGGCTGCGCGGCGCGGCGCGCGCGCGCGACCGCGATCACGCCGTACACCGCAATGCTCGCGACGACCAGAATGAACAGCGCCGACAGCGCCGCGTCCACGTAGTCGTTGAAGATGATCCGCTGCATCTGCGCGAGCGACTTCGCGGGCGCGAGCACCTTGCCGTCGGCGGCCGCCGCCTGCAGCTTCGCCGCGTGCGCGAGGAAGCTGACCTTCGGATTCGCATCGAACACCTTCTGCCAGCCGGCCGTCAGCGTGCAGATCAGCAGCCACGCAGTCGGCACGATCGTCACCCATGCATAACGCTCGCGCTTCATCTTGAACAGCACGACGGTGCCGAGCACCAGCGCGATCGCGGCGAGCATCTGGTTCGAGATGCCGAACAGCGGCCACAGCGTGTTGATGCCGCCGAGCGGATCGACCACGCCCTGATACAGGAAGTAGCCCCATGCGGCGACACACAGCGCGGTCGCGATCAGGTTCGCCGGCAGCGATTCGGTGCGCTTGAGCGCGGGGTGGAACGTGCCGAGCAAATCCTGCAGCATGAAGCGGCCCGCGCGCGTGCCCGCGTCGACGGCCGTCAGGATGAACAGCGCTTCGAACAGGATCGCGAAGTGATACCAGAACGCCATCATCGCCTCGCCGCCAATCACCTGGTGCAGGATCTGCGCCATGCCGACCGCGAGCGTCGGCGCGCCGCCGGCGCGCGCGATGATCGTCGTCTCGCCGACCGCCTTGGCCGTCTGCGTGAGCATGTCGGGCGTCAGCATGAAGCCCCATTGCGTGACGGTGTTCGCGACCGCTTCCGGCGTCGTGCCGAGCACGGCGGCCGGCGCGTTCATCGCGAAATAGACGCCCGGCTCGATCACGCACGCGGCGACGAGCGCCATGATCGCGACGAACGATTCCATCAGCATCGCGCCGTAGCCGATGAAGCGCGCGTTGGTCTCGTTGTCGAGCAGCTTCGGCGTCGTGCCCGACGAGATCAGCGAATGGAAGCCCGACACCGCGCCGCACGCGATCGTGATGAACAGGAACGGAAACAGGTTGCCCGACCAGACCGGGCCCGTGCCGTCGATGAACTTCGTGAGCGCCGGCATCTTCAGCTCCGGCGCGACGATCAGGATGCCGATCGCGAGCCCGACGATCGTGCCGATCTTCAGGAACGTCGACAGGTAGTCGCGCGGCGCGAGCAGCAGCCACACCGGCAGCACCGACGCGACGAAGCCGTAGCCGATCAGGATCCACGTGAGCTGCGTGCCGCTGAACGTGAACCACGCGGCGAGCGTCGGCGAATCGTGCACGTGCTGGCCGTACGCGATCGACACCATCAGCAGCACGAAGCCGATGATCGACACTTCGCCGATCCGGCCTGGCCGGATGTAGCGCGTGTAGACGCCCATCAGGAGCGCGATCGGAATCGTCGCGGCAACGGTGAACGTGCCCCACGGCGAGTTCGTCAGCGCCTTCACGACGATCAGCGCGAGCACCGCGAGAATGATCACCATGATCAGGAACGCGCCGAACAGCGCGATCACGCCGGGCACCGTACCGAGCTCCATCTTGACGAGATCGCCGAGCGAGCGGCCGTCGCGGCGCGTCGAGATGAACAGCACGATGAAGTCCTGCACCGCGCCCGCGAACACGACGCCCGCGAGAATCCACAGCATCCCGGGCGTGTAGCCCATCTGCGCGGCGAGCACCGGGCCGACGAGCGGCCCCGCGCCAGCGATCGCGGCGAAGTGATGGCCGAACAGCACGTACTTGTTGGTCGGTACGTAATCGAGACCGTCGTTGTACTTGACGGCGGGCGTCATCCGCAGGCCGTCGAGCTGCACGACCTTGCTCGCGATGAAGCGGCTGTAGAAGCGGTATGCAATCAAATACACGCAAACGGCGGCGATCACGATCCATAGCGCGCTGACCCGCTCGCCGTGCGCGAGCGCGATCGTGCCGAACGCGAATGCGCCGAGCAGCGCGACGGCGATCCAGATCAAATAACCGGAAGCCCGATTCATGGCGTCTCCTGTCTATTTTTTTGGAAATATGCGCGGCGGGCGGCCGCGCGCAACGACGGCAAGCGTCACGCTCCGTCGGGACGTAGCGATGGGGCCTTATTGTTCGCCTTTGACGCAAACCCAACAAGCGCATAACTACGTACAGCGGCTACGTGGCATTGCGTAGGGGTTTGCGAGGGGTGAGCGCCGTTCGATCCCTCGGAATATAGAACCGAACGGCGAGAAAGAAAACCACGGGCGCGGCGCGGACCCGGACCGAGTGTGAGCGAATCCGCCCAGACCGAGATCCATCAGGCCGATGCCCGCCAGCGTGGTGCCGATCAGCCGGTGGCGCCGGGCATTGATGAGATGCGACATGATGAGCCCTCCTTCAGGATTGTCAGAAAACGCTGCGCCGTCGATGACGGGCCGGATGCGGCGCCTCGCCCCGGTCGACGATCGATTCGCGAGCCGACGCATGGCCGCATCGCATCTGCAAAAAGCAGCCACGAGCCGGACCGGCCGGCGGACGTCGGTCACGCCGGCGGCTTGCCATCGAATGGGAATTGAAACGGACTAACGGGGCTGACGCATCGCCGCGCGAATCGACCCGAAGGTCGGTCCGTTCGGCCGAACGCGGATGTCGGGATCGAGGCGCGCCCACGCGAGATCCGCGGGATCGGCGGCCATCGGCCCCGGCGATTTCGCGATGAGGATCGCGCCGGCGATCGCTTCGAAGTCCGCACGAAAATGCACCGAGCTCTTGCTCACGACGATCTTCGTCCGCTCGGGCTCGATGCCCGCGACGCGAAACTGATTGCGCTCGAGCGTCTGCATCTTGTTCGTGCTCACCGCGATCCGGACGCCGTCGATCCGCAGGCGCGCGACCGGGCCGAGATCGCCGCGCGCGCCGTTGAACATCGGGCCGTCGAATCGAAAGCGTCCGTCGGACAGGTGCTCGACTTCGAATTCGGCCTCGAGCGGCGTATCGCCCCGCACGCGCGAGCGGCCGCCCAGACGCAGGCCGATGCGCGCGCCGACGCCCGCCCGGTGCGCGGCGGCCGCGGCGTCTGGGTCCCAGATCACGCCCACCGCCGCATCGTCCGCGCCGTTGCGAAGCAGCGCGCGCACCATGCCCATCGTATCGGCGTCGCCGCCTGCGCCGGGATTGTCCTGCGTGTCGGCGATGACGACGGGCTTCGTCGACGTGCGGCTCAGGCGAATCGCCTCGGCGGCCGCGGCGTCGGGCGTGAGGAACGGCACGCTCCAGCGCGCCTCTTCGCCGACGAGTTTCGCGAACAGCGCATCGGCCGCGCGCTCGGCGACGTCGACATCGAACGCGTGCGCCCACACGGCCGGCCCGCACTCCGGAAAATCGGCCGCCGGAAAGCCCGGCGCGAACGACATCGATACGACGCCGTCCCGTTCGAGCTGCGCGAGCAGCCGATACGCGCCGCTCGCCGGCTCTGCACGCGTGCACATGGCGTTGATCGGAATCAGGAACGGCAACCGGCGCATCGCGCAATGCAACGGCCGGCCCGCGGACACGAGCCGCTCGAGCACTTGCGCGGCGCGCTCGCCGGTTTCCGCCATGTCGACGTGCGGATAGGTGCGGTAGGCGACGAGCGCGCTCGCATGCGCGGCCATCCGCGCGGTGACGTTCGCGTGCAGATCGACCGACACGACGATCGGCATCCGGCCACCGACGATCCGCCGCATGCGCGCGAGCAGTTCGCCTTCGCCGTCGTCGAACTGCTCGGTGACCATCGCGCCGTGCAAGTCGAGATAGATCGCGTCGAAGCCGCCTGCTTCGGCCGCGTCGACGATCTCGCCGCCGATCCGCTCGAACGCGTCGCTCATTACATGCGCGGACGGACACGCGCCCGCCCAGACGACCGGCAGCAGCGCATGCCCGTTCGCCTGCGCGGCCTTGATGAAGCCGCCGATCGGCACGTTGACGTCGCGCAGCGACAGCACGCTGGCGCCGCGCGTGAGCGGCGGAAAACCTTCGCCGCGAACGAAGCTCTGATACGACGCGCGCGTCGGCGCGAACGTGTTGGTCTCGTGCTGAAAGCCTGCAATCAGAATGTTCATGTCGCTTTCCTGTATGGCGGACGGCATCTCGGGCTGGCGTCGATCGGACGGCACGCGGTGTCGAATGCATGTTGGCAGCGCGCTGCGCTGCAAGCAAGAGCAACCAAGTTCACATAGCGTTACCCCTTGAACAACAGCGAGCCAAGCCGGGAGTTCCTCGATGCGAGAAATCAACCCTCAGCGCCTTCGGTATTTCCACGAAGCCCTGACGCACGTCACCATCCGCAGCGCCCGACCACATCAACACGTCACCACCCGTCATCACGCGTCAGATCCGGCTGCTCGAGGAAGAGCTCGGCGCCGCGCGCACATCAGGCTGGCGTACAATCCGCCGCCGCATCCACTGCTCGCGTATCGTGCGAGTTCGCCGCAGCCGGTCGTGCTGCTGTTGCGCCGCGATCACCCGCTCGCGCTGATGCCGCTACGTTTGGCATCGGCCACGTGGTGGAGATGCTGGAATTGGCCGAGAACATCGAGATCCGGCCGACGATGACGACGAATTTGCTGACGGCGCTCGAGCGCATCGTCGCGGCGAAGACCTTCATCACGCTGATCGGTGAATCCGCCGCCTATCTGCAGATTGCGGCCGGCGAGTCGACGACGGTGCCGATCGTGCACCCGATATTCGAGGGGGCGCACGCGCGGCTGATCGCGAAGTCGGGGCGGCCGTTGGCGCTGGCGCCGGTGGAGTTGGTCGGGTGGGTCAAGATGTGGTTGGCGGTGTTTTCAGCGGCGGGCGGCAACGATGGAAAAGGAAGGGGCGGCACGGCAAGCGGTGAAGGTTTCATCCGGCGCTTGATTGGGCAAAGACCGTCGATCGCCGCTCGCTTGCGTTGCGCGGAAAAACGACCAAGCTCACGAATCTCGATCCAATCGAAATTCCTCACGTGGTTTATTGACCATCCATTTCGGCACCCGCCCTCGGCCACTCCACGTTTCCCCCGTCATCGGGTTTCGGTACTTCGGCGGGAGCGGCCCACGCCGCTTGTCAGGCGAACGCAGCCTCGTCCAAGTCGGAAAAATTTGCTCCGGCCGGATTTCATATCTCAGGACCGCTTCACGAATATCCAACAGAACCTTTGATATTTCACGCTGCTTCGCTGCTTCGGCTTCCCTATTGAGTGCGTCAAGCTGAGCCTTCAGTTCTTCATAGGTCGTCACAATGACTCTCCAATTTACTGGCGTACCCGCACAGGCACCGATCGGCGCGCGACAGCCGAACGGGTGTATTGGTTGGTTGCGCCGTCCAACACTGGGAGGAATAAAAAGGCGATCGTCGATATCGACGATCGCAAACCGCCTGCTCCGAGGCAGATCGGAGGGCAGCAGGCGGTGGCCGATACACGCCAAGTGGTCAGATGTCGCCTGAGCCCCGTCCGGAAGTGCAGCGAATCTCGTGTAATGGGATAGCCGAATTCTCCACTGGACGATGGTCGAAGCCGGGCGTTGAACGGCGTCTGCGCATCGAACGGAGGTCCTCGGTTTTCTCATGTTCCGGTGGAAATTTCGCAATCGCGCGCTGGCGCGTGTACGTCGAATTCGAGGCACGCAAACTTGATCGCGCCGCAACTAAAACAACCGTCGCGACCGCGAACGGACAGGTGTGCCAACGTTCCCGTAAAATACGGTCAGCCATGGTAGTCTCTCAATGTGTGCACCTAAGTTAGGCGGCGGGCGATGTTCGCAGCATTACCCGCCGCCGCTTCTCTTCAAACCGCTGTAAGTTGTAAATAACGCTGCACGTAGCAAATTACAACTGCGCACAGCAACGCCACCCACCCGAGGCAGAACAAGGCAAGCGGGACGCAAGAGCGGGGCTCGCGCCAGAAGGCCATCACGTTACAAACTGCACGACGCCAAGAAACGCTGGATATCTCTTTGCGTCGATGCCGATCCGACGGCGAACCGTAACGTGCCGCGCAGAAGCCGCATCGAAGGGGAATAAAAAGCGCTCCGACCAACATCAGTTGAACCGAAGCGAAACGCCAGCATCCGAGGGCCGATAACAACGCACTGGCAAAGAAGGGAGGGAATGTCGAGATAGCTGCGGGCAAAGTCCCCGCGGGGCAGAACGCCTGCGCGTTTACCTTGGTCGCACGACGAGACCAATGCGCTACAATGGATGTAGCCATTCCGGTTTTCCTCACAGTTGCTGCGTAATGGTCAGGTTGATGCTGGTGCTCCAACACCAGCGTCAACCGCTCATCGCTTGATGCGGTTTTTGCGTGCCATCGAGGATCGTCATCCGGATAACCCACTTCCCCGGTCGTCCTTGAGCAAATCGAACAGGTAGTTGTCAGCACCAGTCAAAGCAACAGCCGATTCCCTAAAAAAGTGAAGAACATAGATCCCTCAGCCGTTAGCATGGGCCGTATTTTCCACATGCCAACGGTGGAAAGGGGGGGAATCGATGCGAATTTACGCTAATGACGCATCAAAACGACCGTCAGGGAATCAAAACGAACATCTTGATTTCAGAAAGTACCTATTGAGCGCGTTCTTCGATAACTATGCGTCGCAACTGGGACCGACCGTCGCGGCTCGCCTCCACCAAAGCATGCTTGATGTGCCGAGCGAACGTTAGCGCGTTCGGCCCATCGCCATGCAAACAGATGGTTTGAATCGGGAACTCAATCCAAACGCCATCATTGCTCTTCACCCCGCCCTTCGACACCATCTCTGCCGCACGGCGAGCTGCTTCGGCAGCGTCTTCGATCATGGCGCCCGACGCCGCTCGAGGAAGGAGCTTTCCGTCGGACGCATACCCCCTGTCGGCAAATACCTCGTCGTATGCGGTAAGGCCATACTCACGGGCCACACTCACGAGTTGGCCACCAGCCAAACCGAACAGCGCCAGCGAAGAATCGAAGTCGCGCACGGCTTCGACGATCGCAACAGCGACGGCCCGCTTACGTTCAGCGTCGTTGTACAACGCGCCGTGCGGTTTCACGTGAGTAAGGCGACCGCGAAGCGCGCGCGTGATCCCGCTCACCGCCCCGACCTGGTACTGCACGCCCGCATATATCTCTTCCGGCGGCAGGTTCATTGACCTTCTGCCGAAGTTTTCCCGATCTGGGTAACTGGGATGAGCCCCTACCGCTATACCGCCCCGAAGCGCCGACGCGATGACCTCCCGCATCGTTACGGCATCGCCGGCGTGCCAGCCACAGGCCACGTTGATCGACGTTGCGTACTCGAGCAATGCAATGTCATTGCCGCAGCCTTCCCCAAGATCAACATTTAGGTCAATCGTGTGCATCCGATGAACCTCCTTCGCTGAGAGCTTCGCAGTGCTGTTCAACACGCACCAGGGCATCACCCACGAAAATATTCTTGACTTCGCACGCCTTGTCGCCGACGCGGAAGGCTATCGTTTTGTGCGCATCAACAAGATCGTCAGCGTTCCGCTGCGCGACTGCAAGTGCAAAGGAATAGATCGCCGTCAGTGCGGCTACGGCAATAAAGTGCTTAGCCAGTTTCACCGAGAAGCCTCCGTTTGGACATCCAATGTGCACGTGCCGCAACCTGACGCAGAGCACGCTCGAAAACGCTCCAATATGCTGATTGCCTCCGAGTCCTTAGTAACAGCCTTTCTGAAGCCGCCTGTTGCTGTTCGGACAACAGCATCGAGGAGCGATGCCGGGGCGGGGTCGTGAACAGCGACGCCGAGAGTTGCCATCATCTCGTAGTTACGCCGCACTCGATCAGGGAGCCTCGCCCACGCGCGTCGTTCTGTTTCCCACCCAGCAGCAAAAATCACCGAGCGTTGACTGGCCGACAAACCGTCGAGAAAATGTCTGCTCGCCACCAGAAAGGACACGGGATATGCGTAACGTAATGCCGTGAAGTTCGGCAGGTCTGATGCGTATGCACGCCCTGCCGCCCCATCACCTGAGGACATCACTGCGTCGACGCCTCCGGTCTTGATTTGTGCAAGCGCCTCCTGGATCGGTAGCGATACCACATGTGCGCCTAGCGCCTCGAGGACCAGTTTTGATGACTCGTCATAGGTCCGAACACGCATGCCGACAAAGTCTTTTGGCGAACTAATCTCGCTTCTTGACCAAATCCCAGTTGGTGGCCAAGGGATTACCGCGAGCAGCACAAACCCATAATGAGACAGCGCCGCGCGGTACGCCGGTCGTGCGATGCGCGAAATGGCACACGCCTCCTCGACCGACTTTACCGTATATGGTGAAGTTGACAGCGCCAGGATTGTTTCGCGAGTTGCCCAATCACCGGAAAATTCGACTCGAAAGGGTAAGTCTGTTGAATCCGGAGATCGCGACGACACTGTCTTCTCGTTGAAGCGAGGAAGCGCTACAGCGGCAACATTATTCGCTTGATTCAACAAACTGGCGAAATCTTCAGCGGCGCGGCCCGATACAGTATCAGCAGGATATGCCGTTGCGATCACCCACTCGGACGACAACGCGATTAGTTCGTTAGCGTATGAACGTGCATGGGCAACCGCTACCCACAGCAGCAGCCCAAAACCCATTGCCCTCGTCAGTTTGTTTGTTTTCCCTATCAGCATACCGGCCACTCCGCGTTACGTGCGACCGCAACGTCACGGGATCTAGCCTAACGCGCTCCATGTGGTAACGGACATATTACTGTTTTTCATTATGGAAATTCGATTAATGTCAATCAACGAGGCCAGCCTCTGCGGCCATACGTGCGCACGCACGGATGTCGTCACGCCCCATCTTCACCTTTATCGACTTATAGTGACGGTAGATTTGCCGTTGCGTAAGGGCGAGATCAGCCGCGGCGTGTGTCGCGTCACCGCCTCGTCGGATCCACTGGAGAATGATCTTCTCTGCATCGCTCAACTGAAATTGCGCAGCAGCAGCGCGCTTGTAGCGGATCGTCGGCCAATCAAGGAGTTCCTCTGCCAGTCCCCGAAGCTCGCGCTGATGGCGCCAGATCTCCGTCTCTCCGTATGGTGCAGACTTGCTGGAGCTGACGTGTAGCAGACCATGGAGCTTGCCGCGCTCGGAACTGCGAGTCGCTGGCAGAAAGACGTTGCTTCTCAGCCCATATAGGACTGCTTCACGCGCGAACCATGCGCCATTGGAACTACCGAAGGATTCGAAGCCGCAAGTTGGCATCACGTTGTTGCGCGCATACACCAACACCGGATCCGTTTCAACGCGCCGCTCATAGGCAAGCAACCAACTTGGCGGACATGCGGCCAACATCACGTGCGTGTCGTAGATGGCTCCATGGAGGCCGCACGTATCAGCCGAAGACAGCCAATGGAAAATTGCATAGTCGCCGCCGTGCTCGATACATACCGAACGCATCAACGCGAGAACGTCAAGTTCAGTGCAACAGTCGGCTATGCTGACGAAAGGCCGCACGCCATGGCTTGCGTTGGCCCGCGTCTCTACAGCCTGGACAATGGTGCGATAGCGCGGTGCCAGGACTTCGTTATACGGATCGTTCTCGAGGAACTCGGTTAAGCGAACGGCATCTGTTGCATCGATCATCTGTACCGTGATACTGCCGTCTAGCCGAGTGTGGATGCGATGCAGGAGAACGCCGCTACTGCCACAATCGACGAGTTTGAGCTCGATAGAACCGTCCCGAACAAACAACTTCGTGTAGTTCTCGATCCGCTCGCCAGTATCAACAAAGATCCTCTGGAGTTCACGAATCATGACCTCGTGACTCCATGGGGTTGTCGGCGAAATCGTTGAATACCGCCGCCGGATATAACTTGCCGTAGGCCAATACATTAGAGAAGCTACGGAGGAAGTCGCACTGCTGCTGGCTATCAAGTCCCGAGACTTGGATCCGCAATGAAAGTTCGGAGCAGGTCGTCATAATACCGAGCAGCATCGACTCGGCAACTTTGTCCTGAGATGCGGCGCTCAGAAACCGTGAACCGATTTCGACACCAGTAAGGGGCAACAAACGGACGATTGAGATCGACCAATCGTCGCCGGTGATCCCGGCCGCGAAGATCTCCGCTCCCTGGGAGTGAAGCCGGCGAAGCGACTCTACAGTTCGTTGGTGACCTATGAGCTCACCAGCATTGAGAATACCGAGACGGATGTTCCTTCGCCTAATCCCTCTCGTCTCCTCAAGGTGTTCGATAAAATTATCTAAATCGCCTTGCAACGCTACAGCCGCAGGGATGGCCGAATAAATAGGAGCACACGCACTATCCTGTCGGGAGTACGCTTCGGCTAGCTGATATGTCCCGAGGCGGAACGACAGGTCAGTGCGATTGGCCAGGCCATGCAGTTCGCTCATGGTGCGCACGTCGTCTGACGCGCGCTCCCATACCAGTGAGCCACACCAGGCGCTCAACCGGCCAGTGGATATATCGACGATTGGTTCATAATGGAGCCTGATCTCACGCCGTTCCATCGCCAGGAGTAGCGCACGGAAATCATCGTCGTCACGGTCCAACTGATGCGCCATCGCTTCGCTGTAGATCCGGACTTCGCTTTCTCCGGACGAGGCCGCCGCACGTTTCGCATCCGACATTGCTCGATTTGCGTTGCGCCACAATTCCGAGCCCGCGGCCACGGACCGTTCGAGGGTAGCAATGCCGATGGCGACCTTCATCAGGTAGGCGTGGCCTCGCAAGCCAAATGCTCTCTCAAACGCTTCAACGACTATTCGAGCGACGCCAAGCGCCCTCGCCAAAGCATCCTTATCGTCGACAAGCAAACTGAACTCGTCTCCGCCCACTCGAGCTACACGAACGTCAGTCGCGGCGATACCTCGAAGCCGATCGGCCACCAACCTCAAAAGGGCATCGCCTGCGTCCTGCCCCAGCAGATCATTGACGCGGCCGAACTCGCGTAAGTCGAGCGTCAACAATGCTAGCGAATTCGCAGCGACGGGAACGCGAGAGCAATGTGTGTCGATCGCGGCACGCAGACTTCGCCGATTTTCCAGATCGGTAAGTGGATCGGTCGATGCCAGCTTTCGCATTTCCTCTTCCGCAAGGATGAGCTTTCTTGCATGGCGCAGCGCCAGCACCGTTGCGCCCAAGAGGATGCCTAGCACGACGAGCGCGAACACAACATACACGTAAAGGTGTGCGCGAAATGGCGCCATCGCTTCAGCCTTTGACAGCGCGACAGCCGCAACAACGGGATAGCCGTCGACGGGCGCACGCGCAAAGATCCGTGTTGAACGGTCGATGGGATCCACCAGTTCCCCGCTCGACGTGCCCGAGGCTTCCAAGTATGCATTCAGGCCCGGCCCTGTCGCCGTTGCTTGGACATTCAGCTCGGCGCGAGATAGCAGTACGCCATCGTTAAGAAATGCCAGAAGCGCGCCATGCTCACCAACGCTTGCCCTGCTTAGAAAACCGGCTGATAAAAACTCTGGACGTTCGGATGTCACGACCACGCCCGCAAACTTGCCAGCGCGGCCTACCAGCCGCCGAGTAAATTGGATCGTCACATAGCCGGAAACGCGCCCTTTTACGGGCGCACCAATGAAGAATCCGGTCGCGGAATTGTTTTTGTGAAATATAAAATGCGGCCTGTCATTCAAATAAATAGAATTATTTATTTTGTGTGGCCACGTCTGCAGGACCAAGCCATCGGCGCCAACAATCGTAATCTGCGCCGCCGAATCAAAGGTCAATGCAGAACCATCAATCAGGGAACGCAAGTGGAACGTCTCGGGCGATCGATCGTATTCGTAACGAATGACCCCAGTTAACGCATCTGTAGTCGCGAAAACCTTAGCCAAGTGGACAGCATATGACTTTGCGATTACTTGTGCGGTTCGATAGGCCGACGCATAGGTATTCCGCCACTCGTTGGCAGCGGCTAGGAGAATCGAAACGCTAGTGAGGACGCATAGGAGCGCCCCGACGGTTAGGATTCTGTGTCGTGTCGAAATGTACCGGCGCGCGAATGCATCTGGCGCACCAGTGCCCGGAACTTGCCCTCGGTTCATTTTGTGTATTTTTCGAGATGAACGTTTGCCCGTCGTGTCGCCGTCTCTAAATCACGACCCGCACGCATCTTTTACCGCTATTGCATAGCACAATTTGTGTGACATGCTGCCATGCATAATGACGGCCTGGCAAGCGTCGCAGCATTTTTTACAACTTTACGTGATGCCCGACGTACTGGCCGATTCGAGCAGGTAGCCATGAGAAACAGCGAGTCCTACTGAATCGAATTCTCATTTGGCTTTACAAGCGGCGCGCGAGTTCGGGTACGGCCGGGGCGCTGGATTGCTGATTACGCAGGCCGATCGACAAGGAATTCATCGCGCGGCAGGCCAGACATCCATTTTGGTGTTCGCCCCCGACCGCTCCACGTTTCCCCCGTCATCGGGTTTCGATATTTCGGTGGAAGCGGGCCACGTCGCTTATCGGGCAAGCGCAGCCTCGTCCACGTCGAAAAAATCTGCTCCGGCCGGATTTCATATCTCAGGATCGCTTCACGAATATCCGACAGAACCTCCGATAATTCGCGCTGCCTTGCAGCTTCGGCTTCTTTGTTGAGGGCGCGGAGTTGTGCCTTCAGTTCCCCATAGGTTGCCACAATGACTCTCCAATGTACTGGCGTTTCGGCGCACGCACTAATTGGGCTACGTGACTGCCGAATGGGTGTGCTGGCGGGTTGCGCCGCCCAACACTGGGAGGAATAAAAAGGTGATCGTCGATATCGACGATCGCGAAACCACCTGCTCCGAGGCAAATCGGAGGGCAGAAGGCGGTGGCCGATTCGACCTAAGCTGTCAGATATCGCCTACGCCGCGCGCGGGAACACGGTGAAATCGATGTCGCGAGATAACCGGATTCGATCTTTGGCGAAGGCGGAAGCGCGGCAGACGCATGACGTCTGCGCATCGAACGGTCGTCGGATATCGCACTTTCTAACGAGGATAACGTGATCGCGCAATGGCGCGCGCACGCCGGACTCGAGGCACGTGATCTTCGCTGCGTCGCTGCGATAACGATCGCCGCCGTCGCGAACGGACAGGTGTGCCAAAGTTGCCGTAAAATGCGGTCAGCCATGGTGGTCTCTCAATGTGTACACCTAGGTCAGGCTGTGGGCGATGTTCGCAGCATCGCCCACAGCCGCTTCGTTTCAATACCCTAGGATCGACGGCCCTCCTAGACAACAGAGCGTGCCTTCATAACCCTAATGTTTTCCTTCCTTCGGCTGCTCGCCGATTTTGAACTCGTTGGGTCCCGCAGCGAGTCAGCGATTTCCCTTCAACTTCAACCAGACCTTGTTGCGCAACTGAATCGCAGCGGGCGAACACATCTTGTACGGCTTGAGCCGTACTTTGTACTGCTCCGGCGTCTTGGCCGCTGGGTTGCTCAACAGCGCTGCATCAACATAGCGGTCGGAGCCAATGATCTCGTTGCTGTACCGGACCGCATTCGTCACCAGCGCGATGTTTTCCGGCCGCATCATCCAATTGAGGAACTTGTAGGCTGAATCGACATTGCGAGCCTTTGTCGGAATGAGCAGACTATCCATGAACAGCCTCACGCCTTCCTTCGGATAGACGAACTTGATCGATGGTAGGCGGTCCTGCGCACGCACTGCCGCCCCGTTCCAGACCTGCTGAACGGTGATTTGCCGCGATGCGAGACGATCGACCGTGCCATCATTGCTATACGTTTTCACGAATGGCTTTTGCTTTTGCAGAACGTCGAGCACCCGTTTTGCATCTGCTGGATTCTCGGTGCATTCATCTTGGCCCAGGTACCAGCTCGCGGCCATGTACAGTTCCTCTTCGACGTCCAAATCGCCAATCTGGCCGCGCAATGCTTCTGGCGGTTCGAAGAAGGACTTCCAACTATCATCGAGTCGTCCGCCTGGAACGCGAGCGCTGTCGTAAGCGAAGCCCGTCAGCACGACCGTAAATGGAATGGCGTAGTCGCGCTCGGGATCGAAGGCCGGATGTCGGTATTCCGGCTTGATGTTCGCCATGTTCGGCAGCTTGCTCTTGTCGAGCTTGAGCAGCAGGCCGGACTTCACGAGCACGGGGACGTAGTAATCGCCGGCGATCACGACATCGTAGCCCCCTCCCCCAGCCTGTAACTTTTGCGTCAGCGCCGCATCACTCGCGTAGGTGTCGAGCGTCGTCTCGATGCCGGTTTCTGCCTGAAACTTCTTGAGCAGCGAGACAGGCATGATGACAGGCCAGCTTCCGACATGAAGCTCAGCGCCCGTCGCGGTCCCAACAACAGCAAGTAGCATTGCCCCAATAATTTTTTTCATACGGCTCTCATTGTTTGAATGTCCGGGTGATACGTTTCAACGCGAGCGCCCATGGATCTACTCGCGCGACGCGCGCCAAGAGCCCAGACCGTCAGCAACTGAGTAGCCGACAGCGCAACGACCGCGACCGAGACGGCACTGACCTTCGGCGTAATTCCGATCTTCAGCGAACTGAAGATGTACATCGGCAACGTGGTCATCCCGGCGCCCGCCAGAAAGTAGCTAGTGACGTAGTCGTTCATTGACGCGACGAATGCGAGCAGCCCGCCAGCGACAATGCCGGGCAAAGCCAAAGGCAACGTAATTTGTCGGAATGCAGCCCATGGCGGCGCCGAAAGATCGGCAGCAGCCTCGAGCAACGTGCGGTCGATTGTCTTCAACCGTGCGTTGATTGGCAGATACGCAAGCGGGATGCAAAACACCACGTGTGCGAATAGGACCGCAACGAAACCGACATCGAGCGCAAACATCGAAAACAGCATCATCGTTGCGATAGCGAGCACCACCTCCGGAATCGCCAGCGGCAGCGCGATCACCAGCGCACGCAGATCGATTGCTCGGCGCTCAGCGCGTGACCACGCCGCGACGGCTGCGCTCGTAGCCAGCCCGGTCGAAAGGACCATGGATCCGAGAGCAAGAACCAGCGAATTCCGTACCGCCCGAATCAGTGTCGGGTCCGACCAAGCCTCGACGTAACCCCACGTGCTCCACCCTTTCCACACGAGAGCGGAAGGCCCATCGTTGAAACTCATCCACCCGACGACCAACAACGGCAGATAGAGGAACATCAACACAGCAATCGCGATCCCTGCCGTCAGCGGAAACCGACGTAACTCAGGCGAATTCATGTCCGAGTTCCCGATGTTGGAGGATGGACTTGAGGCGCAGCGCGAGCATGGCCAGGAGAACGGCGGCGAGTAGTGCGAACGACATCGCCGCTCCCAGGGGCCAATCGCGCCCGCCAGCGAACTGAAAGTCGATCAGGTTGCCGACCATGAACGCATGATTGCCGCCGAGCAACCCTGGAATCGCGTAAGCCCCGAGCGCCGGGACAAAAACAAGCCCAACACCTGCCATGATGCCCGGCCGGCAGACGGGCACAATCACTTGCAATAGGGCGGCCACTCTGTGAGCGCCGAGGTCATACGCCGCCTCGACCAATCGCCAGTCAAACTCGTCAAGCGCGGCGAAGATTGGCAGAACCATGAACGGAGTGAATGCATAGACGAGACCGATTAGCGTCGCGAGATCGGTGTACAAAAGGCCGAGCGGACCGCGCAGCAGGCCCAAATAGCTCAAAGCTTGCGCCACCAATCCGTTGTCCGCCATGACGATAATCCATCCAGCCATCTGCACGACAACGCAAGTCCAGAACGGGATTGTCACCAGCACCAGCAGCGTGGCTCTCCACTTCGGCGTGCGTGTTGCGATGAACAACGCAGTGGGAAATCCTACGAGCAAGCACCCGACGGTCGCGTATACCGCCATCATCATGGAACGAACGAAGATGCTGATATGACCTTGCTGGAGCACGAGCGCCCCATCCCAATCGCGATCGAACACCACCCGTTCGTACGCTCGGAGTGTGAACTCTCCCCACGCCACCCCACCAAACTCCAGGGGCGCATTGATCGATACAACGGCTAGCACGATCAGCGGGAGAACGACGCCCAACGTCATGACGAGCACTGGTGGCTCGAAAATCACTCGCCACGATTTAAACAAATCTAGCATGAAGACTCTAAAAACCACCAATTACCTCAAATCGGTTAGCTCGCAGGGACGAGGGTCTGACAAATTGGTCGCCATATTCTATAGAGCGGACGAGAACCCATTGCGCCAATCTGTTACCTCCACGCGCCAAAATTGTTACCGTCACTCAACCCCCGGTGCCAATTTACTTAGTTGTTTCGATTGTTGCAACGCTCAAGTGCCGATTATTGATTGAAAAATATGAGTACCAAAACGGCGATATATATAATTATTATCATCGTAATGCACTTACAATGAAAAGTTGTGCGCTGATAGCGTGGTTCGTATTGGGGCGGTAAGCCACACCATTATCATGCACGTCGTGCGCTCCCCGACTCAGAGAGCACTATTGTTTGCATCCGGAGTGCAGATATGAAGCTCAATTCGACGAGAATCGGGGCCAGGCTCCGATATGTGTAACAATCGGGCCGCTGGCACGCGCTCGATGAGCAGACATCAGCGCGTTTCACCATACAAAATAGAGAGACGACAACGAATATGATCAAGGCCGAGCGTTTAGAATACCGTCCCATGAGAGAAGGTGACATCGGTGCATTTTATGATGTACGCTTCTCGGTAAACGAGAATAGGATCCATCCGCACCAGATCCATTTGCTGAACCGCAGCCTACTGATCGAGAAGATTCGGCAAGGCGGAGGTTGGATCTGTGAGTGTGGTGGCGAAGCGGCTGGGATATGTTTGCCCGTCATTACCGATACACCATTCATTTCTGCTCTGTTCGTCAAACCGACCTTTCACGACATGGGTGTGGGGCGCGAGCTGCTCGAACGCGCGATGAAATGGTTGAAAGATAAAGGAGTGGAGCAGGTCACCTTGGTCACCGATCCAGGCTCCCGAGCCGACGGCTTCTACCAGCATCTCGGATGGAAGCGCGGTGAGTTGGACGAGTACGGCTGCCAGGTCGTCTTTTCGAAATCGCTGAAAGAATAAGCTATCCGAGGATGTTGGATGAAGCCAGCAGCCATGGTGGTCAATCGCACTGCGGCGCAGCGCCCTGCGCCGCTTCATACTATTTTTATTACGCTTGAGGTGATGAAGCGTATAGGACTATCTAAAGAAACCCTGCTAGTTGGCACCGGAATTGCGCCTTCGGACATCGAGCGCCCAAACGCAATGGTAACGCATGCGCAAGAGATGGTCCTATTTGCAAATGCTCTGAAGGCAACAGGAAATTCCGCGATCGGACTTCATATCGGCAATGAAATACCGGTGACGGCTTACGGGCTTCGAGCCCATGCAATGCTTGTAAGCCCTACATTGGGTGACGCGATGCGCCTGGCATTTGAGCATCCGTTACTAGGCATTAGTTATTTTCGGATGAGGCTATCCGTCGACGGCGACACCGCTCGAATTATAGTAGGCGGCTACACCTACCGATCTGACCTGCTTGTTGTAAACACTGATATGTGCTTCACTGCGGTTCGTCGTCAAATGATTGATTTGATAGGAAAATCTCCCAATTTCACGCGTATCGGCCTTATTTTCTCAAGACCTTCTCATGCGGATAGTTATTCTGAATATTTTCCATGCCATGCAATATTCGATTCAGATGAGAATTTTCTAGAATTTGACGCTTCAATTTTAAATACAAAATTACCCCTCGCTCACCCCATTGAATATGAGATTGCGAAGAAAGCCTGTGCGAAACGGGAATTTGAATTGGCGCATTGGATGCCGACCGACCTCGTGGGACAATTGCTCTGCCTGATGTATGAAAATCCGACCTGTCAGGATATTGTCGAGTTCGCCGAGCAGCTTGGTATGTCATTGCGCAGTTTGCAGCGCAGGCTTAAAGATATGGGGACATCGTTTAGTGCTTTGCAAGACCTCGTTCGCCAGGATATCGCATCTAAATACCTATCTGAAAAACGTTATACGGCCAAAGAGATAGCTAGCCGCCTCGGATACAAAAATGCCTCTGCATTTAGTCGAGCGATGAAGCGTTGGTCGAAGCTTACTGTCGACTGATCCTGATTCGCTGCGATATGCTAAAGGCAATCATCTTACCGCGGCATCGTACACTGCCACAGCGGCGAGCATATTCTTGACGAGCTTGCTCCGAAACCGGTCCGGTAACTTTCAGTCCGTAATCGACAAAGCGTTCCTCAATTGGGGCTTTGGTCAGCCAGGCCCGGCATGATTCCCGCCCCCAGTCGCGGTCATGATCCACGGGGTGTGTCACCGGGTCTGGTGGGTGGCTGGTGATCGCTGATAGGGGTTTGGCCGGGATATCCCGACGCCGTCCGTAACGTGGATGCCGAGACTTGCCACCGTTGTTGCGGGCCAATCCGTTCACTCTGCACAAACTGCGATGCAAGACACACAACAACGTGATGCCGTCGATGTCTTCGTCGGCGTCGATGTCGGCAAAGGCCAGCATCACGCCGTTGCACTCGATCGGCACGGCAAGCGCCTGTACAACAAGGCGTTGCCCAACGACGAGGCCAAGCTGCGCGCCCTGATCGCCGAACTCAAGACGCACGGCCGGCTTCTATTCGTCGTCGACCAACCGTCCACCATCGGTGCGCTTCCTGTAGCCGTTGCCCGCGCTAAAGGTGTACTCGTCGCCTATCTGCCGGGACTGGCCATGCGCCGCATCGCCGACCTGCATGCCGGCGAAGCCAAGACCGATGCTCGCGATGCCGCGATCATTGCTGAAGCCGCTCGCTCGATGCCGCACACGCTGCGCTCGCTTCGATTGGCCGACGAGCAGCTCGCCGAGCTCACCATGCTATGCGGCTTCGACGATGATCTCGCCGCCCAGGTCCCTCAAACCAGCAACCGCATTCGCGGCCTGCTCACCCAGATCCACCCGGCGCTCAGGCTCGTCTATCCGAGGCGAACATCCATCCAGACGCGGCAACAAGGTGCTCAAGCGCGCCTTGTTCCTATCCGCCTTCGCGGCCTTGCGAGGCCCCGTCTCGCGAGCCTATTACACGCGCAAGGTCCAGCAGGGCAAGCGCCACAACCAAGCGCTCATCGCGCTGGCACGGCGACGCTGTGACGTCCTGTTCGCCATGCTGCGCGACGGCACCATTTACCAACCCAAGTCAGCACCTACCGCTTGACGAAACACATAGGAGCACCCCCCGCCGACAAGCCGGCAGGCCGCCAAGGCTCAGTTCGCGATCCGGTTCAAAGGCCGCTTCGAGATTTTGAACCAGCGGCCGCCATCTGCCCGGCGGCCTCGTCAGCCTTGTCTTCTTGTCATCGATGTCAATGCCGTATTCTCCGAACATTCTCTTTGACGACACACGACCGGCTGTCGCGATTTGCTCGCGGATGAAATCCATCGTGCTTCGCCTGGAAGCCATGCGCGTTCTCAGCCCCCATCTCGGAACACAATTCCACGAGCGTCCCATCCGGACATCGAACATATGCGACCGTCTGCCCCCGCGGCTTGAGCACGGGCTCCTTGATCGACACCACCCCGGCACTCAACGCTCGCAAGTACGCCTCGGGCACGGAATCAGCAATCAGCACGATCTCGACACCCAACGGCATAGCCGAGACATCGGCAGCAACATCACCGTCGGGCAGATTCGCGCGGCCGAGGCCATGCGTCGCAAAGGCAAGCGTCGTTTGCCCCGTTCGATAATTGAATCCGGTCGGGCCATCCCTTCGGCTAAGCATCGTCATGACCGGTTCGATGTAGCGAACGCATCGATTCGCGAAATACGTGCAACGCAAGGCTTCCGCTCGAATACCATGACGACTGTGGACGTGCCGCTGCGCCTCGTACCGTCCTGCGCGATCGATTATCGACGTGCAAGCAGTACACAAGCCTCACCCATGCTTCGAATTAGAAAACGGAATTGAACGAAAGCAATTCGGCGACGGACATGGCGAAAGCAACACGACAAACCGCTTCACACGCCCGCCGCCCGCCCGTCCCGGCAATCCCGAAGCCCCGGCATCACGCAGCATCCGAACCCAAAGGACCCGCCCATGCCAACCCCGACGCCCCGCATTCCCCGCACTCCCCAACCCGTGCGCGCCGCGACAGCCGCCTTCATCGGCACCACCGTCGAGTTCTACGACTACTACACGTACGCCACCGCCGCCGCGCTCGTGCTCGGCGACGTATTCTTCCCGAGCAGCGACCATTCCGTCAGCACGATGGCATCGTTCGCGACATTCTTCGTCGGCTTTGTCGCGCGCCCGCTGAGCGGCGCCGTGTTCGGCCATCTCGGCGACCGGATCGGCCGCAAGAAAATGCTCGTCCTGACGATGTTCCTGATGGGCATCGCGACGACCGGCATCGGCCTGTTGCCCGGCCACGCGACACTCGGCGTCTGGGCGCCCCTCCTGCTCGTGCTGCTGCGCATCCTCCAGGGCATCGCCGTCGGCGGCGAATGGGGCGGCGCCGTGCTGATGGCGAGCGAGCACGCGAGCGCCGCGCGCAGGACGTTCTTCGCATCGTTTCCGCAGATGGGCAGCCCGGCCGGGCTGATCCTGTCGCTGCTCGCATTCCGCTGCGTCACGTCGCTCGATCACGACAGCTTCATCGCATGGGGCTGGCGCCTGCCGTTTCTCGCAAGCTTCGTGCTGTTGCTGATCGGCGTCGCAGTCCGGCTCGGCGTCAACGAGTCGCCGGAGTTCGAGCGCGTGCGCGACAGCCACGCGGTCGCCCGGTTTCCGGTCGCCGAGGCGCTGCGCACCGCGTGGTATCCGATCGTGCTCGCCGCGGCCGCGACGACGATCGGCTCCGCCGGCTTCTTCTTCACGAACACGTTCATGATCTCCTACGTAACGACGTATCTCGGGATGTCGAAATCGTTCATCCTCGATTGCCTGTTCGTCGTCACGATCATCCAGCTACTGTCGCAGCCCGTCTCGGCGCTGCTCGCGCAACGCTTCGGCGAAACGCGTTTCCTGACCTGCGCGGCGCTGCTGTCGATGCTGACGCCGTATCCGATGTTCGTCCTCGTGCGCACGCACGATCCGGCCGCGATCGTCGCGGGCATCGCGTTCGCGGTCGTCACGCTGTCCGCCGTCTACGCGGTGATTGCCGGCTTCATGACGTCCGCGTTCCCGACGCGCATCCGCTATTCGGGCATCTCGATCGCCTACCAGCTATGCGCGCTCGTCGCGGGCGGCACCACGCCGCTCGTCGGCACGATGATCGCGCAGCGCTATCGGGGCGAATGGCTGCCGCTCGCGCTGTTCTTCTCACTGCTGTCGTTCGTGTCGCTCGTCGGCATCGTCGGGCTCGGGCGGTATCGCCGGAATCCGGACATGGCCGGGCCGCACGCATGGGCGGCGAATTCGTGAGCCCGCGCGCCGCGCGAAACTCGCCAACGCGCCGAGCCGGATTGGACCGGACCGGACCGAAGCGGCATGGGCCGCGATCCGCGGGCGACGGCTCGGCTTCATGTCCGGCGAATATTCGTCTGATGAAATGCGGGACCGCCGATATCCGGCTCCTTCGAGATCACGAGATCACGGGATCGCGCGATCGCGCCGCTCATCGCCGCATCGCGCGCTGCCACAAGGAAATCGGTCGATTAGAATCGCCGGATGAACCCCTCCGATCTCCGCGACCTTCGCCTCCCGTCCCTCGACGGCCTGCTCGCCTTCGTCGCCGCCGCGCGCCACGGCACGTTCGAGCGCGCGGCCGAAGAGCTGTGCGTGACGGGGAGCGCGGTCGCGAAACGCGTCGCCGCACTCGAACAGTTGCTCGGCGTGCAGTTGCTCGTGCGCAGCGGCAAGGCGCTGGCGCTGACCGCGGCCGGCAACGAATACCTGCATCAGGTGCACGCGCCGCTGCATCTGCTCGCCGCGGTGCCGTTGCACCGGCGCGACGCCGGCAGGACGGAACGGCTGCGGATCTGCGCGCCGCCGACGTTCGCGCGGCAGATCATGGTTCCGCGCCTCGACGCGTTCACGCTCGCCCATCCCGGCGTGGAGCTCGAGGTCATGCTCGCGAGCCCCTTTCCCGACGCGCCGCCGACAGGCGCCGATCTGTGGATTCGCGGCGGCGGCCCGATCGTGTCGGGCGCGACGGTGCTGATGGTCGATGCGCTGACGCCGCTCGCCGCGCCGTCGCTCGTCGAACGCTTCGCGCCGTTGCGCGAGCTCGCGGACCTCGCGGCGCTGCCGCTCTTGTGCACGCCGCTCGAACCGTGGACGTCGTGGTTCCGCGTCGCCGGCCTCGACTGGCCGGAGCCCGCGAACGGACCGAAACTGATGGATCTCGGGCTGCTGCTCGAAGCGGCGGTCAGCGGCCAGGGCGTCGCGCTCGGCAGCCCCGCGCTCGCGCGCCACTGGCTCGCGACGGGCGCGCTCGTGCCGCTGTTTCCGCATATCGTGCGGCCGGCGGCGCCGTATTACCTGATGCCGCACGCGTCGCGCGCCGCCGCCGACGCGTTCGCCGCGTGGCTCGCCGGCGTCTGCGAGCGCGCGGTGCACGACGGCGCGGAATTTCTTTCGCGCCGCGCCTGAAGATATTTCCGGGCGCGCGGCCAGCCACGGCGGTAGCATCGTCGCCACCTTCCGGAGTCGCCCATGTCCGTCCCGATCACCTGCATCGAAGATCTTCGCGTTCTCGCGAAAAAACGCATCCCGCGGATGTTCTACGACTATGTCGATACGGGCTCCTACACGGAATCGACGTATCGCGCGAACGAAGCGGACTTCCAGAAGATCAAGCTGCGCCAGCGGGTCGGCGTCGACATCTCGGATCGCAACCTGCGCACGACGATGGCGGGACAGGACGTCGCGATGCCGGTCGCGCTCGCGCCGACGGGCCTCGTCGGCATGATGCGCGCCGACGGCGAGATCCTCGCCGCGCGCGCCGCGCGGCGCTTCGGCGTGCCGTTCACGCTGTCGACGATGAGCATCTGCTCGATCGAGGACATCGTGGCGCACGCGAGCGGCCCGTTCTGGTTCCAGCTCTACATGATGCGCGACCGCGCGTTCATCGAGCGGCTGATCGGGCGCGCGAGCGCGGCGGGCTGCCCCGCGCTCGTGCTGACGATGGATTTGCAGGTGGCCGGCCAGCGGCACAAGGACGTGAAGAACGGCCTCTCGACGCCGCCGCGCATCACGCTGCCAAACCTGCTCGACATGATGCGCAAGCCGCGCTGGTGCATCGGCATGGCACGCACGCGCCGCCGCCATTTCGGCAACATCGTCGGGCACGTGAAGGGCGTGACCGACATGTCGTCGCTCGATTCGTGGACCCGCGAGCAGTTCGATCCGGCGATCGGCTGGCGCGACGTCGAATGGGTCCGGCAGCGGTGGAGCGGCAAGCTGATCGTCAAGGGCGTGCTCGATCCGGACGATGCGATCCGCGCGGCCGATGCGGGCGCGGACGCGATCGTCGTGTCGAACCACGGCGGCCGTCAACTGGACGGCGCGATGTCGTCGGTCGAGGCGCTGCCGGCCATCGTCGAGGCGGCCGGCAAGCGCGTCGAAGTGTGGCTCGACGGCGGCGTGCGAACGGGCCAGGACGTGCTGAAGGCGGTCGCGCTCGGCGCGCGCGGCACGATGATCGGCCGCGCGTTCCTCTACGGCGTCGCCGCGCTCGGCGAGGAAGGCGCGCTGCGCAGCCTCGAGCTCATCGCGCGCGAGCTCGATACGACGATGGCGCTGTGCGGCTGCACCGACATTCGATCCGCGAATGCCGGCATGCTCGCGCGGCGGCTCTGATTCGATCCGCTTCCGCGCGGACGCTCGCACGTTTCAGGCAGCGCCGCACGCCCGCTGTGCGCGACGGCGTTGCGGCATCGCCGCCGCGCGCCGCGCATTACGCGATATGCGCGGCAAACCCCGACCGATCCGGCGCGACGTCGTCCCGCAGCGTGAGCTGCGGAATCTCGTAATCGCCGGCATTCTGCGGACGAAACGATATCGGCGCGGTCTTCCATAGATCGTCGAGGCGCTGCCCGAGCGAATCGCAGATCGCCGCGAAGCGCGCTTCGTCGATGCGGCTCGTCCGATGCACGAGGAACGGCGGCAGCACGTCGAAGCCGGGGTAATACAGGATGCCGTGATGGATCGGGTACAGCACGTCGCCGATCGGCCCGTTGATCCCGCGCGGCCCGTAATGCGATTCCCAGCCGCCCGTCGTCACGATCAGCATCGCGCGCTTGCCCTTCATCGAGCCCTCGCCGTACCGATCGCCCCAGTGCGTGTCCGAGTGCTCGCCGACGCCGTAGGCGAAGCCGAACGCGTACACGCGCTCGACCCAGCCCTTCAGGATCGCCGGCATCGAGAACCACCACAGCGGAAACTGCAGGACGAGCGCATCGGCCCAGCGCAGCTTGTCCTGCTCGCGCGCGATGTCGGCCGCCTGCGTGCCGTTCTCGAACGCATGCTTCGAGTCGAGCGACGGGTCGAAGCGCGCATCGGGCTGGCGCCCGGTGTTGTCGTCGGC
This sequence comes from Burkholderia humptydooensis, assembly GCF_001513745.1. Classification (NCBI taxonomy): domain Bacteria; kingdom Pseudomonadati; phylum Pseudomonadota; class Betaproteobacteria; order Burkholderiales; family Burkholderiaceae; genus Burkholderia; species Burkholderia humptydooensis. The sequence goes on along the minus strand of NZ_CP013382.1, from coordinate 186,905 downwards.
GTCGAGCGCGGCCTTCCACTGCATCGCGTACAGATCGGACACCTGAACCGTGTGTCCGGCGTCCTTGAGGCGCTTGACCGCGAAGTTCCTGAGCGATCCGTTCAGCGATTTCGGTTCGGGATGGGCATAGACCAGCAAGACGTTCATGTCGGCACTCGCGATTGTCTGGAGCAGTGACCGCAGGATAGTGGCCGCTCAGGTATATTGGAAATTGATTTCTGATATTCCAGGTATTGCGATGAACAATCTCAAGCGGCTGGATCTCAACCTGCTGATCACGCTCGACGCGCTGCTGTCGGAGCACAACGTGACGCGCGCGGCCGAGCGGCTGAACCTGTCGCAGCCGTCGGTCAGCATCCATCTCGCGAAGCTGAGAGACATCTTCGGCGATCCGTTGCTGCTGCCCGGGCCGCGCGGCATGCGGCCCACCGCGCGCGCCGACGAATTGCGCGAGCCGCTGCGCCGCGCGCTCGAAGCGCTCGGGCGCGCGGTGTCGCCGGGCGCGCCGTTCGATCCCGCCGCGGCCGTTCACACGTGGCGCGTCGCCGCGTCCGACTACAGCGAATCGACGGTCGTGCTGCCCGCGTTGGCCGGCTTGCGCGCGGCCGCGCCCGGCACGCGGCTCGCCGTCGTCGAGACGGTGCCGTCGCGCATCGCGAAGCAGGCCGAGCAAGGCGACATCGACCTCGCGTTCCACATCACCGAATGCGCGCCCGGCAATCTGCGCCACCGCGCGCTCTTCACCGAGCGATACGTGCTCGTCGGGCGCGCCGGCCATCCGCGGCTGAAGCGGCGGCCGACGCTCGCGCAGTTCTGCAGGCTCGATCACGTGATCGTGTCGCCGGACGGCGGCGGCTTTCAGGGGATCACCGATCATGCGCTCGCGAAGGTCGGCCTCGCGCGGCGCGTCGTGCTGTCCGTGCCGCACTTTCTGTTCATGATGTCGGCCGTCGCGAACAGCGATCTCGTCGCGATGATGCCGTCGCGGCTCGTTCGCGACAGCCGCGCGCTACAAGTCGTCGAGCCGCCGATCGACGTGCCCGGCTTCCAGATGGCGATGCTCTGGCACGAACGCTCGCATCGCGATCCCGCGCATCAGTGGCTGCGCGAGCATGTCGCGGCTTCGGTGTGACGCGCTTCGGTTTCGCGCGCACGCGCTCGCCGCCGCTATTGCGCGAGTTGCAGATCCGCGATCGCCGCCGCGAGAAAGCGCGCGGCCTCTCCGCCCGTGACGACGCGATGATCGAACGTGAGGCTGAGCGGCAGCATGCGATGCACGGCCGGCGCGCCGGCCACCGCGACGACCGCGTCGTGCACGCGCCCCGCGCCGAGAATCGCGACGGTCGGCGGCACGACGACGGGCGCCGCGTACTTGCCGGCGATCATCCCGAAGTTCGACAGCGTGATCGTGTTGCCGCGCAGCTCGTCGGGCGGAATCCTGCGCGCGCGGATGTCGGCGCGCATCCGGTCGAGCCCGTGGCGCAGGTCGGCGGCGTCGCGATGCGCGACGTCGCGCAGCACCGGCACGAAGAGGCCGTCCGGCAGATCGACCGCGATGCCCACGTCGATCTTCGCGACGACGTGCCGGCGCCCCGCCTGCCCGTCGAACCATGCGTTGAGCCCCGGCTCCGCGCGGCAGCCGGCGACGAGCGCGCGGATGAGGCGCATCGTCACGTCCGTGCCCGCGGGCCACGCGTGGATGTCGGCGTCGTCGATCACGGTCGCCGCGGCCACCTCGCTCTGCGCGCGCGCCATGTTCTGCGCCATCGCGCGCCGCACGCCGCGCAGCACCTCGGGCGGCCCGAGCTCGGCCAGCACCTTCGCGACGCGCTGCACGTCCGCCGCGGTGATCACGCCGTCCGCGCCGGACGGCGTCACCATCGCCAGATCGACGTCGAGCTTGCGCGCGAGCGCGCGCACCGCCGGGATCGCCTTGACCGCGCCCGCGCCGCGCCCGCCGGCTCCCGCGCCGAGCGCCGTGGGCGGCTCCTGCACGACGTGCTCGCCAACCGTCATGTGGCCGACGACCGTCCCCGCATCCGCCTCGTCGGCGTCGCCTTCGAACGCGGCGAGCGGCGCGCCGAGATGAACGATGTCGCCCGGCTGCCCGAACAGCTTCGCGACGCGGCCGGATTGCGGCGACGGAATCTCGACGATCGCCTTCGCGGTTTCGACGGACACGAGCGGCCGGTCCGCGTCGATCGTGTCGCCCGCCTTGACGTGCCATTCGACGATCTCCGCTTCCTGCAGGCCTTCGCCGAGATCGGGCAATTTGAAGATCTTCATGTCGTTACGCTGCCTCCAGCGTTTTCCTGACCGCATCGACGATCCGCGCGACGCTCGGCACGTACTGGCTTTCGAGCCTGAAGAGGGGCACGACGACGTCGTAGCCCGTCACGCGCTGCACGGGCGCGAGCAGCGAATAGAGACAACGCTCGGCGACGAGCGCGGCGATCTCAGCGCCGAAGCCCGCGGTGCGCGGCGCCTCGTGAACGATCACGCAGCGCCCCGTCTTCGATACCGATGCGACGATCGTGTCGGCGTCGAGCGGCTTGAGCGTCGCGACGTCGATCACTTCGGCCATCACGCCCTCCTGCGCGATCTGATCGGCGGCCGCCTGCGCGTCCTGCAGCGCGGCGCCCCAACTGACGAGCGTGACGTCGGCGCCGTCGCGCAGCGTGAAGCACGTATCGAGCGGCAGCGCTTCGCCGTTGTCCTCGACGGGCTGCCTGAACAGCCGATACAGCCGCGACGGCTCGAAGAACATCACCGGGTCCGGATCGCGTATCGCCGCGAGCAGCAGCCCGTAGGCGCGCGCGGGCGTCGACGGAATCACGACGCGCAGGCCCGGGATGTGCGCGAACATCGCCTCGGGGCTCTCCGAATGATGCTCGGGCGCGTGAATGCCGGCGCCGCACGGCGCGCGGATCACGAGCGGGCACGACAACCGGCCGCGCGTGCGATGGCGCAGCCGCGACGCATGATTGAGCACATGATCGATCGCCGGATAGACGAAGCCTGTGAACTGGATCTCGGCGACGGGCTTGAGCCCCATCGCCGCCATGCCGATCGCGGCGCCCGCGATCGCCGTTTCCGCGAGCGGCGTGTCGATCACGCGCTGCGCGCCGAAGCGCGCCTGCAAATCGACGGTCGCGCGAAACACGCCGCCGTTCACGCCGATGTCCTCGCCGAGCAGCACGACGGACGGATCGTGCGCGAGCTCGTACGCGAGCGCCAGATTCACGGCTTCGACCAGATTCAGGTCAGCCATGATGATTCTCCGCGGCCGGCGCAAACGCGAGCGCCGTCGCCAACTGTTCCTGCATCGCGTGCGGCAGGCTCGCGTACAGATGATCGAACATCGCCGACGCGGCCGGCTGCGGCACCGCGAGATAGGCGCGCACCGCTTCCTCGACCTGCGCGTAGCACGCCTTGCCGAACGCTTCGTCCTGCGCGTCGTCCCATACGTTGCGACGCATCAGATGCTTGCGCAGCCGCAGCAGCGGCTCGAACGCCCATTGCTTGCCGAGCGCGTCGGCATCGCGATAGCGCGTCGCGTCGTCCGCCGTCGTGTGATCGCCGAGCCGATAGCTGAGCGCCTCGACGAGCGCCGGGCCGCCGCCGCGCCGCGCGTTTTCGATCGCTTCGCCAACGGCCTGCCGCACGGCGACGATATCGTTGCCGTCGATCTGCCGCCCTTCGATGCCGGCGGCGATCGCCTTTTGCGCGAGCGTGCGCGCGGCGGTCTGCCGCGCGCGCGGCATCGAGATCGCCCACTGGTTGTTGTTGACAACGATGACGAGCGGCACGCGCCACGCGCCCGCGAGGTTCATCGCTTCGTAGAAATCGCCCTTCGACGTGCCGCCGTCGCCGAGCACGGCCACGGCGACGCGCGCTTCGCCGCGCAGCGCGAACGCATAAGCGGCGCCCGCCGCATGGCACACCTGCGTGGCGATCGGCACGCAATTCGGAAAATCCAGCCGCGCGGCCGTGAAATCGCTGCCGCGCTCGTCGCCGCCCCAATACAGCAGGCTTTCCGTCATCGTCACGCCGCGCAGGAATTGCGCGGCGTGATCGCGATACGACGGAAACAGCACGTCGTCGGCGCGCATCGCACTCGCGACGCCCACGCCGATCGCCTCTTGCCCGATCGACGACGCGAACGTGCCGATCTTGCCGGTGCGCTGCAGCGCGACCGCTTTCGTGTCGAACGCGCGCGTGAGCACCATCGCGCGGTAGAGCGGCAGCAGCGCGGCCGCGTCCTGCGCGAACGCGGGCAGCGGCTGGACCGGCTCGCCGTCCGGGCCGAGGTATTGCGTGTAATCGATATCGAAGCTGGCGACCGTGGTCATCGCGGGTCTCCCTGTTTTTCTGGATGCCGAACCATCGATCGAACGCCGCGCCATGTCCACCGGCTGGCCGGCTCGCTCGTTGCTTTTCCGCGCCGCCGGATGCGTTCGCGTCAATGCGATCGGCATCGTCTTGTGCGTAACTGGATTTTAGGCAATGGGATCGGCGGCAAAGGCAGGGGTTTGCACGCGGGTCGGCGGCGGGATCGGCAGGCGCGCGCTCGCGCCGAATCGGATGAAGTGACCGGCGAAGCAGTCAACCGGAAAAATTGACCCGCCGCGCCGCGACATTCATGATGCGGTGCGGCAGGTCGATCAGCAACACAACATGGGCCGATTGCTGCATTTTCTTGAGATCGGAAAAGGCAGGACGTCGAATGGCCTTTCCGACTTAAAAGTTAGACGATTCCGCGCGAAACGTCTGTTAATTTTGGTCAGATCGGCGCGGAAAATCCGCCGCGCCGCGCTTTTTTCCGGCGGATTCACGATCGCCGCACGCCGAAGATGGCGCTTTCCGCGCTTTCGCGCAAACGCTGCCCGCGCGCATCACAGATTCAGCACGATCGTCTGGCTCGGCGAGCTGCCCGAGCCGGTCGTATTGTCGTTGTTCTGCTGCGTCGGATCGGTCATCCGTGTGACCGGCATGCCGGCAACCAGCGTTTTCGGCGCGCCCTGCGGGTTGCGCGAGTTTCCGGACACGGTTTGCGACGCGACGCCGCCCATCGATCCGCCGCTGTCGCCGCTCGACGACGGAATGATCGTCGCGACGTTGTGAACCGGCCCGCCGCCCACGAAGATATGGCTGACGTTCGGAATCGCGTTCGCGCGCGACGCGCGGTTCGGATAGGGGACGGGCACGCCCGGCGGCGTCAGGTTGACGCTCGTCGCCATGTTCATGCCTCCTGCACTCGAATTCACCATCACCATGAACGTCTTCCTCCTAACCCAGATGGATCTGCGCGGCGTCGATCTTCGACAGCTTCTCTGCCGTGAGCAGCGTGTGCTTCGCATGCAGACGCATGCTTTCGGTCGCGGCGTGATCGATATGCGACGCGCGAAGATGCTCGACGGTTTCCACCGAGCGAAAACTGCTTCGGCACGATTGCGCGACGTGATCCATTACCGTCTCCAGCAGCCGGCCGATCAGACGGACCTTGCCGAGCCGGCCGTCGAGCGCCGCGCTCGTCAGCGTCGTCTCGTCGGAAGACAGCGACGCCTGTTGCGCCGACATCGTCAGCCGTTGCGTCTCGATCGACACTTGCTCGCGGCTCGCGACGCGAAGCGCATCGCCGCTCTTCAGGCATACGTCCCGCGTGGCATCCAGCACGAGGTCGCCGTCGACGCGCAGATGCACGCCGTGCGCATTCGGCCGCTCCAGAATCGCCGTCACGTAGACGCATCGGCTGTCCGCGCCGGACACGACGACGCGATCGCCGATCCGCGGCTCGACAAGACAGCTAAACGCGCGCCGGCAACGCATCTTCACGCCGCCGCATGCGACCACATACACGCCATCCGGCAGCGCGCCGACCACGGTGCCCGCCTTGTCCCGCGCGGACGACTGGCCGTGGATATCCGCTTCCGCTTCGATTGTGCTCATCCTCTTTCCTTCTATTTCGAATGACTGAATAACAACGCGCCGATGCGCCCGGCGCCACGTCCGCACCGCGCTCAACGGTCCTCACGCCGCCCTTGCTCATCCCTTTGCCGCGACCACGCCTGCGCCGCCGACAATTCCGGATCGCACGCGACGGCGCCCGGATGATCGCGCCATGCGATGTCGGGCGCCGTCGCGCCATGAAACGCCGTCCGCGCGAAGCCGGCTTCGTCGAACACGGCCTCGGTCAGATCCGCGTACGAAAAATCCACTCCCTCGAGGTTCGTCCGCGAAAAGCGCGCGCCCGTGCACGTCGCGCGCTGAAACACCGCCCCGTCCAGCGCCGAGCCGGTGAAATCGGCGCGCCGCGCATCGGCCTGAACCCAGATGCTGCCGCGCAGCGCAGCGCGGCGGCACATCGCGCCGGCGGCGTCGGCCTCGAAGAAAACGGTATCCGGCGCATCGGCGTCGTCCAGTCGCGCCCCCGCCAGCCTGGCGCGCTGAAAATTGCAGCAGGCAAGGCTCGCGCCGGTGAAATCGACATCGCGAAGATCCGCGCCGACGAACTGGCAGCGATGCATCCGTTGGCCGCGCAAACGCTGGCCGGCCAAATTCGCTTCGGCAAAAACGGCGTCGTCGAACGTCGCATCGGCGAGAACAGCCGACGTCAGATCGAGCTGATAGAAGACCGCCTTGCGCACGACCGCCCGCGTGAAGTCGGCGCGCGCGAGCCGCGTGTCGCTGAACACCGAGGATTCGATCCGCGCGCCATCGAACCGGCACTCGCCGATGTCGCTCTTCACGCAATGGAAACCGCTCGCGCGCGCACCGGAAAAGTTCGCGCCGGCCGCGTGAGTCGAATGCATCATGCACTCGTGAAGTTCGCTTTCCGAAAGATCGACGCGTTCGAGCCGGCACTTGTCGAACGTGCATCGCGACAAGTCCGCATGCCGCATGTCGACATCGCGAAACAGGCATTCGCTGAAAACGGCTTCGCCGAGCCGCACGCGCTGCATCGAGACGCCGATGAACCGGACGCGCTCGAATACGCCGCCCGACCAGTCGTGCCCGTCGAGGCGGGCCGACTCGATCGCGACGTCGCGGATCGCGTGGCCGCGACGAATCTCGTCGAGCAACTGCGCCGCGCGCGTGCTCATGTGCGCACCTGCGCGAGCGGAAACCGCACCGCCCGGCCGAGGTAGGCGTCTTCCCAGCGCGTCTCGGCATCGGCCAGGATCTGCGAGAGGTTCGCGCGAAACAGGTTGGCCCGCCGCAGATCCGCGCCGTCCAGCGTCGCGCCGCGCAGATAGGCGGCGATCAGATCGGTGTCCCGAAGATCGGCTCGCGTGAAATCGGCGCGCACGAAATGACTGCCCTGCGCTTTCGCGCCGCGGAAATCGGCTGCGCGCAGGCACGCGTCGGTGAAATCGCAACTGCCGATGCGCGCGCCGCGAAAGCTCGCTTCACCGAGCCGCGCTTCGCGAAAATTGACTTCCGTCAGCGTCGCGAACGAGAAATCGGCACGCCCGATGTCGCAGTGCGCGACGAAACACGCCTTGCTCATGCTCGCGCGATCGAAGCGAAGCTGGCCGCTCGCCTGTGCGCCGACGATCCCGAATCCGTCGATGCTCGCCGACGAGAACCGCACGTCGGCAAGCGGGCAGTTCATCAGCAGCATCTTCCGGATCGTCGCATCCGAGAAGCTCACGCTGTCGAACGATTGCTCGATGAAGATCAGATCGCGCAGCACGGCGTGACCGAAATCGACGGCATCGAAGCGGCACGCGTCGAAGCGCGTGTTCGCCAGCAAGCCGCCGTTGAAGCGGCAGTCTCGCAAGTGCACGCGCTCGAAAATGCCGTCGCTCGAATCGGCGCCGGAGAAGTCCGTCTGCTCGCAGCCCGCGAGCGAAAGATTGGCCGCCGTCAGGTCCGCGTCGACGAGCTTCGTCCGTGCCAGGTTGGCGCGCACGAGCACCGCGCGCGACAGCACCGCGCCCGTCAGATCGGCGCCGCTCAGATCGGCGTTTTCGAGCATCGCGCCGGCCAGCCGCGCGCCGCGCAAGTCCATTCCGGAGAGATCCGCGCCCGTCAGATCGACGCCTTCCAGCGATCGCCCCGCGGCGGCGGCGGCCGCGACGAATTCGCGGCGCGATTGCGCGGCCGCGCCGTTCAGCCGGGCCGGCGCGTCCTGATGTTGCGCGGACCGCCGATACAGCTCGCGAAGACGTTCGTCCGCATCGCGCTGGATTTGCCGGATGCCGGGCGGATCGGACGAAGCGCCCGCATGCCGCGCGCCATCCTCTTCGACGGGCGCCGTGCGGGCCGGCGGACCGCGCCGCCGCCCGGCCGAAAACACCTCGCTGGTCGCCAGTTCGTGCCGCATGGCCTCCAGCGCGGCGCGCTTCTCGTCGGCAAGCGCCTCCTGACGCTCGACGAACTCGGCCAGTCGGCCGGGGCTCGGCGTCTGCGCTTGCGGGGCGTCCGGAAAGACGCTCAGCCGCTCCCGAAGCTGCCGTTGCCTCACGCTCTGCGGCATCGCATCGGCCATCGCCGGAACATCGGGCGGCAGAGCGTGCTCGGGCAACAGATCCTGATCGCGCAGCGCGTACAGCGCCGCCTTGTCGTGCCGCGTGCGCCACTCGATCACCTGCCGATACCAATCGAGCGGCCTCGCGTGCCCGCTCGCATCCGCGCCGAACAGCACCGTTTGCACGTCGCTCGCATCGAACGCGCGGACGACCGTGACGCCGTGATAGATCAGCAGCACGCGCTCGCGATGCGGAACGAACCAGGCGGTCGTCAATCGCATCGGAATTTCCTCGGGCATGTCGCTGCCGTTGCGGACCACGAACGATCTCGCCCGCAGCGCGGGCAGGCTGCCGGCGAGCCGCGCGCGCTCCGGGTGCAGGTGCGTCAGCGCATAGGTCGCGCCGTCCGGGAATTCCACTCGCCCGGGCAGTTGCTGATCGCTCGGCGCGATGTTGAAGTAGCGCGGATCGAGCGTGCGCGGGAAACCCGGGCAATCCTCTTCCCGCCATTGCTGATCGAGCTCGCCGTACAGGGCCGCGCGCTCGGGCCACGTCGCTTCGATCGGACAAAAGCCGGCGGGCGTGGGTCGCTCGTCCGGGAAGCGCATCGGGCTGTGCGCGTATTCGATGTTCGGCAGATCGCGCGGCGCGCCCTCCCGCGCGTGCGCGCCGCGGCCTCGCGGGTTGTCCGCGCAATCCGCGCCGCCGTAGGCGCGATCCCAATCGATCGGCAGCCGCTCGAAAGGCTGCGGCGCGGTGATGCGCGCGCCGGCCCATTGCCTGTCGCCAGATACGCGCAGCCGCTTCTCGACGCCGGCGATGCGAATCCCCACTTCGCACGCGCCGGCGTCCGAATCGTTCGCATACCTTCCATACGCGTATCCGGACACGAGAAATTCCGGGCACGCCTTCGGCAACGCCATGTCGAGCGTGTAGCCGCGCAGCTCGTCGCCGGCCAGACGCCAGAGCTCCGCTTCGGCCAGCAGTTTCGGCTCGTCGCCGAGCGTCGCGACCATCAGCGCGGCGACGCCGAGATGCTCTTGGCCGTGCATCCGGTAAACGCGGGTCAGCGGGCTGATTGCAAGTGGTTTGACGATTTTCATGGGGTGCGGTGGCGTTCGCGCGCGTGCGCGTTCACATCGAGATCTTGATGCCCTTGATGAATTCGCATTCCTGCGTCTTGTTGGCGATCTGCACGACCGTTTCGGCTGCGCTGAATCCGGTCGTCGTCACGCTCGCGCCGTTCGTTGCGACATAGAGCCCCGTCGTGTTGATGCTCGCACCGGTTTCAGAAGTGCTGATTCCCGTGAGACTGGTCGCCGTGCCTTTCAGCGAGACGCTGTTCACGTCTTTCGACGACGCCGTTCCGTTGACCTCCGAATGCGCATTCCCGCTCGTGACCGTGACGGTGTCTCCAACGTGCACGCCTTTCGCATCGCCGAACACGACCGACGTCGAAGCCCCCTGCACGGTGCTCACCGATGCGGTCGTGAACGGGTCCGTGAGCACCGCGACGATCTGCTGCAACGCCATCGCCACGTTCGCCGCGAGCGCCTGAAACCCGCCCGCGCGCTGCATCTGGCGCTGCCGCTTCAATTGCTGATAAGGCTGCCGCTGTTGCGGCAACGGGTGCTCGCGGGCGGCCGCCTGCCGCCCCGTCGAAGCCGGGCTCGCCGCGCCGCCCGTGCGCAGCAGATCGATCAACCGATCCAGCGGCGATCGCGTCGACATCACCGGCATCAGGTCCACGCCGACGAGCGTCAGATGCTTGCGTCCGACGGTGGTCGTCGCGTCCCGCTCGACCGACACATCGTAATTGCGCTCCGCGTGCAGCTTGACCTGCTCCGCGCCCGCCTTGTCCTCGAAGCGCAGCATGTTCGCGTTCTCGCCGCTGCCGGCCGGCGAGCGCGTCATGAAGCCGCTTTGCGTCGCGTTCTCCGGCAACCGCCACGGCGGCATGTGCAGCGCGTTATACACCTGCCCCGTCACGAGCGGCCGATCCGGATCGCCGTGCTCGAAATCGACGATCACTTCCGAGCCCACGCGCGGAACGTTGACGCCGCCGTAGTTGTTGCCCGACCACGCATACGAAACGCGCACCCAGCACGACGAATTCTGGTCGTCGACGGGCGAGCGGTCCCAATGGAACTTCAGCTTCACGCGGCCGTACTGGTCCGTCCAGATGTCCTGCCCGCGCGGGCCGGTCACGATCGCCGTCTGCGGCCCGCGCGTGCGCGGCTTGCGCACCGTGCGCGCCGGCCGGAACGCGGTGGTCGCCGGCTGCGCGACGAACGACGTATTGATCCGGTATTCGCCGGGGCCCGACGCGCCGCCCGTCTCCGTCGCCGTGAACGTCGCGCCGAGCACCAGATACTCGCGGTTCGCGCTCGCGTGCGGACAGCCTTCGAGCGCGAACGTCGTGCCGCACACGATGTCGCGCACATTGCCGCCGCCCGACGCGCGCTCGCCCCGTGCGCGCACTTCCTCCATCCGCACGCGCGCGAAGTGCTCGCCGTGCTCGCGGTCCGTGTAGTCGCCGGGCCACTCGTAACGTTCAAGCTCGTTATGCGCGGTGTCCCGCGGCAGCGCGTTCTCGACGCCGAGGTCCGCGTTCGGCTTCTCGAAATCGAAATCGTCCGTCGTCCAGCGGCCCGGCTGGATGCGCTCCTCGGTGCCGAACGTGTCGATGTATTCGGCGTCGATCTTGTGTCCGGGCGGGTAATAGCGCAGCGTGCGGTACGCAACGCTCTCCACCGGCTTGTGCGCGCCCAGATGATCGACAAGCACCATCCGGTGCACCTTGTTCGAATGCTCGAAGAACCAGTAGATGCCGTGCTCCTGCATCAGCCGCTGGATGAACGCGAAATCGGTCTCGCCGTATTGCACCTGGTAGCCGAGCTTCGGATACCGGCCGCTCAGGCGCTTGTCGTACGAGTACGAATACGCGTTCAGCACTTCGTCGACGATCTCGTCAACGCTCCGGTTCTGGAAGATCCGGTAGTCCGATCGCTGGTCGGCCAGATAGATCCACGGCCGCATCGTGAGCCGGTAGCGGCACTGCCGGTTCAACTGGCCCTCGAAGCGCGCGCCCGTCACGATGCCGCTGATCTCGCGCCTGCCCTGGCCGATGTTGGCCGCGCCCGCCATGCCCGGCATGCCGGGCACGAACGAGCCCATGCCTTCGAGCCGGACGGTCACGGTCAGCGCCTTGCCGATCATCGCCTTCAGATCGAGATTCGCGGCCCGCTCGCCGGTGAGCATCGGGTCCGGCGGCGTCAGGCAATCGAGCGTGTACGAATAGATCTCCGACAGCGTCTCGTTGCCGCGGATCGCGCTCAGTTCGAGCGCGGGTTCGCCGGCGGGCGACATCGGCACGGCGGGGCCGCTCACCGACACGGTACGGGCGGCGGAAAAATTCGGCATGGCTGATCTCTCCACAAACGGTATGAACCGATGAATCGTTCCGGCCGCGCGCTTCGCGCACCGGCTGCGCTCACGCTTCGTCCGCGCTCCATAGCGCGAGCAGCTCGGCGGGGATCGCCTGTACCACGTCCGCATAGCGCTTGCCGACGAAATGCTCCGCACGCCTGAGCAGTATCGGAATCGGGCTGCTCGGCTCGTGCTGCTCGAACCACTGGCGCGCCTGCCGGATCAGCTCGCGCGCGGCGTAACGATCTGCCGGCGTCGCGGCGGCGGCGCGCGCGACAGGCGCCGCGGTCGGCTCCGCCGCCGCGCGTTCGCGCTGCGCCGCCGGCGGTTCGTCCGCGTGCATGGCCGCCGCTTCGTTCGCCGGCGACACGTCGGCCTCGGCCGGCGCGATCGGCGCGGCGGCCGTGCGATCGGCGCTCGCGCCCGCGATCTGGCGAAGCAGCGCTTCGAGCGCCGACAGGTCGGGTGCGTAATCGCCGAGATGTTCGCCGCTCCACGCATCGATCGCGGCCAGCCCCGCGAGCGCATCGGCGAAGCCCGCCAGGACCGCCGGCTGCTGCGCGTGCAGATCGTCGAGCTGACGCACGACCGATTCCGGCGCGAGCGCATCGCCGGGCCGCGGTTGCGCGAACGCGCGCTCCACGTCGCGCACCTGCAGGCGCGTCGCGGTCGACCGGGTCAGCGCGATCTCGCGCACGTCCGCCATCAGCCCGTCGGCATCGGTGAGCGCCTGCAGCGCATTGCGCCGGATCTCCAGCGCCGCGTCGCGATCCGCATCGACGTCGGGTTGCGGGTGAATCGCATCGGGAAACGCGCCGAGCCACGCGGCGAGCAATCCGACGCCTTCCGCGAGCCCCGCCGCGCCGGCCAGCCGGGTCCGGCTCCGGGCGAACAGCACCGCGAGGCGCATGTCCTTGCTGCGCATCATCAGCCGCCGGCAATCGCGCTCGACGTCGCTCCAGTTCACCGGCTCCGGCGAACCGACGAAATCCCCGTACTGCGCCTCGGCGCGAGGCGCGGCCTTCGCCGACAGCACGACGAACTCGGGATCGTATTCAAGGTCCGCGCCGCACGGCGCCGCCGGATCGACGGGCGCCATCCAGTCGTCGGGCTTCGGCGTGCGCGCGGCGGCCGCCTTGCCGGCCGGTTTTCTGCTGCTGGTCATCGTTCACCTCGCATGCCGCGCGATCGGGCGGGCCGGGCCGCGCCGCGCGCGAACCGGTCCGCATACTGCTCGGGCTCGAAGCGCATGCCCGTCACTGGCTCGCCGGACGGCGAGCGGCCGAGCCAGCCGGACCAGCCGAGCTGATGCGGGCCGCCCATCACGGCGGGCGGCGCGCCGTTCGGCTTGATCCGCAGTTCGAGCTCCCATTCGAACTCGTAGCCGACGAACGCCCGCACCCATTCGACGAGGCGCGGCAAATCCTCGCCCTGCGGCGTGAAGCGCAGGTAGGCGTCGATGTCGAGCGGCCCGAACACGAGCCGGAACTTGTGTTGCCGGTCCGGCACCAGCTCGCCGAGCATCGCGCCTTCGGCCATCGTCGACGCATCGCCCGGCTTGCCGAGATGGCTGTGCTCGAGCGGATCGACGGCAATCCAGTGAAATACGTTTTCCTCGAGCGTCACCGGCACGCCGAAGTAACGCTCGAGCGTCATCCGCAGGCCGTCCGCGTTGCGCGCCTCGCGCACCAGGTGCGGCGATGCGGCGAGCCGCGCATGCGCGGGCAGCGGCCGCGCGCCGATCTCGTCGACGTCCTGGCCGGTGAGGCTCGCGACGTAGAACGAAAACCGTTCGTCATCCGGACGATCGAGGCCGGCCGCCGCCTGCGCCGACGCCCACGCGCGATACAGCAGCGTCAGATAGCGGTGATGGAAGATGTCGAGAAAATTGCCGAGCGTCGGATCGCGCCGGCTCTCCTCGCGGTCGCGCGCGATCTCGGTCACGTGGATCGGCAGCGGCCCGTTCGGCCCCAGCATCCCGAGCCCGAAGAGCCGCACCTTGAGGCGCCCGTTCGCGTCGCCGACGCTCGCGATCTCGCGCGGCGCGAACGCGAGGCTCGGCTGCTGGCCGAGACGAAACGGCTCCGCCTGCGGGCGCCGCGCCTTGCCGATCGGATCGATGCGCGCGTCCGCGCCGATGCATCGCAGCAGCGTCAGGAAGCCGTAGCGCCACGGCTCGGCGCGAAGCCGTTCGAGCATCCGCGGCGACAGCGCCGCGTCGCGGACGACATTCTCCGTCCTGTCGTGCGCCATCACGCGCCTCCCCGCGCGCCCATGCGCACCGGCCAGCGCGCGACGCGCCCGCGCTGGATCGAGTTCAGCTCGGTCTGCGTGAAGACGTTGATCGACACGTGCCGCGCCAGATAATGCTCGAGCACGAGCCCGAACAGATACGGGCTCACGCCGGAGAATCCCGTCTCGTCGACGGTCAGCGCGCATTCGACGCCGCGCCCGAACACGAGCGGGCCCGCGCCGGGCAGCTTGCGCGTGACGGGCCGCGTCTTCACGCCGACGAGGCTTTCGACCTGCCGCCGGTTGTCGGCCTCGTCGCCCGCGAGGAACAGCCGCAGCAGGCCGCGCAAGCCCTGCCCGCCCGCGCGATGGTCGAGCTCGTCGAGCGGAAGGTAGTTGAAGTTCAACTGGCGAATCAGCCGCCACGCGATCTCGCGCTCCGCATACGGCGCTCTCGGCGCGGACGGCGCGCGGATCAGGCCGACGCTGTCGATCGGCGCGGATTCGACCACCGTCAGATCGCGCACGCCGTCGCGCGGCACGAGGCTCGGCAAGTCGCGGTTCGTCAACAGCGCGTCGACCGACAGGTAGCGGATGTCCTCGCTGTAGGGCGCCTCGTTCTGGTCGACGAGCGACACGAACATCTCCGTGCCGACATACGGCGTGCGCGTGCCGTAGCGGCGCGCGGAATCCGACACGAGCCGGCGCTCGCGCCGCGTCGAGAAATAGCGTCCATAGTTGCTCTCGTCGTCGTTCAGCGTCTGGTACAGCGGCCGGAATTCGAGTTCGGCGGACGTCGCGGCGACCTGCCCGTACATCGCCTCGACGGAAAACACTTCGTAGTCGAGCGGCGCGAGGCGGGCCGGCACCAGATGGAACTCGGTCTGTCCCGTCGACAATTCGATCCGGTCCGTGTGGCGCGCAAACAGGTTGATCACCGGCGTGCAGAACAGCGCGAAGCGCGACGCGTCGACGACGTCCGCAAGCCGCTCGGGCGACTGGTCGAGCAGCACGACGATCTCGGCCTCCTGGCCGGCGATGCGCCGCAGCCCTTCTTCGAGCCCCGTCAGCGCGACGAAATGGAAGCGCTCCGGGCACGCGAAGTATTCGTGCAGCAGGTTGTGCCCATGAAACTTCGACCACGTGAGCGGCAGCAGCCCCTCGTCGACGCCGAGCCCTTCGTGAGCGAGCGCGCCGACGGTGACGGCCGCAAGCGGCCGGCCCGGCGCGGCGAACTCGCCGGGCGCGGCCGTGAGCGTCGCGACGCCGGCCACGTGCAGCAGCTCGAACAGGTGCGACGCGACTTGCGGGTCGCCCGCGAGATACAGCGGCAGCCGGTCGAGGCCCTTCAGATCGGCGATGCGCACGTTGCCGGTCGTGCGCAGCCGCAGGCGCAGCGCGCCGCGCACCTGCACGTTGGCCGGCACGTAGAGGTCGAGCGCCGGGATGTCAGGCGGAATGCCCGTCAGCCGCGCGTCGGCGATCTCGAGCGGATAGAGCGTCACGTCCTGGCCGCTGCGGAACTGGCACGCGGTCTTCTCGCCGGCCGGCACGCGCGCCGTGAACGCGGTGCCGCGCGCGACGCGAAAGCCCTTCGCGAGATTGCCCTCGGTGCGGCTCGGGTACAGGCGCGCGACCGCCATCGACGGCGTCGGCGCGACGTAGTTCGGGTACAGCACTTCGAGCAGGCGGCCCGTGAAGCGCGGGAATTCCGCGTCGAGCTTGATCTGCATGCGCGCGGCCATGAAGCAGAACGATTCGATCAGCCGCTCGACGTACGGATCGGCCACTTCGCCCGCCTGCATCCCGAGGCGCCGCGCGATCTTCGGGTGCGCGTGCGCGAACTCGGCGGCGAGCTCGCGCATGTAGATCAGTTCCTGGTTGTAGTAGTCGAGCAGTTGCGGTTCCACCGTGTCCCCCCGTTTTTCCGGCCCGCGCGTCAGCTCGCGCGCATGCCGGTGACGTTGACCTGGCTCGTTTCGAGATCGAGCGCGCTCTGCACCATGAATTCGACCGGATAGGGGTCCATACGAATCATGCCGCGCACCTCGAACGACAGCACGTTCGAGCGCTCGCCCGCGTCGACGCCCTTCGACGGCGCGACGACGAGCGTCCCGGCGATCAGCCGCGGCTCGAAATCGAGAATCACGCGGCGGACGATCCGTTCGATCTCGGCCCATTTGCACGACGCGAGGAACGCGCCGGCAAGCGGCGGCATGCCGAAGTTGACGGTCGACGCGGCGGCGGCCGGGTAGCGCTCGCGGTCGATGCGCTCGTCGATGCTCGTCGTATTGAGCAGGAACGCGAGATCCCGCTGGACGATGCCGCGCATCTGCATGCGCGTGACCGCGTATTCGCCGGGCGCTTCGGTCTGGCGTTGCGGCGCGTCGTCGCGCAGGCGGTCGATCAACGTCGGCAGCAGATGCGTGTTCGCGCGGCGCGGCGCCGCGACGCCTTCGCCGCGCACAGGCGCATCGTGGCCGCCGCGTGGCGCGGCCGGGCGCTTGTCATGCTCGTCCATCGGAATCCTCCCCGCCGCGCGCGCGATGCGCCGCGCCGCCTGTCGCTCCGCCCATTGCCTCGCCCGCGCGTGCGCGCTCGCCGAATGCGCACGCGTCCAGCTCGACCAGATCGAGCAGCGTGCCGGGGCGCGCGAGCCGCCATCCCGCCAGGTCCGAAAGCGGCAGCCAACGATAATGCCCGGCGGTCACGACTTCGCGGACCGGCCCGAATCGCGAATCGCTGTCGGCGATCCAGTCGAACGACGCATGCGGCGCGCGCCACACGACGAGCGGCCTGTCCTGCAGCCGGCCTGTCGCGCGTGCGCCGGACGCATCGGGAGAGATCGGCGTCGTCATCGTGCGTCGTGCTCCGGAGCCGCGACGGGCGCCGGCAACGGGCTGTCGATCGCGAGCGTCTGATGCTCGCGCCGCGCGAGCGCGGGCGGCAAGCCGGCCGGCCTGCGCGCCGACGCGACGTGATATTCGGCCGGCGCGAAGAGCCGCAGCACCTCCGGAACCGGCTCCGCGTCCGCCGGATCGGGCGTCTCGCCCGGCCCGAGTGGGCCGAAGACGTCGTCCAGCACGTGCGCCTGGGTCAGCAGCGCATCGATCGAATCCGCGCCTTCGACCGGCCGGTGCGGATCGCCCGGCGGCTGCGCCTCGCGCGTGCGCTCGATCGCGATGCGGGCCGCGTCGTCGCTCGCGAGCGACGCCCGCGGATCGTCGAGCACGCGGCAATACTGTTCGTACAGCGCGTGCAACAGGTCCCGGGCCTGGGCCGGACCGCCCGGAGTCGGCACGCCGGCGGCCGTATCGTCCTGCCGCGCACCAAGCGCTTCGGTGGCGATCGCGGCGCCGATCAGGCCGAAAACCGCTTCGCCGTCATCCGTGGCGTCATGCCGGCCGGCTTCCGGCCGGCCGAGGCGAAACAATTTAAAAGTACGCATGACGAATCCGATTAGCCAAAATGATTATCAAGCCCACCCCCGGAATATTCCCGGACCCACTATCTCATTAAAGAAGATTCAACGCACCCCGTCTTATCTCATAAATCCAAATATCGGATATTCGCGCGCATTATTCAGCCCCACCGGCTTGCGGGCCGGTTTATTTACGGGCCCGACGCTGTTTTCATTGGACGTCTCGCGGTGCACGGCGAATGCGCGAAAACAGTGTGCACCTGGAGAAATCCGGCTGTCCATCACCGCCAATACGGTCTTTGCAATTTTTAACAGTTTGACGATTCGCCGGATAGAACAGTTTGTCTTTCTATTTTTAGACGAGAGATCGCCTTACCATTTATGGTAGTTGACCGAAGCCCTACCGCCTCAAAATAATTCAATCGACCAAAGTCAATTCAATAAGACCAAACAGGCGCAATTGAACGGATCGAATTTCGCCGATTGCCGCGCTGGATAAATTGATTGATGCTCGTCGTTTATCAGGAAAACGGCGACGCAGACAAAAAAGGATCTGTACATGGCGATCTCGCGTCAGGCGCTGTTCGGAAAACTCGGGGGCACGCTCTTCAGGGCAATCGAATCGGCTACGGTTTTCTGCAAGCTGCGCGGCAATCCGTATGTCGAGCTGGTTCACTGGCTGCAGCAACTGCTGCTGCAGGCCGACTCTGACCTCCACCGGATCGTGAGGCATGCCGGCATCGACCGCAACACGCTCGATCGCGACATCGCGCGCGCGCTCGCCGCGCTGCCGGCCGGGGCAAGCTCGATCAGCGATTTCTCCCATCACGTCGAGACCGCGATCGAGCGCGCGTGGGTGCTCGCGACGCTGCGCTTCGGCGACCGGCGCATCCGCGGCGCGTGGCTCGTCGCCGCGCTCGTCGATACGCCGGAACTGCGGCGCGTGCTGCTCTCCATTTCGCCGACGTTCGCGAGGATTCCTCAGGACGAGCTCGACGACGTGCTGCCCGCGTGGACGGACGGCTCCCCGGAAGCGGCGGACGCGCCGTACGACAACAGCGGTTTCTCGCCCGCGTCGCCGGGCGACGCGTCCGGTGCGGCGCGCGCCGAGTCGAAGGGCTCGCCGCTCGAGCAGTACTGCGCGGATCTGACCGCGCGTGCGCGCGGCGGCGACATCGATCCCGTCGTCGGGCGGGAGCTTGAAATCCGCACGATGATCGACGTGCTGTTGCGGCGCCGACAGAACAATCCGCTGCTCACGGGCGAGGCGGGCGTGGGCAAGACGGCGGTCGTCGAGGGCCTCGCGCTCGCGATCGCGAGCGGCGACGTGCCGCCGAAGCTCGCCGACGTGCGCCTGATGAGCGTCGACGTCGGCGCGCTGCTGGCCGGCGCGAGCATGAAAGGCGAATTCGAATCGCGGCTGAAAGGCGTGCTCGAGGCCGCCGCGAAATCCGGCGCGCCCGTCATCCTGTTCGTCGACGAGATTCACACGCTGATCGGCGCGGGCGGACAAGCCGGCACGGGCGATGCGGCGAACCTGCTCAAGCCCGCGCTCGCGCGCGGCGCGATCCGCACGATCGGCGCGACGACGTGGGCCGAGTACAAGCGGCACATCGAAAAGGACCCCGCGTTGACCCGCCGCTTCCAGGTGTTGCAGGTGCCGGAGCCGGAGGAGCCGGCCGCGGTCCACATGGTGCGCGGCGTCGCGCGGACGTTCTCGCAGCACCACCGCGTGACGGTTCGCGACGAAGCGATCCGCGCCGCCGTCGCGCTGTCGCATCGCTACATTCCGTCGCGCCATCTGCCGGACAAGGCGATCAGCCTCCTCGATACCGCGTGCGCGCGCGTCGCGCTGTCACAGCATGCGGCGCCCCGTGAACTGCAGCACGTGCGCCAGCGCTTGCTCGCCGCGCGCGCCGAGCACGATCTGCTCGTACAGGAAGCGCGCATCGGCCTCGACGCCGGGCAGTCGCTCGCGGCCGCGCGCGAGCGCATCGAGGCGCTCGTGGCCGAAGAAGCGGCCGTCGACGCGCGCTGGAAAGCGCAAGCCGACGCGGCGCGCGCGCTGCTCGCCGCGCGCGAGGCCGCGCTCGCCGGCGACGGCGAAACGCGCGCCGCGTCCGCCCCCGCGCTGCGCGAGCTCGAACGCGCGCTCGCAACGTCCCAGGGCGACGCGCCGCTCGTGTTCCCGGAAGTCAACGAGGCGATCGTCGCGGAGATCGTCGCCGACTGGACCGGCATTCCGGTCGGCCGCATGGTGACAGACGAAATCGCCGCCGTGCGCGCGCTGCCCGCGACGCTCGAAGCGCGCGTGATCGGCCAGCCCGACGCGCTGCGCCAGATCGGCGAGCGCGTGCAGACCGCGCGCGCCGGCCTCGCCGATCCGAAGAAGCCGCTCGGCGTGTTCCTGCTCGCGGGCCCGTCGGGCGTCGGCAAGACCGAGACGGCGCTCGCGCTCGCCGAGGCGCTGTACGGCGGCGAGCAGAACCTGATCACGATCAACATGAGCGAGTATCAGGAAGCCCATACCGTGTCCGGCCTGAAAGGCGCGCCGCCCGGCTATGTCGGCTACGGCGAGGGCGGCGTGCTGACCGAGGCCGTGCGGCGGCGGCCGTACAGCGTCGTGCTGCTCGACGAGATCGAGAAGGCGCATCGCGACGTGCACGAGCTCTTCTTCCAGGTCTTCGACAAGGGCTACATGGAAGACGGCGACGGCCGCTACATCGATTTCCGCAACACGACGATCCTGCTCACGAGCAACGTCGGCGCGGAGCTGACCGCGAGCCTGTGCGCCGACGCATCGCTCGCGCCCGACGCCGCCGCGCTGCGCGACGCGCTCGCGCCCGAACTGCTGAAGGTCTTTCCGGCCGCGTTCCTCGGGCGCGTGAGCGTCGTTCCGTACCGGCCGCTCGAACCGCGCGCGCTCGCGCGCATCGTGCGCCTGCATCTGAATCGCGTCGTCGCGCGCATGGCCGGCCAGCACCGGATCGCGCTCGCATACGACGACGCCGTCGTCGACTACGTCGTCGGGCGCTGCCTCGTGCAGGAAACCGGCGCGCGGCTGCTGATCGGATTCATCGAGCAGCACGTGCTGCCGCGCCTGTCCGCGCTGT
Organism: Burkholderia humptydooensis; assembly: GCF_001513745.1. Classification (NCBI taxonomy): domain Bacteria; kingdom Pseudomonadati; phylum Pseudomonadota; class Betaproteobacteria; order Burkholderiales; family Burkholderiaceae; genus Burkholderia; species Burkholderia humptydooensis. The sequence continues at coordinate 166,236 of NZ_CP013382.1, read as the reverse complement.
GGCTCGACGCGTTTTCGTCGAAAGCGGCGCTCGCGCGCATCGACATCGGCGTGGCCGATCCGGCCGCGCCGGCGCCGCAGGCGCTCGTCTTCCGGCCCGGCGACGCGAACCGCGCGGCGGCGCCGGACGCGCCGCTTACCGTCGTGCAGGCCGGCTAGCCCTGCCGTTTCCTCTCTCTCATGGAGTCTCGCATGTCCGCATCCAGCAGCTCTCAAAAATTCATCGCGCGCAATCGCGCGCCCCGCGTGCAGATCGAGTACGACGTCGAAGTCTACGGCTCGGAAAAGAAGGTCGAACTGCCGTTCGTGATGGGCGTGCTCGCCGACCTGTCGGGCAAGCCGGTCGCGCCGCTGCCCGCCGTCGCCGATCGGCGCTTCCTCGACATCGACATCGACAACTTCGACGAGCGGATGAAGGCGATCAAGCCGCGCGTCGCAGTCGCGGTCGACAACACGCTGTCGGGCGACGGGCAACTGATGGTCGACATGACGTTCGAAAGTATCGAGGACTTCTCTCCCGCCGCGATCGCGCGGATGGTCGGGCCGTTGCGCCAGTTGCTCGAGGCGCGCACGCAGCTCGCGAACCTGCAGACCTACATGGACGGCAAGTCGGGCGCCGAGACGCTCGTCAACCGGTTGCTGCAGGACCCGGCGCTGCTCCAGTCGCTCGCGGCCGCGCCGAAGCCGCAGCTCGCTGGTGGCTCCGACGCACAGGACACGCACGACGCGCACGACGCGAAGGACGCGGCGGGCCGCGACAGCGACGCGGCCTGACCGGCCGCCCCACACCATACCGGGGAACGAACCATGAAAAAACAGCAAGCCCAGACGGCCGTCGCCGACGCCCAGCCGCAAGCGGATTCGGATTTCGCGCAACTGCTCGCGCAGGAGTTCAAGCCGAAGACCGAGCAGGCGCGCGAAGCGGTCGAATACGCGGTGCGCACGCTCGCCGAGCAGGCGCTCGCGCAATCGGCGACGATCAGCGACGACGCATACAAGAGCATCGCCGCGATCATCGCGCAGATCGATCACAAGCTGTCCGAACAGATCAACCTGATCCTCCATCACGAGGATTTCCAGAAGCTCGAATCGGCGTGGCGCGGGCTGCATCACCTGGTGTCGAACACCGAGACCGACGAGCGCCTGAAGATCCGCTTCATGGACATCTCGAAGGAAGAGCTGCGCCGCACGATGCGGCGCTACAAGGGGCAGTCGTGGGACCAGAGCCCGCTCTTCAAGCAGATCTACGAAGAGGAGTACGGGCAGCTCGGCGGCGAGCCGTACGGCTGCCTCGTCGCCGATTACTACTTCGACCACACGCCGCCCGACGTCGATCTCCTCGGCTCGATCTCGAAGGTGGCCGCGTCCGCGCACACGCCGTTCATCTCGGGCGCGTCGCCTTCGGTGCTGCAGATGGAATCGTGGCAGGAGCTCGCGAACCCGCGCGACCTGACGAAGATCTTCACGCAGAACCTCGAATACGCGTCGTGGAACTCGCTGCGCAACATGGACGACGCGCGCTACATCGGCCTCGCGATGCCGCGCTTCCTCGCGCGCCTGCCGTACGGCGTGCTGACGAATCCCGTCGACGAGTTCGACTTCGAGGAAGACACGAACGGCGCCGACCATCGCCGCTACGCATGGACGAACGCCGCATACGCGATGGGCGTGAACATCAACCGGTCGTTCCGACTCTATGGCTGGTGCTCGCTGATCCGCGGCGTCGAATCGGGCGGCACGGTCGAGAACCTGCCGTGCCACACGTTCCCGACCGACGACGGCGGCGTCGACATCAAGTGCCCGACCGAGATCGCGATCTCCGACCGGCGCGAGGCGGAGCTGTCGAAAAACGGCTTCATCCCGCTCGTGCATCGCAAGAACACGGATCACGCGACGTTCATCGGCGCGCAGTCGCTGCACAAGCCGGCCGAATACGACGATTCCGACGCCACCGCGAACGCGAACCTGTCGGCGCGCCTGCCGTATCTGTTCGCATGCTCGCGCTTCGCGCACTACCTGAAGTGCATCGTGCGCGACAAGGTGGGCGCGTTCAAGGAGCGCGAGGACATGCAGCGCTGGCTGAACGAATGGATCATGAACTACGTCGACGCGGACCCGGCGAACTCGTCGCAGGACACGAAGGCGCGCCGGCCGCTCGCCGCCGCCGAGGTGGTGGTCGAGCAAGCGCAGGGCAACCCCGGCTACTACCAGGCGAAATTCTTCCTGCGCCCGCACTTCCAGCTCGAGGGCCTGACCGTGTCGCTGCGGCTCGTCGCGAAGCTGCCGTCGATCAAGGAAGCCGCCTGACGCATCGCCGGGCGGGCGTCCTCGGCTGGCCGGCATCGCGCCTTCGTCGCGCGCGGCGCGCCGCGCGGGGCCGGCTGTTTTTGTCATCCACGCAATCCACGTAAGAGAGCAATGAAATGGCGCAGGACATTTTTCTGAAGATCGACGGCATCAACGGCGAATCCCTCGACGACAGTCACAAGGACGAGATCGAAGTCCTGAACTGGAACTGGGAAATCCAGCAGGAATCGACGATGCACACGGGCAGCGGCGGCGGCGCCGGCAAGGCGAGCGTCAAGGATCTCGCGTTCGAGCATGCGATCGACCGCGCGAGCCCCAACCTGATGAAGTACGCGCTGACCGGCAAGCACGTCGACCAGGCGGTGCTCGTGATGCGCAAGGCGGGCGGCAATCCGCTCGAATACCTGAAGCTCACGATGAGCGACGTGATCGTCACGCGCGTGAGGCCGTCGGGCAGCCGCGACGATACCGAGCGCAGCCGCGAGACGGTGTCGCTGTCGTTCGCGAAGGTGAAGCAGGAGTACGTCGTGCAGAACGCGCAGGGCGGCAGCGGCGGCGCCGTCACGACGAGCTTCGACATCAAGGGCAACAAGGAAGCCTGAGCGGCGGCGGCGCGGGCCCGGCGGCGGTTGTCGACGCCCGCCGGGCCCGCGCCGCCCGCGACCGATTCCCCTCTCACAGCAAACGCGTGCCTCGAATGCGTCCGACCACCATCGCTACCGCCCTCGCGTTCGCGCTCGCGTGTGCCGCGTGCGCGAGCGGCGCGGCCAGGCCGAAGGAGCCGGTGCGGCTCGACCTCGCCGTGAACGCCGCGCTCACAGTCAATCCGGACGACCGGAGCCGGCCGGCCCCGATCGTCGTGAGCGTCTACGAGCTGAAGACCGACGGCGCGTTCAACGCCGCCGATTTCTTCACGCTGCAGGACAAGGACAAGACCGTGCTCGCCGACGATCTGCTCGCGCGCGAGCGCTTCCAGTTGCGCCCGGGCGAGCGCCGGACGATCCGGCGCAACGCCGATCCGGCGGCGGGCGCGCTCGGCGTCGTCGCCGCGTACCGCGACCTGCCGAATTCGGTGTGGCGCGCGGTCTATCCGCTGCCGGCCGCGCGGGATGCCGCGTGGTATCGCCTCTCGTCGCCGAAGCTGAGGCTGACCATCGACCTCGACACGCACGCGATCAGGATCACCGAAACGGGAAAATGACATGCACGGCGGAACGAAACCATGAGCTGGCATAACAAGGTCGTCTGGAGCGAGGGGCTCTTCATGCGCCCGCAGTTGTTCCAGCAGCAGGAGCGCTACCTCGAGCACTACGCGCACCAGCGCGCGGCGCCGCTGTCGCCGTTCTTCTTCGGCTTCAGCCACTTCAGCCTCGACAGCGAGGCGCCGGCGCTCGGCAAGATCATCGTGAAATCGGCGAGCGGCGTGTTCGCCGACGGCACGCCGTTCGACGCGCCGGGCAGCACGCCGCCGCCCGCGCCGCTCACGATCCGGCCCGAGCACCTGGACCAGGTGATCCATCTCGCGGTGCCGATCCGCGTGCCGAACGGCGAGGAGACCGCATTCGGCCACGCGGCCGAGTCGCTCGCGCGCTACGCCGTGTTCGAAACCGATCTGCGCGACACGAACTCGATCGGGCAAGGGCCGAAGACCGTCCAGTTGTCGAACCTGCGCCTGCGGCTGATTCCGGAAAAGGAACTGACGGATGCGTGGATCGGGCTCGCGCTCACGCGCGTGAAGACGATCCGCGCGGACGCGAGCATCGAGCTCGACGACACGCTGATTCCGCCCGTGGTCGGCTACGGCGCGAGCGACACGCTCGCGAGCTGGCTCGCGAAGATCCACGATCTCACGCGCCTGCGCGCGAACGCGCTCGCCGAGCGCCTGACGGGCGCGGACGGCCGGGCGGGCACGACGGCCGAAGTGTCCGACTACCTGCTGCTGCAGACGCTCAATCGCTACGAGCCGCTGCTGCAACACCTGCAGCGCGTGCCGACGACGTCGCCCGCCGATCTGTACGCGCTCCTCATCGGCATGGCGGGCGAGCTGTCGACCTACGTGCGCACCGACACACGCCGGCCGCTCGATACGCATCCGCCGTATCAGCACGTCGCGCCGCACCTGTGCCTGAAGCCCGTCGTCGACGATGCGCACCGGCTGCTCAACGCCGTGCTCGTGCGCAGCGCGCAGAGCATCGCGCTCGCCGATCAGGGGCACGGGATGCTCAATGCGGTCGTCGATCCGGTCGACATGCAGGGCTTCACCGCGGTCGTGCTCGCGGTGCACGCGCAGATGCCGCCCGATCTGTTGCAGCAGCAGTTCGCCGCGCAGGCGAAGGCGGGGCCGTCCGAGCGGCTGCCGGACCTCGTGCGCAGCCATCTGTCGGGCATCGCGCTGCAGGCGCTGCCGGTGCCGCCCCGGCAGATTCCGTTCAACGCCGGCTACGTCTACTACGAGCTCGCGCGAAGCGGACCGCTGTGGGACGAAGTGGCGCGGCACGGCGGGCTCGCGTTGCACATCGCCGGCGAATTTCCGTCGCTGAAGCTGGAGCTGTGGGGCATTCGCGGATAGCGGCGACTGCGGGGAGCGGCCGGGCCGTGCGCGCCGGCCGCCATGACGAATCCAACCAGAGTGGGGCATACCAGTGACCTCAGAAGCCGTGCATCATCCGGGCGTATCGGGTCCGCAACCGGGTCCGCAACCGGGTCCGCAGCCGGGTCCGCAGCCGGGTCCGCAGCCGTCCGATCCCGCCGCGGCCACGTTCGCGCGGCGCGATCCGCCGCCGCTGCCGGCCGGCGAGCCGCCCGCCGCCCGCCTCGCCGCGATCAGGCTCGCCCGCAATCCGCTGCTCGAAGCGGCGCGCCCGCTGCTGCGGGCGCTCGCCGACATGCCCGACCGGCTCGATCGCGACGACATCCCGCAACTGCGCCTGCTGCTCGAACAGGAAGTGCGCCTGTTCCAGCGGCTCTGCGAGCAGGCGAACATCCGGCGCGACCACATGCTCGGCGCGCGCTACTGCCTGTGCACCGCGCTCGACGAGGCGGCGATGCAGACGTCGTGGGCGAAATCGGCGGGCGGCAATCTCGGCACGTGGATCAGCGAGGGGCTCGCGACGTCGTTCCACGAGGATCGCCAGGGCGGCGACAAGGTCTACCTGCTGATCGGCCGGCTGATGAATTCGCCGCACGAGCACGTCGATCTGCTCGAAGTCATCTATCGCATCCTGAGCCTCGGCTTCGAGGGCCGCTACCGTTACGAAGCCGACGGCCAGCGCAAGCACGAGACCGTGCGCCAGCGGCTCTACAACGAGATCGCCTCGCAACGCGGGCCGGTGTCGGTCGCGCTGTCGCCGCACTGGCAGCCGGGCCCCCGGAGCACGAGCGCGCCGTTGCGCGATTTCCCCGCGTGGATCACCGCCGTCGTGCTGTCGCTGATCGCATTCGGCCTGTTCGGCTACTTCAAGTACGCGCTGTCGATGCGCAGCGCCGACGTGCAGCAGCGGATCGCCGCGATCGCGCGGATGACGCCGCCCGCCGCGCCGGCCGAGCTGCGCCTGAAGGCGCTGCTCGCCGACGAGATCGCGGCGGGCACGGTCAGCGTCGACGAGGACGCGCGCCACAGCTCGGTGACGTTCCGCGGCGACGCGATGTTTCCGCCGGGCGCGGCCGGCGTGAACGCGACGATGGGGCCGCTCGTCAAGAAGATCGCGGCCGAGATCGCGAAAGTGCCGGGCAAGGTGATCGTGCTCGGCTACACCGACAACCAACCGATCAAGAGCCGTCAATTCGCGTCGAACGAGGCGCTGTCCGAAGAGCGCGCGACGCAGGTCATGCAGATGCTCCAGAGCGCGGGCGTGCCCGCGAGCCGCCTCGAGGCGCTCGGCAAGGGCGACGCGAACCCGATCGGCGACAACCGGACCCCGCAGGGCCGCGCGCTGAACCGCCGCGTCGAAATCACGGTCGCGCGCTAATCCGCGGCCCGCTCACTCGGAACCCCGACATGAACAAGTTCCTGTCCTTTCTGGTGTCGCGACCGTTCCTCGCGTTCGTCGCGCTGCTCGTCGTCGCGCTCGTCATCTGGTTCGCCGGCCCGTTCGTCGCGTTCGGCGGGCTCACGCCGCTCGCGGGCGCGGGCATGCGCGTCCTCGCGATCGCGCTGCTGCTGGCGGGCGTGCTGCTGTGGCTCGCGGGCTGGCCGACGGGCGTGGTGTTCGTCGCGCTGCTCTGCGTGCTGATCTGGCATGCGTCGCCGCTGCTCGCGTTCGGCCGCGCGACGCCGTTCGCGCCGGAATCGGTCCGGGCGATCGCGATCGCGGTCGTGCTCGCGGCGTTCGCGCTGCACCTCGCGTTCCGGCTGCTGCGCAAGATGCGCACGGACCCGGACTTTCTGAAGAACCTGCTCGAGTTCGGCAGCAAGCAGCACGAATCGCCCGCGGCCGGCCGGCTGATCGCGGTCAACGCGGCGATCGCCGGCGCGATCGCGCGCCTGAAGGGCATGCGCACCGGCGCGCGCGGGCTCGGCCGCCTGTTGCGCGGCAAGCGCTATCTGTACGAACTGCCGTGGTACGTCACGCTCGGCTCGCAGGCGTCGGGCAAGACGAGCGCGCTCGTCAACGCCGGGCTGTCGTTTCCGGTCGCGGCGCAGATGCAGCGGGCGGCGGCCGGGCTGCCGGATCACGGCGGCTCCGTCGACTGGTGGCTGACCAACGATGCGGTGCTGATCGACACGGCCGGGCATTACACGCGTCACGGCACGTCGACGCAGGCCGTGCCGCAATCGGCCGCCGCCGCGATGGCGACGGCGGCGGCCGCGTCGGCGGCCCCGGCGACGGCGCCGAACCTCGCGTTCGTCGACGAACGGCAAGCGCAATGGCGGCAGACCGTCGATCAGGCCGAATGGCTCGGCTTTCTTCGGATGCTGCGCAAGCACCGCCCCCGCGAGCCGATCAACGGCGCGCTGCTCGCCGTCGACGTCGCCGCGCTGACGAGCGCCGACGAAAACGCGCGCCATGCCGAAGCCGCCGCGCTGCGCGCGCGGCTCGCCGAACTGCGCGCGGAGCTGGGCGTGCGCTTCCCCGTCTATCTGCTCGTCACGAAGATGGACCGGCTGCGGGGATTCGCCGAGTACTTCAGCTCGCTGACCACCGAGGGCCGCGCGCAGACGTGGGGCTTCACGCTGCCGTACGGCAAGGAGACCATCGCCGGCGAAGGCATCCATGCGCGCTGCGCCGACGAGCTGGGCGAGCTGGCCGCGCGGCTCGCGGCGGGCGTCAACACGCGCCTGCAGGAAGAGCACGACACGCAAAGACGCCGCCGGCTCGCCGCGCTGGCGGAGGAATTTCTCGTTCTGACGCGCCCGCTCGGCGAACTGATCGATCGCGTCTTCGTCGATTCCCGCTACGACGACACGCAGCACCACGCGACGCTGCGCGGCGTGTACTTCACGAGCGCCGCGCAGACGGGCGGCGAAATCGTCGCCGAAACGCGCACCGTCGCGCAGCGCCTCGCCGCCGCGACGGGCCGCGCGCCGGCCGCGGCCGCGCGCGCGGCGCAGCAGGAAACCGGCCAGAGCTTCTTCCTGCACGATCTGCTGACGAAGATCGTCATTCCGGACGCGCGTCTCGTCCAGCCGAATCTCCGGTGGGAGTACCGCTCGCGCACGCTCGGCCTCGCCGGTCACGCGCTCGCGCTGCTGCTGTTCGCGTGGGCCGCGATCGGCCTGCGCGTCAGCATGGGCAACAACGGCGATTATCTCGACGCGGTCGCGCGCAAGACGACGGCGCTCGCGTCCCAGGTCGGCCAGTTGTACAGGACGCCGAAGCCCGAGGCCGTGCCCGACGTGCTGACGCAAGCGCGCGCTCTGCCCGCGTACCCGGGGCTCGACCTGTCCGCGCCGGACGGCGGCTGGCGGTTCGGCTTGTACACGCCGCCCGGCATCGTCGCCGAAAGCCAGCGCACGTACAGCGCGCTCGAGGACAACCTGCTGCTGCCGCAGATCGTGAGACGCATCGAGGCGGTGCTGTCGCAGGCGATCGCCGATCGCGATCCGAAGGCCGCGTATGACGCGCTGCGCGTCTACCTGATGCTGTACGACAAGGCCCGCTTCGACGCCGCGCAGGTCGAGGCGTGGGTTCTCGACGACTGGGCGCGGACCGACAGCGCCGCGGTCTTCGGCGGCCGCGCGTCGATGATCGCGCACATCGGGCAGTTGTTCTCCGGCGAGCGCGTCGTGCAATCCCCGCTGATCCGCAACGACGCGCTGATCCGGCAGGCGCGCGCGTTTCTGGACGGCAGCAACGCGACCGAGCGGCTCTACGAGCGCGCGAAGGCGGCGATGGAGAAAGAAGCGCCCGACGAGTTCACGCTGATCCGGGCCGTCGGCCCGCAGGCCGGCACCGTGTTCACGCGCGCGAGCGGCGCGCCGCTCGCGCGCGGCGTGCCCGGCCTCTTCACGTTCGACGGCTACCGGCGCGTGTTCGACAAGCGTCTCGCCGAATTCGTGCAGGCCGCGCGCGAAGACGACGCATGGGTGATGGGCCGCGCCTATCTCGGCGGCGCTCAAAAAAAAAACGGCTGAGATCGCAAACGCGATCGCGCTCGCCGGCGATCCGCTGACCGAAGCGATCCGCCGGCAATACCTGATGGAATACGCGCAGCAATGGGACGCGTTTCTCGGCGACATCCGGACGATCGGCGGCACGAGTCTCGCGTTCGACCTCGTGGTGCTGCGCAGCTTCGCGGCGCCGGATTCGCCGCTCGATCGGCTCGCGCGCGCGGCGGTTCGCGAGACGACGCTCGCGCAGCCCGTCGCGAGCGCCGACCGCTCGTTCCTGCAAAAGGCGTCCGACCAGTTGAGCCAGAAAGCGGACAAGGTGCTCGGCGTGCGCGCGGAGGAACGCGTCGAGCGCGAGCTCGTCGACAACCGCTTCGCGGGCCTGCGCGAAATGGTGACGGGCCGTGCGGACACGCAGACGGGCCCGCCGCCGCCGGCCGCGCCGGCGGGCAAGAGCGGGCTCGATGCGGTCGCGAACCTGCTGAACGACTATTACACGGCGCTGACCGTCGCGGACGACGCGCTGACGAACAACAGCATGCCGCCCGCGAACGACACCGCGGCGAAGCTGAAGATGGCGGCGCAGACGATGCCCGCGCCGTTTCGCGCGGTGCTGACCGAGCTCGCCGCGCAGGGCTCGCGCGAAGTGAACCGCGGCATCAGCCAGTTGCTGTCGCGACAGTTGCAGGCGACGGTGGGCGACGTTTGCCGCCTCGCGATCGAGGGCAACTATCCGTTCGCGGCCGACAGCAGGCGCGACGTCGGCATCGAGGATTTCACGCGCGTGTTCGCGCAGGGCGGCGTGATCGACGACTTCTTCGCGAAGACGCTCGCGCCGTTCGTCGACACGTCGACGCGGCCGTGGCGCTACAAGACGCTGCCCGGCGCGACCGAGCCGGTGCAGGGCCCCGATCTCGAACCGTTCCAGCACGCGAAGGCGATCCGCGAAGTGTTTTTCGGCGCGCCCGGCCAGAAGCAGATGGCGTGGAAGGCCGACATCCGGATTCCCGAGCTGGACCCGACGATCACGGGCCTCGCGATCGACATCGACGGACAGACGACGCTCTATCAGCACGGCCCCGTCGCGCCGTTCGCGGTGAGCTGGCCGGGGCCGCGCGGCGGCGTTCACGCGGAGCTCACCGCGAGCCCGCGGATTCGGCCCGACACGTCGACGGTGTCGACGGACGGCCCGTGGGCGCTGCTGCGCCTGTTGCAGAAGGGGCGCGTGGCCGAAACGGCGACGCCCGGCCGCACGCGCGTCACGCTCGACTTCGACGGCCGCAAGGCGGTGCTCGACATCGCGAGCGCCGGCAGCGTCGCGAATCCGCTGACGAGCGACGTGCTGACGACGTTCCGGTGCCCGGGCGCGATGCCGATGTTCAATCTCGCGGACACCGGCGCGCCGCCCGGACTGCCGCCGGCGAGCCCGCCCGCGCCGCCCGCCGCGGACGCCGCGCATCGTGGGCAACAGGCGCAACGGGCGACACAGGCGGTTCGCTCGCGCGCGCTGTGAACGTTGCGAACGTCGTGCCCAGCAAGTGTCGCCTCGGCGTGAGGCGCAGGCGTAAGCGGCATCGACGGCGCGCGGCGAAGCGACTCGCGCGGCAAGCGCCGCGGCCGCTTCAGTCGAGCCAGTCGCGATAGCAGCGCCAGCCCTCGTAGCCGCCCGAACGGCTGCGCTGCACATACTCGTAGAGCGCGCTGGATCGCGACGGCTCGGCGTCGTCCGGCTGATCCTTTCCGACCGTGACGAGCGTGACGGTGGCGATCAGCGTGCCTTTCGGCTCCTCGGCGATCGACGGCATGACGTCGACGTAAGAACACGTTTCGCGCGCGCGCTTCAAGGTTTTCTCGAATCGCTTTTCGAAGTGATCGAGCAGTTCTTGCCGAAGCCGATTCATCGTGTATTCGTTGCGTATGCGGTCCCTCGTTTCTTCGAGTCATGTCGTGTGGAACGGGTTATCGGCACGGATCGCCGCGCCTTTAGCGACGCAGCGATCCGGCGTCACGATGTTCGATTAATAGATCGGCCCATGATCAAAAGCGTTCCACTGACGTCACGCGCGGCGCATCGGCGCTTCGCCCGCGACAGGGCGAGCGCCGCCCGGAATTTCGAACCGAGGTGGGGATAAGAAATTTGAATCACCTGCGCGTTTTCATGGCGATTGGTTTCTTCGTCAATGAAATGAAGGGTGCCGTAATGTTTTTATCATATTTACTAAACGATGCGAAACAGCGTGCAACACGGCGTTCTTATTTCAAATGTCCGCGCGGCGATGCGCGCGGACGCCGTCACGGCCGCCAGCGATAGACGACGACGCTCGATCCGTTGTAGTTGTCCTTCGTGACCACGTATTCGCCGGTCGATCGCAGATACGCCCTGAGGCCGTACATCGAATCGACGTCGTTGCCGACGTCCATCATGCCGGTGTTCGAGTTGGTCAGCGTGGTGACGAGCTGGCCGGTGTTGAGATCGAATACGTCGATATTCGGCACCGTGTGCACGTAGCCGACGAACAGATAGTTGCCGGCCGCCGCGATCGACTTCGGATTGGGGCTCGCGAGCGTGATGACCGGATTCGGCTGCGCGACGTTGCCCGCGTTCCAGCCGTGATACACCTCGATCCGACCGTTCATCGCGGTCCAGTCCCAGCTCCCCGCGATGCCCTGCGCGAGGATCATCGTATCGCTGTCCGACAGGTAGAGAATGCGCGTGGTCGGCTGGACGCTCGCCGGCGTCGGGATCGACACGGGCGCGCCCCACGACGGCTTGCCGTTCGCATCGAAGCCCGTCAGCGGGTAGTGCGAGATCGCGTTCGTCCCGTTGAGGCCCGCCCACACGTCGCCCTTGTTGTCGATCGAGAAACCCGCCGTCACCTGCAGCGACGTATTGAACCCCTTGCCCGGCAGCGACGCGTCGGGAATCGCGATGTAGCCGCTCGCCGCGTTGAAGTGATAGAAGTTGAAGTTGCCTGGGTTCTGCCCCGACGCGACAAGTATCTTGTTGCCGCCGACGCTGACGAGCTGGCCGAAATGCTGGCCGCGCTGATAGTCGTTCATGTCGAGACGCGGGTCGGACGGATACGTGAACGGATCGACCGTGTTCGCGATGAAGGTGCCGCCCGCCGTGCCCGAGTAAATGTTCATTCCGCTGTAGAACAGCGTGCCGTCTGTCGTCGGATCAGGCGCCGCGATTGCCTCGAAGTTCAGCGCCTGCAGCTTCCACAGCGAATTGCCGAGCGCGCCGTATGCGTGAATGTCGGTCGCGCCGTTGCGGCCGAGATCCCAGCCGCCGCCCCACGGATTGTTGAGCACGTACAGCGTGCCGGCCGAATCCTTGCCGATGCCGACCACGCGCGTGAAGCGCCTGTCGCCGACCTGGCCCCTGATGCCCGTCGTCGTGTCGAGGTAGCCGCCCTGCACGCCGAACGTGCCGACCTGCGTCGGCGCGCCCGCGATCGCGTAGAGCTTGATGTTCATGTCGGGCCCCTGATCGCCGACCATCAACTGCCGCTTCGACGCGTCGTAATACAGCGAAGCCGGCCGCGACGCCGTCGGCATCTGGATCGTGTTCAGCAGCGCGCCGGCCGGGCCGAATTCGACGATCTTCGCCGCATTCTTTTGCGCGACCCACAGGTTTCCGGCATCGTCGAGCGCGAGCGCGCCGGGGTTCGTGATGCCGATGTCGCGTTGCCAGACGCCGTCGGTCGTGAATACGCGCACGCGATTGCCGAAGTAGTCGCTCGCATAGAGCAGCGTGCCCGCGGTCGCGAGGCCGGTGATCACGTCGGCCCGGCTGACCGCGTTCCACACGCTGACCGGAATCGTGAGGTCGCGCTGCAGCGTCGCCCGGTTGTAGCGCCCCACCGTGCCGCTGCCCTGCGGGGTGCTGTACTGCATCGCCGCGAAGACCGACGTTGCGTTGCCGGTGATCGCCCCGCCCTGAAACTCCGCGTGCGTGCCGATCGAGCCGAGGGTCTTGCCGTTCTGGTAGATCGCGACGCCGCCCGCGTTTTCGTCCCAGAAGGACGCCGTATAGATCACGCCTTCGGGCGAGACCCACATCGACCGCGCGTTGTTGCCGACGTGCGATGCGATGGTGCCATAGGTGTTCGCGATCCAGTCCGTCGTGTATTGCGCGTGCGCTGCGTGCGCGGCCAGCCCGACGAACGCGGCGGCGAACACGGCACGAATTCGTTTCTTGACCATGAATCATGCTCTCCCGATCTGCCCCGTCGAAACTATAAGTCGCCGGGTATGACATAGGTGAGTACGACGAACGAATCGTCGCAGCCCTCGTTGATTGGTCGCCCGCCACTGCCGCCGCGCTGCGTTTGTTTCGCGCCGACGCCATTCACTCGTCAGGCCGGCTGCCGACGCATTCGGCATTCAATTCCCGGCTGAATTGCTGTGCGAATGCCTGCGTGATCGGCTCCATCGGGCATGAGTTTCGAAGACGGCTTCGAAAAATCCGGCGAAAGCGCGCCGCCATTCGACGGTTTGCATCGCCGGGCCGGCGGATTCGCCGAATCGTTTTCACTTCGCATTCGGCATGTCATCGACGATTCGGAGTCAAGGCTAGCATGCAATCGTGTCATGAAGAAATTCGTCAGAAATTGCCCGGGCTTTAATCGCAGACGGGCGACCTCGCAAAAAAACGGATTGCGTGAACGGGACGTTTGCGCCAAGCCGGCGCCGACGTTACGATACCGGCTTGTCCGATCGTCGCGCCGCGCGCCGGCCCGCGGGCGGACAAACGCCGCTCGAATCCGTCACCGACGCATGCCGCATCGCGCACCCCGTTCCCTTCATTTTTCGCATCGACATGGCCACTTCCCCTTCTCCACTGCCCGCCGTTCGCGCGATCGTCACCGGCCACACGCGCGGGCTCGGCGCCGCGCTCGCCGCGCAACTGCTGCAGCGGGACATCGCGGTGCTCGGTCTGTCGCGCAGCCGCCATCCATCGCTCGGCGCGCAGGCGCGCGGCAGGCTCGTCGAGGCCGAGCTGGATCTGTCGGACCCGGCGCGCGTTCAGGCCTGGCTCGGCGGCGATGCGCTCGGCGAATTCGTCTCCGGCGCGAGCCGCGTGCTGCTGTTCAACAACGCGGGAACCGTCGAGCCGATCGGCCCGCTCGACACGCAGGACGCGGCGGCGATCGCGCGCGCGGTCGGCCTGAACGTCGCGACGCCGCTGATGCTCGCGAGCGCGATCGCGAAGATCGCGCCGGAAACGGCCGAGCGCCGCATCGCCCACGTCTCGAGCGGCGCGGCGCGCAACGCGTATGCGGGCTGGAGCGTCTACTGCGCGACCAAGGCCGCGCTCGATCATCATGCGCGGGCGGTCGCGCTGGACGCGAATCGCGCGCTGCGGATCTGCAGCGTCGCGCCGGGCGTCGTGGACACCGGCATGCAGGCGACGATCCGCGCGACGAGCGGCGACCGGTTTCCGTCGCGCGAGCGGTTCGAGCAACTGAAGTCGAGCGGCGCGCTGACAACGCCTGACGACGCCGCGCGCCAATTGATCGACTATGTGCTGAGCGACGATTTCGGCACGACGCCGACCGCCGACATCCGCAACCTGGGGTGACGCCGGAGCGGCCGCCTTCCGTGCCGAACAGGATTGCGAACGGCCGCGACACGCGGTAGTGTCCAACGCACGAAGATCCGCCTCGCCCCCGTCATGCGCCTGCGCCACATCGAAGTCTTCCATGCGATCATGCGCACCGGCTCGCTGTCGAAAGCCGCGCAGTTGCTGTGCGTATCGCAGCCCGCCGTCAGCAAGGTGCTCGCGCACGCCGAGCAGAACCTCGGCATCCGTCTCTTCAACCGCGCGCACGGCCGCCTGCTGCCGACGCGCGAAGCCGAGCTGCTGTTCGGCGAGACGCAGAAACTCCAGTCGAGCCTCGACCGCATCCGCACGCTCGCGCGCAATCTGGCGCTGCAGCCCGAGGGCCATCTGCGCGTCGGCTGCCTGCCGAGTCTCGGCCTGAGCCTGATCCCGCAGGCCGTGAAGGCGTTCCGCGGCGATTACCCGCGCGTCGCGCTGAAGATCCAGACCTTGCACACCGACGCGCTGCTGAACGCGTTGCTCACGCGCGATCTCGACGTCGCCGTCGCAATCGATCCGCCGACGCGGCCCGGCATCACGTCGACCGAGCTCGGCCGCACGGCCGTCGTCAGCGTCGGCCCGCCCGACGACGACGCGCAGGACGCACCGCTGTCGCTGCACGAATTCATGGAAGGCGAATCGATCGGCATCGGCACCGAAGACCCGCTCGGCGACGCGATCGGCAACGCGCTCGAAGCGTTCGGCGAAGATCGCGTGACGATGGTCGAGGCGCATACGTGGTACGTCGCGCGGGCGCTCGCCGCGCGCGGCGTCGGCCGCGTGCTGCTCGACGAGCTGACGGCGCGCGCGCCCGGCGAGCCGGTCGCGATCCGGCCGATCGAGCCGGCGCTGTCGGTCGGCGTGTTCGCGCTGTGGCGCGACGGCGGCCTCGACTCGCACGCGGGCGCGACGTTCATCGACGCGCTGCGGGCGCCGTTCGGCGCGCGCCGACACCCTTAACCCAGGGTTATGGGGCCGCACATCTGCTCACTTGCCCAAACCATTTCGGCCGGCAAGACTGAACCGCATCGACAACCCTTCAAGGACGGCCGGCATTCATGCGGATCTGCGTATTGGGCGCGGGCGTCGTCGGCCTGACGACCGCCTACTATCTCGCGCGCGAAGGCCACGACGTGACGGTGCTGGAAGCGCGCCCGGACGCCGTGCTCGACGCCAGTTTCGCGAACGGCGGGCAGTTGAGCTACAGCTATGTCGCGCCGCTCGCCGATCCCGCGGTGCTGGGCAAGCTGCCCGCGTGGCTCGCGAAGCCCGATTCGGCGCTGCGCTTCGTGCCGCGGCTCGATGCCGATCAATGGCTGTGGTGCGCCGCGTTTCTCGCCGCATGCCGCACCGCCCGCGCGCGGCAAACCGCCGCCGAAATGCTCGAGCTCGGCGCGCTCAGCCGCGCGGCGCTGCACGCGCTCATCGAGCAGGAAGCGCTCGACTTCGACTATGCGCGCAACGGCAAGCTCGTCGTCTACCGCAACCGGCAGGAATTCGACCGCGCGCGCCGCGCGATGGACCATCTGATCGCGGCCGGCGCGCGGCAGCACGCGCTCGACGCGGCCGCGTGCGTGGCGCTGGAGCCCGCGCTCGCGCCCTCGGCCGGCCTGCTCGCGGGCGGCATTCATACGCCGTCCGAAGAAGTCGGCGACTGCCGCCGGTTCGGCGTCGGCCTCGCCCGCGTGCTGCGCGAGCGGCTCCACGTCACGATCCACTACGAAACGCCGGTCGACGCGCTGCGCACCGAAGGCGCGACGATCGTCGCGGCGCGCACCGCACGCGGCGACATCGGCGCCGACGCGTTCGTCCTGTCCGCGGGCAACGGCAGCGCGCCGATGCTGCGCCGGCTCGGCATGCGGCTGCCGATCTATCCACTGACGGGCTACAGCCTGACGCTGCCCGGGCGGCACGATGCGATGCCGCGCGTGAGCGTGACGGACCTGCATCGCAAGATCGTCTATGCGCCGCTCGGCGCGCGCTTGCGGATCGCGGGCATGGTCGAGATCGCCGGCCTTCGTTCGTCCGGCGCCGCGCGCCGGCTCGCGTTGCTCGCGCGGCAGGCGCAGGAGATCTTTCCGCACGCGGGCGACTATGCGCACGGCGAAACGTGGTGCGGGCATCGCCCCGCGACGCCCGACGGCAAGCCTTTGATCGGCGCGACGCCGTTGCGGAATCTGTGGCTCAACACCGGCCACGGCGCGCTCGGCTTCACGCTCGCCTGCGGCAGCGCGCGCGTGCTGGCCGACCTGATCGCGGGCCGCAAGCCCGCACTGGACACCCGCGCGTATGCGCTGCATCGTTGAGCCCGATGCGCGCGTTGCACGACCCGATTTGCCCCCCACTATCCGTACCGTCAGGAGACCTCGATGATGAAACCCCTTCGCCCGTTGCTCTCGATCGCCATCGGCTGCGCGCTCGCCGCCGCCGCGCACGCGGACGACGCCAGCCCGACGCTGAAGAAAGTTCGCGATACGGGCGTCGTCACGCTCGGCGTGCGCGAATCGTCCGTTCCGTTCTCGTACTACGATCAGCAGCAACAGACGATCGGCTACTCGCAGGAGATCGCGCTGAAGATCGTCGATGAAATCAAGAAGGAGCTGAACCGGCCGAACCTGACGGTCCGCGAGATTCCGATCACGTCGCAGAACCGCATTCCGCTCGTGCAGAACGGCACCGTCGATCTGGAGTGCGGCTCGACCACGCACACGAAGGAACGCGCGAACCAGGTGTCGTTCTCGAACAGCATCTTTCAATACGGGATGCGCCTGATCGTGAAGAAATCGTCCGGCGTGAAGGACTTCCCCGATCTTGCCGGCAAGACCGTCGCGACGACGGCCGGCACGACCGAGGAACGGCTGCTGAGGCAATGGAACGCCGAGAAAGGCATGTCGATGCAGATCATCAGCGCGAAGGATCACGCCGATGCGTTCCTGAACGTCAAGAACGGCCGCGCGGTGGCGTTCTTCATGGACGAGCCGCTGCTGTACGGCGCGAAGGCGAAGGAGGCGAATCCGGGCGACTACGCGATCACGGGAAATTCTCCGGTATCCGAAGCGTATGGCTGCATGCTGCGCAAGGACGACCCCGGCTTCAAGCAGCTCGCGGATCGCGTGATCGCGCGGATGCAGCGCTCGGGCGAGGCCGAGGCGCTGTACGTGAAGTGGTTCAACCGGCCGATTCCGCCGAAGGGCGTCAATCTCGACTATCCGTTGTCGGCGGACATGAGGAAGTTGTTCGCGAATCCGAACGACAAGGCGCTCGATTGAGCGGGCGGGCGATCGTGCCCGCGAACGCGGGATGACCTCGATCGGGCCCGCCTCGCCGATCAGTGGCGGTGATGATGCTTGCCGTGATGCTTGCCGCCGCGATAGCCGCGATCGTAGTCGTCGTTGTAAGAGTTCGAGCGCGAGATGTTGCCGCCGAGCGCAGCGCCCGCGCCGCCGCCGACGGCCGCGCCGATCAGGCCGCCGCTGCGGCCGCCCATCGCGTTGCCGGCCGCGGTGCCCGCGCCGCCGCCGAGCGCGCCGCCGATGATCGCGCCCGTGCGCTCGCGGCGATTCGACGTGACCGCGCCGCCCGCGCCGCCGCCGACCGCCCCGCCGATCACAGCCCCCGTGCTGCCGCCCACGGCGCCGCCGACCGCCGCGCCGGCCACGCCGCCGAGCGCGCCGCCGAGCGCGTTGTTCATGTCGCCGGCGACGGCCGGCAGCGACACCGCAGCGGCCAGCGCCGCGACAGCCATGATCTGGATGAGTTTCTTCGACATAGTTGACAGGTCTTGTTTCGTTTTGGATTTGAAGCAGCGCCGAGTATACCGGGGCGACGAAAGGCATCTGTTGCCTTTCGGCACGAAGCTGGTAAGAGATGTAACAAAGTGATCGGGCCGCGTTGCGGCGGCGTGGGCGCGGTGACGGGCGGGCGCCGTCGCCTTTCGCGTCCGCTTCCGCTTCCGCGCCAACCCGACCCGCGCGTTCGTTCGAACGCTCGTCAACCGCCGGTCTGAACGCAGTCGTCGATCACCGCGACGCGCGCCCGCTGCGACGCGTGCCCGGCTGCGCCGCCCCCGGCGAACGGATGCACGGGCGAATCGGTCTCGCGCCACGCATGGCGTTTCAGCAGTTCCCAATAGCCGCCGCGAATCACGAAGCCGCCGCATTTCCGCGCGTAAGCGCCGCGCCGCATCCGATATGCGCGCGGCAGGTGATACCACGGCAGCTTCGGCAGATCGTGATGCACGAGGTGATAGTTGTTGTTCAGGTACAGCAAGCGCATTGCGAGGCCCGCCTCGTTGATCGCGATGCGCGCCTTCGGATGCTCGGCCGCGCGATGCTCGTACAACGAACGAATCATCGCGAGCGACTGCGCGGGCCACGTGATCGCGAGCAGGTAATACCACCACGGCACGCCGATCGACCATTGCAGCCACGCGAGCAATGCGGCAACCGACGCGACATGTGCGGCCCACATCGGCGCATGGCGCCAGTCGCCGCGGCACCACGCGCGCAGCGCGTCCGCGCCCATCGCGGCGACGCTCGCCGGCGGCCCGACGACGAGCCGCCCGACGAAGCTCTTGCGCGCGCGCCACAGCGCGCGCCGCCAGCGCGGCAGCCGCGCCCATTGCGCGAGCGGCACGTAATTGCTTTCGGGATCGATGCCCGGCGCGGTCAGATCTTCGTCGCGATGATGTTCGAGATGCATGTCGCGATACAGCGTGTACGGATACCAGACCGCGAGCGGAGGATAGCCGAGCAGCTTGTTCACGCACGCGGAACGCGTCGGATGGCCGTGCAGCAGCTCGTGCTGCAACGACATGTGCCACGCGCACAGCGCGATCAGCAGCGGCGTCGCGGCCGCGAGCGGCAGTTGCCCGGCGCGCACGCCCAGCAGCACGCCAAGCCAGCCGCCGTAGATCACGAAGATCAGCAGCCAGGTCGGCCACTCGGTGCGCGCGGCGAAGCGATCGCCGAGCGCCTCGATCTCGCGCGCATGATCTACATCGAAATATTCGGCCATGTTCCGGTGGTGACGGCGGCCGAACGTCGACAAGCGCGCGGACGACAACGACGTCTCCCGCGGCACGCACAGCCCAAGCGTGCACCGTAACCAGTCGCTGCGGCCGGACCAACCAATGGATTCGCATTTGCTTATGCGTCGCGGCGAGCGTTCGATGTGGCGAAATCGCAAAAGGCGGCGCGGCGAATCGGTTCCGCCGGACGCGACCGGGGCGGCGATGCGTTTGCGGCGCCCGGCAAGCGGCGGGCGAGCCGCGCGCGTGATGTCCGGAAATCCGTAGAATGGCCGCATGACTCGATGGCTCGCCGGATTGCCGATGTACAACGTGACGCCGCGGCACGCCGCGCTGTGGCAATCGCTGCTGCGCGACACGCTGCGCGCGTTCGCGCGCGCGGGCGGCCCGGCCGGCGTCGCGCTGCTCGGCGAGCCGTCGGGCGCGCCTTTCGGCGAGTTGCTGCCGCTGTGGCGCCGCGACGATCTGCTGCTGTCACAAACGTGCGGCTATCCGTACCGGATGCTCGGCGTCGGCGATGCGGTCCATCTGATCGCGACGCCCGTCTTCGACGCGCCCGGCTGCGACGGGCCGCGCTATCGAAGCATGCTCGTCGTGTCGGCCGATGCGCACGCGCGTGGCGCGACGACGCTCGCCGCGTGCCGCGGCCTGCGCGCCGCCTGCAACGGCGACGATTCGCACAGCGGAATGAACGCGTTACGTCATGCGGTCGCGCCGCATGCGCACGGCGGGCGCTTCTTCTCGGCGGTCGTGCGTACCGGCTCGCATCTGGATGCACTGCGCGCGCTCGACGCGGACGGCGCGGATCTCGCCGCGATCGATTGCGTCACGCTCGCCTACGTGCGCGATGCGCTGCCCGGATTGCTGCGGCGCGTGCGGACCATCGGCGCGACGGCGGCCGCGCCGGGCCTGCCGTTCGTCGCATCGCGCGCGCTTGCCGACGAACACGCCGCCGCGCTGCGCGATGCGCTCGATGCGGCTGCCGCGATCGATGCCGAACGCGCGCGCGTGCTGCGGCTGCGCGGCTTTGCGCGACTCGCGCCCGATGCCTATGCGCAGATCGAACGATTCGAACGCGAGGCGGCCGCGCTCGGTTATCCGGTGCTTGCGTGACATGTAACGTGCGACGTGCAATGCCCGGCGCGCGCTGCCGATCAACACGGTGAACATGACCGTGATCGCCCGCGCCGTGGCCGCGTGACGCACAGCCGCTGCGCGTCAACGCAACCCATGCCGGCGCGCCGCGTCGCGCATGCAATCGACGAGCATCGCCGCAGCCGGCGTGAGCGGGCTGTCGCGGCGCGTCACCACCTGCACGGACACGGCCGGCAGCGCCTCGCGTATCGGCAGCACGGCGATGTGATCGCGCGACCATTCGACGCCGAGCAGTTGCTCGGGCATCGACGCAATCAGATCGGAGCCCTGAATGAGGCAGTGCGCGATCGCGTAGCTCGGGCACTCGACGACGCGCGCCGGCGCCGGCAGGCCGTGCTCGGCGAAACAGTTGAACATCAACTGCGTCGAGCTTTCGGGCGACGGATTCATCAGCCAGTCGGCATCGACGAGATCGGCGAGCGACGTCGCAGATGCGAGCGGATGACCCTTGCGCGCGACGATCACGTGCCGGCTCGCATACAGCGCCGAGTGATCGAACTCCGCGGCAAGCAGCTCCGGCACCACCACCGACACGGCGAAATCGAGTGACCCGTCATGCAGCTTCGGCAACGCGACGCCGGGAAATCCTTCGACGATGCTCACGCGCGCGCGCGGAAACCGCCGGCGAAACGCACGAAATGCGTCCGGCAGGATCGTCACCGCGGCGGCCGGCGTGATCGCGGCGGCGACGGCGCCCGTCGTCGCGCCCTGCGCCTGCTCGATATCGTCACGCGCGCGCTGCATCTCGGCAACGATCAGGCTCGCGCGCACCTGGAGCTGCTGGCCGAAGCCGGTGAGCTGCACGCCGCGCGCGGTGCGCACGACAAGCGACACGCCGAGCGCGAGCTCGAGCTCCTTCACGGCCTTCGTCAATGCGGCGGGCGACACGTTCATGTCGGTCGTCGAGCTATTGAGCGAACAAGGCCCGCTCGATTTGAAGGAACTCGACAATAGATTGCGCCTGACCGCCTCCCGATACTGGATGGCGAAATACGGCGGCAATACGACGAGACCGGCTCGTCATTGATATTGCGAGGGGTTCTCCACGGCGTTCACGACGATCATTCCGCGCGCATGCAATCCGGTTATTTGGGACATGAGCGGGCATCAGCGATTGTCAAATGATTCTGACGCCAATCCTTGGTTTCGTCTGACGTAAGCTACAATCGCGCGAGCAACCCTTGGTCGTCATGGCTGACCGTCCTCGTGTCACTTTCTTGACGGTCGAACCTGAGAGAAAGGATAACGAAAAATGGTACTCAGACCACCCAAGCTCGGGGAACTGAAATACCGCGACCTCTATGAGGCCGTCCACCGGGGAATGCTTCAGCGTGACCGGCTGTTGATGCTGGACACCCCGCTCGGCAAAAACGCATTGACGCCATTGCGGGCGCGCGGATCGTCCGGCATCGGCGGCGACTACCACTGGACGGTCGATGTGGCGTCGCTGAACGACGACACCGCGTTGCTTTCGTTGATGCACCAGCCCGTTACCCTTTGGATTCAGCAGCGGACTGTGCTGTATGCCGATCCGGTTTATCGTCCGGTGCACGGCTTTGTGCATCAGGTCGGCTATCTGGGCGGGGACGGCGGTCTGTCAACGTACCAGCTCGAATTTTCCTCCGCCCTGATTTTCCTGAGCCATTCCCGCAACGACGAAGGATGGCTCGAAAAAGATGCGCGCGAAATCATTTCAGAAATACTCAATCGGTATCCGCAGCTTCGGGGGCGGTTCCGCTTCGATCTGACGAACGAGCCGGTTGTGCGCTCGTGGTGTCGGCAAAGCGAGTCCGACCTGCATTTCGTCCACCGCCTTCTCGAAGAGGAAGGTTGGTACTTCTATTGGGTGCATGAGCCAACACGCGACGGCGAATCGCCAAAAACGACCCTTATCGTTCTGGATCGCGTGTCGACATTGCCGGCAGCGAAACCCGCTGAATACTATCGAGGCAACACCGATCACGAGGCCGACGGGTTCACGCAATGGGCGATCATGCAGACGATGCAGAGCCTGCAATTCATGTCCCGCTCGTTCGATTACAAACGGCCAACCTCACATTTTGAGGCGAGCAGTGCGCTGCAATCGACGACCTATGTCGAAGACGATGGACGACACCGGTACACACATGGCATTCCGCGCGCGCCGATGACGATCTACGAGCCGACGGCCTACGGTTATGCCGACATGGACAGCGGCGAGACGCGTGCGCATCGCCACGTGCAAGTCTGGGAATCACGCGCGCGCCGGTATTTCGGCGTCGCTGGTCTACGGTGGCTCGATGCGGGATTGCGGTTCACCTTGAACAACCACCCGCGCCATGCGGACAGTGACCCGGCGAAGCGGGAATTCCTCGTGATCGAGGCGCGCTGGTTTATCGAAAACAACGTACCGATTGGTCAGCAGGTGACCGAATATCCGCGCAGTCTGCGTGCGACGCTGGCCGAGCAGCAGGCGGCACACGGGACGCGCTTTTCGACACCGGGGCACGTCGTGGATGGAACGGCGGGATTCTTCGTGATGGAAGTCGAGGCACAGGAGGCGAGCGTCGAATATCGTAGCCCGCTTGTGCATCGGAAGCCGCAGATGACGATTGAGCACGCCATCGTCGTCACACAGAAAGGGATGGAGGCGTGGACGAATGAACGCAATCAGGTCCGCGTGCATTTCGCGTGGGACCGGAAGAATCCAGACGATGCGTTCGGATCGTCGCCGCTGCTGTCGACCATGCAGGCCGACACGGGTAACCGCTATGGTTCGGTTCATGTGCCCAGAGCCGGAGAATGGGTACTCGTCGCTTATTGGGGAAACGATTGCGACAAGCCATTCATTTTGGGGCGCGTCAACGGCGGCACGACCCCTTCGCAATGGCATTCGAATGTGCTGCTGTCGGGATTCCAGTCGCAAGGGTTTGGCGGCACGGGCGCATACAACGCATTTGTCCACGACGATGCCACGCATCAAAGCGGCACGCGGATCATCAGCTACACGGGCAAGAGCTATGCCGCCCTGATGCAGGGCTATCTGATTCAGCAGGACGGCAACACGCGCGGCCGATATCTGGGTTCGGGTTTCGCCCTGCACGCCGACGAGTTCGGTTCGGTTCGCGCGAGCAAGGGCTTGTCGATCAGTACGCATCCGAAGGGCTACGACGACGAGCAGATGAGCGTGGACGAGGCGCGAACCCAGTTGCAGCAGGCGGGCATGTTGGTCGAGTCCCTATCGAGCGCAAGCACGACCGCGCAGGCGGAAACCCTGCAAGCGGGCCAGGACGCGCTCAAGGGGTTATCGAAGGAGATTCAGCACGCGGTATCAGGCTCAACGTCAGGCGGCGTGACGGCGGGCGGCGGCACGGGCAGCGCGAACGGATTTGCGCAGCCCAACATTCTGGTATCGACGCCGAAAGACCTTGCGCTCGTAGCGGATCGATCGGCCCATATCGTTGCCGAGGGCGAGGCGAATATCGTCAGCAACGGCAATACCCATGTTGCGACGGGCAAAGCGATGATCGTGGCGGCAGCGGAAAAGGTCAGTTTCTTCGCGCAGAAACTTGGCGCGTTCTTTGTCACGGCGAAAGGCCCCATCAAAATGTCGGCCAACACCGACAACGTGAGCATCAACGCGGGCAAAGACGTGACGATGAAGGCCAAGCGCATCGTGCTCGATGCCGATGAAATCTGGATCAAGGCCGGTGGTTCGTACACCCGGTGGACGGCTGGCGGCATCGAGGATGGCACGCAAGGCCCGCGCACGGTCAAGTCTGCATCCTTCAGCCGTCAGGGGCCGAGTTCCGTCGCGCAGCACCTGAACAGCTTGCCGCAGGCGAAATTCAATGACCCGTACGTACTGCGAAATCAAATCACGGGCGAAGTAATGAAAAACCATCCGTACGAGATTGTGCGCGGCGACGGCACGCGCATCAAAGGCATGACGAACGAATTGGGACACATTGCCGAGCAGAAGAACGAGGATGTCGAGTCGCTGAAACTCCACGCTTTGCGCCCTACTCCGAGCACGGGCGACACGTCGGCATGACATCCCAATTCAAATAAGATGATTAGAGCAATCCACGATGAGCGATAACCCGACTGACAATCCGGGCGGCGTTGCGCCGTCCGATGGCGATGCGGCCGAGCAAGAGGTCGTGCAGGTGATGGGGCGCACTGCCCCGGATGGATCGTCGTACGGCCACTTTACGTTGACGCCAGCGAGCGACACGCGCAGCAAGGAATTGTTGTGCGACGTGCGGCCCATCATTCCGGTGATCTTTCTGCCGGGCGTCATGGGCTCGCTCTTGACGAACACCGATACCGGCGACGAGATGTTCTTCGCACCAAACACGGACGGGATGCTGGGGAACCTGGGCGGACTTCCCGCGCTGCTTGGATTGTGGTTCAAGGGCGCGTCCACGCGCGAAACGCAGTTCGATCCGACCAAGGCGGCGGTGACGCCACATGGGCCGATCAATGTCGGCAAACATGGCGAGAACGATAGCCCGGAGCAGTACGTGGACGAGGCGGAAGCACGCCGCCGGGGGTGGGGGTCGATACACCGGACCAGCTATCACCCGGTTTTGGCTTGGCTGGAAGAACAACTCAATCGCCCTAAGTTTATGGGTAAGCCGCATGGGGTGTGGGTGACGCCCGATTCAACGGGTGAGAAGTGGGCGCTCAAGCCGCTGCTTGGAACCGAACCTGCCGACTATGGGGCGACCGACGCGGGGACGCAGGGCAAGGGTCAAGCGATTGACGAGAAATCGACTGCATTCAATCACTTCGCGAAGTTTCGATATCGGGTCTATGCGATTGGCTATAACTGGCTGCAATCGAACGAAAAATCCGGACTCGATGTAATAAACGGCTCGGATTACAAAGACCCGAAGACCAAGAAGATAACGCGCCTGATGGGCATCAAGGAAATCATCGCAGAGAACCATACCGACAAGGCGATCATTCTGACGCATTCGATGGGTGGACTGGTCGCACGGATGGCGATTGCGATGCACGGCGCGGGGAACCTGATGTATGGGGTGTTTCATAGCGTGCAGCCCGCAACCGGCGCCCCGGTTGCGGCGAAGCGGTTCAGGACCGGAGCCGGTAACGAGGGCGCGTTGAAGGGCTTCATCAACGGCAGCCTGGTCGGGAACAACGCGGCGGAGTTCACGGCGGTTGCAGCGAACGCACCGGGGCCGCTGGAGCTATTACCGATGCCGGACTATCACAAGGGTGAGCCGTGGTGGATATTTGCGCGGATCAATGGCCAACCGGTAATGCAGTTGCCGAAAGGTGGTGATGCATATAACGACATTTACATCAACCCGAAGTGGTATGGACTGGTTCCCGATCCGTCGCTACTCGACCCGGCCGGGATTGTTGAAAAAAAACTTAAAGACCTAAATAACGGCGTAACGGTCCTTCAACAATTTCAATTTTTAATGAAGGGCGTTGTAACAAAGCAAAGCAAAATCAGAGATACGTACCATGAAAAAACATATGTTACGTACAGCGATGGGGGATTTAAGCCCAAATGGCAATCTGCAACGAGTGACGAAAAAGGCAAACCAACTATAGAGCCGGGCGAGAAACTTGAAGATCTATTAGGATGGGGCACAGTAATATGGACGGGAAATTTGCCGGCCGATGTGACGGAAGAAGAATTGCGTTCAGCAACCTTCTTGCATGTCGATCCCAATTCTGATTCGGGCAAGGGGAACCTGCGCATCTATCTGGAGTCACGCAAGTTGACCGTCGAATTCGAAGTACAGAAAGTGGCGAAGTTGCCGCCCGGTAGCGACACGCCGGACCCGAGTAAAAACGGCATCGTTCCGGGTGACGGCACGGTGCCCGTATGGTCGGCGGAAGCCCCCGCAAGCAGTGCAAGTGGCGGTGCGGCTCCGGGTGTACAGATGGTGTTCGATCAAGGCGGCTACGAACATCAGTTCAGCTACAACCATCCGTGGACCCGATGGGCGTTGCTCTATAGCATTGTACAAATTGCGCAAGAAGCGCCGGAGCCGTCATGCTGACTCGTATTTCACGAATTCTGATTGTGGTGGTGGGCGTGTGCGCCAGCTCGATAACCTACTCCGGGGAACCGACGATGACCAATCCTTTGTTGTCCAAGCCGCGTCCGTGGTGTGTCGGCCGCTTTGTGTTCGATCGCCCCGCGACGAGTGAAATTTCCAATCAACGATATGAGTATCGGGGTGAAAAATTAGAGACAAAATATAACGTCCAATTAAGTGCTTATACAGCCAAAGTGGAGGCACGTGAAAGAGAATTGCGTGTAAAGCAACGCGTGAACCCTGTTGATTTGAAGGAGAAGACAGGGCTTTCTTGGCTAGAGAAAGTTTTTTCTCCGGTGAAGAATTCTCGGATTTTCATATTCGAGGATTCAGTAGCAAAAACCGCAAGGCTCCCCTTCGAAACAGAGGGATATATTTTTTCCAACGAGAAAATTTTTGGCACGAAAGGAATGATTGGCGCCACCGCCTTAGACCGAGCGGAAGAAATCTATGGTGATACTTATCGCCGCATTAAGGCACGCGACAATTGGACAGTGCCGACAGAATCGGGTTTCTGTTTCGACGGTGGAATCGTGACAGGTTCGTCTACGTACCCGGAAGAATTGAGCCAGTCCATTGCGTTGATGCCGGGACGTCCGGCGCTGTTGGTGATCCAGATGCGGGAGTCCATCAGTCAGGATCAAGGGAAGCCACTAACCAAGACATTGCCCGACCTGCGTGCGCAGATGGATCGAGTCGCAGGCAGTGGGAGCTATCGTATTCTGCGTCAAGGCAAACGCACGGTGGGCGGAATGGACAGCGAAGAAGTGTTATTCGAACTAAAGGACGGCCCGATTACGTCGTATCGTTTCTACCTGCTGGCTCCGGGCGACCCGAGCACGCTCGCGAAGCCGCATACGGCAATCCAATTGTTGCTTGGTGCTCCCTCCCCCGACCTGCCGCCGGATCAGGCGACGTCGCCCGTGGACGAGGCTGGCGCACTGCAAACATGGGACACGCTGCTGAATAGCTTGCGGTTGCGTCCCGGCGCGGTCTGAGCGAGAACGATATGCGGCGACATGACATTGTGAAAGGCGACCTGACGACAGTCGGCGGCATCGTGCAAGGCGGCGATGGCGGCGATCTGCTGAATGGCCGCGAACAAGCATATGAGCACGATCCTGTGCTGTGCCCGGCGTGTAAAACAATCGGCAAGATTGCGTGTGATGGTCCCCGAATTTCGAGCACGGGGCCGGATGGGCGACAGGCGGCATTAAGCGACGATCTTTGTATCTGCTTGTGTTCGCCGCCACCGAAACTGGTGGCGTCTCAGTCGACATCGTATATCGAGGTCTGAATGATGGAAAACAAGATGATCCGATACATGGTGAGTGGGATTGCACTTCTGATGTTAACAGTGAGCGTGTCGGGATGTGCTTCGCGCGGAATATTGAATGGAGTTATGTAACGCGCCGCATCGGCAAAATTAGGTGCGATGGCCTGCGACTTTCGATGTGCGCAGTCTTCGGGCGAAGGCGTTAGGAGAGGCGACACGAGGCAACGTGGGCTCGTACCGATGGCTTGAGGTGCATGTCGTCATGAGCCTTTGGCTTGCGCATTGCTTCGGATTTGGTTACATGTTGGTTACTTTTTTGCGCGTGACGAGCAGTGCTACGCCGAACACCCCATAAGCACCTGATTTTTCGATATTTTTCCCGATAACACAAAGATCAGTACGGGCTGGCGCGTGCCGTTCATCATCGGCACGCTGTTCGTGCCGCTCGGCTATTGGCTGCGGCGCACGATCGACGAAGCGCCGGCGGCCGCGTCCACATCGCAAGGGGACGCTGCGCCGCTGCCGCTCGCCGACGTGCTGCGCCATCACGGCCGGGCCGTGTTCGCCGGCCTCGGCATCACGATCGGCGGCACGTCGATTCACTACATCATCGTGTTCTACATGGCGATCTACGGCGTACAGGTGCTGCATCTGCCGGGCTGGCTATCGATGTCGGCAGGTTGCCTCGCCGGCGCGATCCTCGCGGTCGTCACGCCGATCGGCGGCCATCTGTCGGATCGCTACGGTCGCAACCGGATCGTCTGGTGGACGCGCATCGCACTGATGCTCGCGATCTATCCGGCGTTCATCGCGCTGAACCACTGGCCCGGCGCGGCCTCGCTGCTGTCGATCATCGCGGCGCTCGCGACCGTGCATGCGATCAACATCGGCGCGACGGGCGCGATGCTCGGCGAACTGTTCCCGCGTGCGGTGCGCGCGACGGGCGGCGCGCTCGTCTACAGCGTCGGCGTCGCGATCTTCGGCGGGTTCGCGCAATTCTTCGTCACATGGCTGATCGCCGCAACGGGCAACGCGAACGCGCCCGCGTGGTACGCGATCGGCTGCGGCGCGCTGACGCTGATCGCGCTGGGCTCGATGAACGACAAGGCGGGCAAGCCGCTCGACTGACGTCGCGAGCCTTCGCGCGCGTCCATCGTAACCGTTTCCCCCATCGGCAAACATCGGCCAATCCGGAACGCACTCTTCCATCACAGGCGACTCACGCAACAAATACGGCTAATTAGTCGGATCTGAACAATCCTGCGAGGCATGCGCAGTAAGGCTGTGATGACGAAACGGTGTTGTTGGATTTGCAGGAAGCAGGCATATTGATGCGCGAATCCTGCAAATCCTGACGAGGTGTGGATGGGTCCGAAGACGCCGGTGCCAGAAGGAGATTTCTTCCGCCAACCGCTGCGTGAGCAGATCAACTTGAAGCATCCATTGGTTCGCCTTGCCGATCTGATCGACTGGGAACGGTTGAACGCGGCGATGAGTGCGAGCTTCATGTCTCATCGCGGCCGCCCGGCAACGTCGCCGCGTTTGATCGCAGGGCTGCTGTATTTGCAACATGCCTTCGACTTGTCGGACGAGGACGTGGTCTGGCAATGGCTTGAGAACCCGTATTGGCAGGTGTTCACCGGCGAGACGTACTTGCAGACGAAGCCGCCGATTGATCCGTCGAGCCTGACGCGCTGGCGCAAGCGGCTTGGCGAGGCCGGCGTCGAAGAGCTGCTGGCCGAGACGATCGAAGCGGCCAAACGCGCAAACGTCATCAAGACTTCGAGCCTGAAGCGGGTGATCGTCGATACGACGGTGATGGAAAAAGCGATTGCACATCCCACCGATTCGCGCCTGCTCGAGCGTTGCCGGGAACATCTGGTGAAGGCTGCTGCCGAGCAGGGACTGAAGCTGCGACAGAACTACAACCGTGAAGCGCCGCGTCTGGCGGGCCAGATCGGGCGCTACGCGCATGCCAAGCAGTACAAGCGGATGAAGAAAGCGCTGCGCACTTTGCGTTCGCGAGTGGGGCGCGTGATGCGCGACGTCGAGCGCCAACTGGACGGCGTCGCTCAGCAAGGTCGGGCGGCGCTGGAAGAGCTAATTGGCCGCACGAAGCGGATTCTCACGCAGAAGCAGAAGGACAAAAACAAGCTGTATGCGCTACATGCGCCGGAAGTCGAGTGCCTGGCGAAAGGCAAAGCGCGCAAGCCGTACGAATTCGGCGTAAAGGTGTCGATCACGACGACGCACAAGGAAGGTTTGGTCGTCGGAGCTCGTTCGATGCCGGGCAATCCGTACGACGGGCACACGCTGGCCGAAGCGTTGGAGCAAGCGGCGATCCTGAGCGACGTACAAGCGGAGATTGCCGTCGTCGACCGCGGCTACAAGGGTGTCGCCGTCGACGGCGTGAAGATCTATCATCCCGGCTTGCGACGCGGCATCACGCGCGGCCTGCGAGCAATGATCCGGCGTCGCAGCGCGATCGAGCCGGCCATCGGACACATGAAGGCCGATGGCAAGCTCGATCGGAATTGGCTCAAGGGCTCGTTGGGCGATGCAATTCATGCGGTACTGTGCGGCGCCGGCCACAATCTGCGGATGATCCTGTGCAAGCTGCGGCTTTTTTACGCCCTGATTCTCGTCGCTTTGCTCAACGCCAAAACCGCTGCGCCGTCGGCGGCATAGCTTCATGGGGGCGACAAAACGAATTGTTCAGGGCCGACTAATTACACTGCGCCCGTCGCGTCGCCGCAGACGCCGGGCGCAACCCGGGCCTCCAGCGCGCGCATCTGATCGGCAATGGGAAGATTCGGGAGATCGACATGAACAAGCGCTGGGGGATCGTCGCGCCGGCCGTCGTGCTGGCCGCGGCCGCGCACGCACAGAGCAGCGTGATGCTGTACGGCAAGATCGAGGACGGCATCAACTACACGAGCAACGCGCGCGGCCACGGCACGGTGCAATTGCAAAGCGGCTACGACTACGGCAGCCGCTGGGGGCTGAAGGGCACCGAGGATCTGGGCGGCGGATACAAGGCGATCTTCCAGTTCGAGAACGGCTTCGACGTCAACAACGGCAGGCTGGGCCAGGGCAATCGCGAATTCGGCCGGCAGGCGTTCGTCGGCATCGCGTCCGAGCGCCACGGCACGCTGACGTTCGGCCGCCAATACGATCCGAGCGTCGACATGTTCTCGCCGCTCACCGCGAACGGCAACTGGACGGGCTACCTGTTCGCGCACCCGTACGACAACGACAACACCGATTACTCGTTCCGCGTGAACAACGCGGTCAAGTACGTCTCGCCGACGTGGTACGGCTTCACCGCCGAAGGCATGTACGCGTTCAGCAATCAGGCGGGCGGCTTCGCGAACAATCGCCTCTACAGCGCGGCGCTGCAATACCAGCACGGCGGCCTGACAGTCGGCGCGTCGTACGTGAAGATGAACAACGCGCGCAGTGCGGATTCGGCGGGCGCCGTCACGGGCGACAACACGTTCGACGCGTCGTCGCAGCAGAACATCGGCATCGGCGCGACCTACGAATTCTCGAAGGCGCTGATCGGCTTCGCATATTCGCACGTCGACGTCTACGATCCGACCGCGAACGCGTATTTCACCGGCACGACGCAACCCGCGGGCGGGCGCTGGAAATCGTGGAAGTTCGACAACTTCGAGATCAACGGCCTCTATCATGTGACGCCCGCGTTCTACGTCGGCGCTGCGTACACGTATGCGCAGGCGCGCGTCGATTCGACGGTCGGCGCGTTCGATCCGAAGTGGCATCAGCTCAGCATGAAGCTCAACTACGATCTGTCGAAGCGCTCGTCGGTGTTCGTCGAAGGCGTCTACCAGCACGCGATGAACGCGCACACGGGCACCGATTTCGACTATGCGTACATCCCGGGCGCGGCCGACATCGCGTCGGGGCCGAACCAGTACGCCGTGCGGCTCGCGCTGCTGCATCAGTTCTGACGGGCGTGGCCGCGAACGTGTGGCGTCGCCCCTTCGCGCAGTTTCATGCGGCGTCGTGTGGCGTCATGCGGCGTCGTGCACTCGATGCCGCCATCTTGCGCCTGCGAAAAAAGTGCATATCCGACATCGGGATTTTTCGTCGGACGATCGATACCCGGAGAAAAAGATGAACAAGACGACGATTCGTTTGGCCATTGCGAGCGTGCTGTTCGGCGCAAGCGTCGCGGCTCACGGGCAGGCCGCCGGGCAACCGCTGACGCGCGAGCAAGTGCGGCAGGATCGGGCGCGCTCGGCGCGCCGGCGGTCATCGACCGCGCGACCTACGCGCATCATTGACCTCGGCGCGCACATTGCCTGCGCGCCCCGCGTAACGAGCGCGCCACCGACGCTTCAGCGTTGAGGGTCGCTCGCGTTCACACGGCGATTCGTTCGGCATCCTTCCCGACAACATCCGCGAGACATCCGCATCGCGCAAGACGGCGCGATGCGTGACACATCGCCCGCTCCCGCCGATCCGCCTCGCACCTGCTCTCGCGGATGTAGTATCAATACATAGTCGACTACAAAACATTGAAAATATTGACTCTTTCGACTTCGCGTGAGATACAGCGGGTGTTGTTTTGCTACAAGAACGATAACGAACACACTCATAACGGAGACGAAAAAATGTCGGCAAAGCACTTCGGATTCAAACAGGCGATGCTGGTTGGCAGTCTGGCCGCGCTCGCGGGCGCGGCGCTCCCGCCGGCGAATGCTTCGGCTGCCGAAGCATTTGGCTCGCCCGGCGCGACGCCCGTGCGCGGCCCCTCGGCCAAGTCGTTCCTCGGCACGGCGGTCGGCGGCGCGTCGCGGGTCTACTTCACCGGCTATCGCGGCATTCTGTCCGAGGTCTACTATCCGGTTCTCGACACGCCGGAGTCCGTCGACCTGCAGTTCCTCGTCGGCGATGCCGGCAAGACCTTCGTCGACGAAGAAAAGCTGCAGGCCTACTCGGCCGCGCAAACGGACGCGCGCACGATGAGCTGGCAGGTGACGACCAGCAACAGTTCGCATAACTGGCAAATCCGCAAGATCGTCTTCGCCGATCCGAACTACAACGCGATCGTGCAGCGCGTCACGTTCACCGCGCTCAACGGCCACAATGTCGGCGACTTCAATCTCTACATGCTGTCGAAGCCGTACCTCGACAACGCCGGCGGCAACAACACAGCGCAAACGGTGTCCGGCAGCGGCGGCACCGCGCTCGTCGCGAATCACAACAGCCGCTATTCGGCGCTCGTCGCGAGCCGCCCGTGGAAAGTGGTCAACGGCGCCGGCATGACGTCGAACGGCTTCGTCGGGCAGAGCGACGGCTGGACCGACCTGCTCGGCGGCACCGCCGACAAGACGATGGACTGGACGTTCTCGTCCGCGACCAACGGCAACGTCGCGCAGATGGGCTGGATCGATCTCGGCGATCCGGGCGCGACGAGCGTGTCGTTCGACGTCGTGCTCGGCTTCGGCGGCACGCAGGATCAGGCGCTCGGCGACGCGAACACGGTGCTCGGCAGCGATCTCGCCGGCGAGCAGCAGCAGTACGACACCGCGTGGCACACCTACGCGGCGGGCCTGTCGTCGCAGAACGGCGCGGCGGACGACGGCTACTATCTGGCCGCGATGACGCTCAAGACGATGCAGGACAAGAGCAACGGCGCGATGATCGCCGGCATCGGCACGCCGTGGGGCGAAACGCAGGGCGATTCGAACGCGGGCGGCTATCACCTCGTATGGCCGCGCGACCTGTTCAAGTTCGCGAACGCGCTGACGACGGCCGGCGACACGTCGAGCGCGACGAGCGTCGTCAACTATCTGTTCAACACGCTGCAGCAAACGACGGACTGCGGCACCGCCGAATACAACGCATCCGGCTGCGCGCAGGGCTACAGCCGCATCGGGCGCTTCCCGCAGAACGCGTGGGTGAACGGCTGGCCGTACTGGCAAGGCACGCAGATGGACGAGCAGGCGATGCCGATCATCCTCGCGTGGCGCCTCGGCCCGAGCGTGTTCAATCCGTTGTGGCCGAAGATCAAGCTCACCGCCGACTACATCGTCAACACCGGCCCTTGGACGTACCAGGAGCGCTGGGAAGAGAACGCCGGCTATTCGCCGTCGACGATCGCCGCCGAGATCGCGGGCCTCGTCACGGCAGCCGACATCGCCGCGCAAAACGGCGACACGGCGAGCGCCGCGCGCTACCTCGCCGCGGCCGACTACTGGCAGGAGAACGTCGCGGCGTGGACGTACACGTCGAGCGGCACGTTCGGCAACGGCAGCTACTACATCCGGATCAATCCGGCGGGCCGCGCGGGCGCCGGCACCGATCGCGCGAGCTTCGCGCCCACCGCAGGCCCGGACACGCCGCAGACGCTGACCGTGAAGAACGGCGGCGGCAACCACGATGCGCGGCGCGTCGTCGACGGCGGCTTCTTCGAGCTCGTCCGGATGGGCGTCAAGCGCGCGACCGATCCGACGATCGTCAACACGATCTCGGTCTACGACAGCGTGCTCGGCCAGACGCTGAGCATCGCGAACGCGCCGGCGCTGTCGCCGAACGCGTGGTTCCGCTACAACTTCGACGGCTACGGCGAGCACAACGACGGCAGCGACTTCGACGGCACCGGCGCCGGCCGACTGTGGCCGATCTTCACCGCCGAGCGCGGGATGGTGGAGATCGCGCGCCAGGGCAGCGGCAACGCGGGCAGCGCGTACTTCTCGACGCTCAAGCAACTGACGACGCCCGAGGGCTTCGTGCCGGAGCAGGTATGGTCGAATTCGACGACGCTGCCCGACGGCTGGGCAGTGACGACGCCCGCCGGCTACGCGCCGGGGCAGCCGACCAAATCGATGGCGCCGCTCAACTGGGCGATGGGCGAGTACATCAGCCTGCTCGCGTCGATCCAGGCGGGGCGCATCGCCGACGTGCCGTCGGTGGTCTGCGCGCGCTACAGCAACTGCGTCGCGCCGCTGCAGAGCGGGCAGGTGTCGGTGGCGGTCAACGTGAACGCGAGCACGCAGCTCGGCCAGCAGATGTACGTGACGGGCAACGTCGCCGCGCTCGGCAACTGGAACACCGATCTCGGCATTCCGGTCGACCCGGCCCGTTACCCGGTGTGGAGCAACACCGTCAACATGCCGGCCGGTCAGGCGATCCAGTACAAGTACTATCGGAAAAACGCGGACGGCAGCGTGACGTGGGAAACCTGGTCGGGCAACCGAGCGCTTCAGACGCCCGCGAGCGGCACGTTGACGCTGAACGATCAGGTGAACTGGTGATGACGTCGCGCACGCGCCGGATCGTGCTCGTTTCGGGCGCGCTGCTGGGCGTGGCGGCGGCGGGCTGGCGCGCAGGACTGCTGTCGAACCGGCATCCGCCGCCCGCCGCAACGCCGGCGCCCGTGCCTGCGCCCGCCGCGCCCGCGGCCGATCGCGCGCGGACGGCACCGCCCACGCCCGCGCCGCCGAGCCGGCCGCTCGTCAAGGCGCTGCCGCCCATGAAGGTCAAGCCGGGCGGAACGAGCTGGAATCCGGAACCGGCGGCGAAGCCCCCGCCTGTCGAAGCGCAGCGCGGCGGCCCCGACATCGCCGGCGCGCAGCCGCTGCGGCCGCCGCCGTCGGCTTCGCCGTGAATGCCGGAGGCAACGCGCTCGCTCCCGTTCTCACGCGTGCCGCACACGCCCTTCGGCACACGAACAAGGATCGTGGCTTCCCGTGCTCGGCCACGACTCCGCTCGATGCCCTCCGCGCTCTTCCGTTTCGGATGACGAAGCAGCCGGCGCACCGCCGGCATGACGCCCGTTCGCGCAAGCCAAGCGCCGCCGGATCGCTCGACGGCCGCATACAGCGCGAACATCTTCGGCAACGCATGCACCACTGAAAGCTATTTGTCATTCGCCCGCCGCCATTTCCTTACATCAAGCCGTCGTTCCTCGGGAATCCCCTAGGCAGACACATCGCGCGTCGCGCAGTTAAATAAATCAACTTGATTTATTTAACCTCCGGCGCCCCATGCCGACTGGAGGAGGAGACATCATGAGGAGTCCGCACATCGGCCAGGGCAGCAACTCGGCCAACGTGCGCCGCTACAACGAGCGCCTTCTGCTGAAGACGCTCAGGCGCGCGGGCAGTGCGTCGAAGGCCGATCTCGCGCGGCTCGCCAATCTGACGGGCACCGCGGTCGGCAGCATCATCGCGTCGCTCGCCGAAGCGAAGCTCATCGAATTCGCCGGCCGCCGCGCCGAGGGCCAGCGCGGCCAGCCCGCTTCGCTGATCCGGCTCGACCCGCGCGGCGCGTTCGGCATCGGCGTGCGGCTCGACCGGATGCGCATCGAGACGGCGCTCGTCAACTTCGCCGGCGACGTGATCGGCCGCCGCTCGCACGACACGCTGCTGCCGCCGCCCGCCGTCGTGCTCGACATCGTCCGGGAAGACGTCGCCGCGATGCAGCGGCTGCTTCCCGCGCACGAGCGCGCGCGGCTCACGGGCGTCGGCGTCGCGCAGCCGTACAACCTCGGCAGTTGGCTGCGCGAGATCGACCTGCCCGCCGACGCGTTCGGCACATGGGCCGAAGTCGATTTCGCGCGCGAGCTCGATCGCGCGATCGAGCTGCCCGTCTTCAGCGAAAACGACGGCAACGCCGCCGCGATCGCCGAGCTGTTCTACGGCTGCGGCCGGCAGCGCGACGATTTCGTCTACCTGTTCCTCGGGCCCGCGATCGGCGGCGGCATCGCGGTGGACGGCGACTGCCTGCGCGGCGTCACCGGCAACGCGGGCGACTTCGCGATGATGCCGGTGCCGCCGAGCCGCCTGCCTTCGGCGCCGAAGCCGCGCGGCGCATGGGACATCCTGATCACGCGCGCATCGCTGAACGGGCTCGTCCGGCATCTGCGCCACTGCGGCGAAACAGTCGAGACCCGCGCGGATCTCGAAGCGTGCGTCGCGCGCGGCGCGAAGGCCGTCGGCGAATGGATCGACGATTGCGTCGACGCGCTCGCGCCCGCGCTGCGCGCGACGCTCGCCGTGCTCGATTCGCCCGTCGTCGTGCTCGACGCCGACACCGACGCGGGCCTCATCGACACGCTGATCGCGCGCCTGCACGCCGCGCTCGCGGCGCTCGCGCCCGAAGCGCGCGGCACGCCCGTGCTCGTGCGCGGCTCGTTCGGCCCGGACGCCGGCGCGATCGGCGCCGCGACGCTGCCGATGTTCTTCAACTTCTCGCCGCGCGCCGGCATTCTCCGCGGCGCCGGCGTGGATTCTCAGGAGGTCAGATATGCCGCGTTCTGATCCGTCACGGCCGCTGCTCGAAATGCGCGGCATCAGCAAGACGTTCCCGGCCGTGCGCGCGCTCGCCGGCGTGAGCCTCACCGCCCATCCGGGCGAAATCCATTCGCTGATGGGCGAGAACGGCGCCGGCAAGTCGACGCTCATCAAGATCCTGTCGGGCGCGTATCAGGCCGATCCCGGCGGCGAGATCCGGATCGACGGCGCGCCCGTCGCGATCGACGGCCCGCTCGCCGCGCGCGACGCCGGCATCGCGGTGATCTATCAGGAGCTGTGCCTCGCGCCGAACCTGACCGTCGCGGAGAACATCTACGTCGGCCGCGAGCTGCGCCGCGGCAACGGCCGCTGGAGCACGATCGACCGCGCCGCGATGGCGCGCGGCTGTCAGGACGTGCTCGAGCGGCTCGGCGCGGATTTCGGGCCGAACACGCTCGTCGGCACGCTGTCGATCGCCGAGCAGCAGCTCGTCGAGATCGCGCGCGCCGTCCACACGAAGGCGCGCATCCTCGTGATGGACGAGCCGACGACGCCGCTTTCGTCGCGCGAGACCGAGAACCTGTTCCGGCTGATCCGGCAGTTGCGCGCCGAGGGGCTCGCGATCATCTACATCAGCCATCGGATGGCGGAGATCTATGAGCTGTCCGACCGCGTGTCGGTGCTGCGCGACGGCGCGTACGTCGGCACGCTCGATCGCGATTCGCTGTCGGCCGAGCGGCTCGTCGGCATGATGGTCGGCCGCGATATTTCGGGCTTCTACAAGAAAGCGCACGCGCCGTACGATCCGGGCAACCTGCTGCTGTCGGTGCGCGACGTCGCGGACGGCCGCCGCGTGCGCGGCTGCAGCCTCGATCTGCACGCGGGCGAAGTGCTCGGCATCGCGGGCCTCGTCGGCGCGGGCCGCACCGAGCTCGCGCGGCTCATCTTCGGCGCCGAGCCGCGCGTGCGCGGCGAAGTGACGCTCGGCGGCAAGGCGTTCGATGCGCATTCGCCGCGCGACGCGATCGACGCCGGGCTCGTGTATCTGACCGAGGACCGCAAGCGCCAGGGCCTGTTCCTCGACATGAGCGTGCGCGACAACATCAACATCTCCGTGTGCGGGCGCGACGCGCGGCTCGGCGCGCTCGATCTCGCACGCGGCGCGCAGCGCGCGCGCGACGCGATCGCCGCGCTGTCGATTCGCGTGCCGCACGCAAACGTTCACGTCGGCGCGCTGTCGGGCGGCAACCAGCAGAAGGTGCTGCTGTCGCGCCTGCTCGAGACGAAGCCACGCGTGCTGATCCTCGACGAGCCGACGCGCGGCGTCGACATCGGCGCGAAATCCGAGATCTACCGGATCATCAACGATCTCGCGCGCGCCGGCGTCGGCGTGATCGTGATCTCGAGCGAGCTGCCGGAGATCATCGGCGTGGCCGACCGCGTGCTCGTGATGCGCGAAGGCCGGATCGCCGGCGAGCTCGGCGGACACACGGGCGAGCCGATCACGCAGGAAGCGATCATCGCGCTCGCCACCGGCTCCCGCGCCGAGGCCGCGGCCGCGCACTGAGCGGCCGCCGCCGTCCTGTCATTTCACCTTCGGGTTATCGCCATGAACCAACAGATGAAGCAAAGCGAGATCGCTTCCGCGCCGCCGGGCGCGGCGCAACACCGCGCGACACCGCGCGCCGCCGACCGCCGCGCACGGATGCAGGCGCTGATGCGCACGGCCGGCATGCTGCCCGTTCTCGTGCTTTTGTGCGTCGGCTTCGGCTTCATGACCGACGGTTTCTTCACGCTGCAGAACCTGTCGATCGTCACGCAGCAGGCGTCGATCAACATCGTGCTCGCCGCCGGCATGACGTTCGTGATCCTGACGGGCGGCATCGATCTGTCGGTGGGCTCGGTGCTCGCGGCCGCCGCGGTCGCGTCGCTGCTCGCGTCGAACATTCCCGGCTGGGGCTGGCTCGGCATCCCGGCCGCGCTCGCGGTCGGGCTCGTGTTCGGCGTCGTCAACGGCGGGCTGATCTCGTTCCTGCGCCTGCCGCCCTTCATCGTCACGCTCGGCGCGCTGACCGCCGTGCGCGGCATCGCGCGCCTGATGGGCAACGACACCACGATCTTCAACCCGCAACTGCCATTCGCGTTCATCGGCAACGGCTCGATCCTCGGCGTGCCGTGGCTCGTCGTGATCGCGCTCGCCGTCGTCGCGCTCTCGTGGTTCATCCTGCGCCGCACGGTGCTCGGCATGCGGATCTATTCGGTCGGCGGCAACCCGGAGGCCGCACGGCTGTCCGGCATCAACGTGCGCGGCATCGAGCTGTTCGTCTACGCAACGTCGGGCCTGCTCGCCGGCCTCGGCGCGCTGATGTCCGCCGCGCGGCTGTATGCGGCGAACGGACTGCAGCTCGGCCAGTCGTACGAGCTCGACGCGATCGCCGCGGTGATTCTCGGCGGCACAAGCTTCGTCGGCGGCGTCGGCTCGATCGTCGGCACGCTGATCGGCGCGCTGATCATCGCGGTGCTGTCGAACGGGCTCGTGCTGCTCGGCGTGTCCGACATCTGGCAATACATCATCAAGGGGCTCGTGATCATCGGCGCGGTCGCGCTCGACCGCTACCGCCAGCACGAATCGGCCCGCACCTGACATCATCAGCCGCCATGCGGCGCGCGCGCAGGTCCTCGCGCGCGCCCTCCATCCCGGACCATACGGAGACAACGACATGTTGGAGATCAAGCACAAGCTCGTTCAGACCGCCGCCGCGTGCGCGCTCACGTTCGCCGCATGCGCGGCGCATGCGGCCGACAAGCCGCTCAAGTCGATCGGCATCACCGTCGGCTCGCTCGGCAATCCGTACTTCGTGACCGTCGTGAAAGGCGCGCAAGCGCAGGCGAAGGAAATCAATCCGAACGCGAAAGTCACCGCGGTTTCCGCCGATTACGACCTGAACAAGCAGTTCACGCAGATCGACAACTTCATCTCGGCTCACGTCGACATGATCCTGCTGAACGCCGCCGATCCGAAGGCGATCGAGCCCGCCGTGCGCAAGGCGCAGGCGGCGGGCATCGCGGTGATCGCGGTCGACGTCGCGGCTTCCGGCGCGGACGCCACCGTGCAGACGAACAACGTGAAGGCGGGCGAGCTTGCGTGCGACTACCTCGCGAAGAAGCTCAACGGCAAGGGCAACGTGATCATCGAGAACGGCCCGCAGGTGTCGGCCGTCCTCGATCGCGTGAACGGCTGCAAGGCGGTGCTCGCGAAGAATCCGGGCCTCAAGCTGCTGTCGGGCGACCAGGACGGCAAGGGCTCGCGCGAAGGCGGGATGAACGCGATGCAGGGCTACCTGACGCGCTTCCCGAAGGTCGACGGGCTCTTCGCGATCAACGATCCGCAGGCGATCGGCAGCGACCTCGCCGCGAAGCAGTTGCATCGCACCGGCATCGTGATCACGTCGGTCGACGGCGCGCCCGACATCGAGATCGCGCTGAAGAGCGATACGCAGGTGCAGGCATCGTCGAGCCAGGACCCGTTCGCGATGGCGAAGAAGGCTGTGTCGGTCGGCTACGAAATCATGAACGGGCACAAGCCTGGGAACGCGATGATCCTGCTCGAGCCGACGCTCGTCACGCGCGACAACGTGAAGAGCTACAAGGGCTGGAGCTCGCATTGACGCGCGGCGGCCGCTCGCGCGGGGCGACGCGCGCGCCGACCGCGCATGCCTGAACGGCGCGCCGACGCTGCGATTACGGGCGCGCGCGTTCGCCGCCGCCCTATGCGGGCGGATGCAAATCCTGAAGCAGCGTCGGCACCAGCTCCGACACGGTCGGATGAATGTGCATCGCGCGGCTGATCGTCGTGTACGGCGCCTTCGCGTACATCACGTCGAGCAGCGAATGCACGACTTCGTCGCCCGTCACGCCGAGGATCGACGCGCCGAGAATCGCGCGGCTGTCCGCATCGACGATCACCTTCATGAAGCCCAGGCTCTCGCCTTTCTCCACCGCGCGCCCGACGCGCGTCATCGGGCGCGTGCCGACCAGCAGCCTGCGCCCCGAGCGCGCGGCCTCGGCCTGCGTGAGCCCGATGCGCGCGAGCGGCGGATCGATGAACATCGCGTAGGCCGGAATGCGGTCCGAGACCTTGCGCGGATCGTTGTCGAGCAGGTTCGCCGCGACGATCTCGTAATCGTTGTACGACGTATGCGTGAACGCGCCGCGGCCGTTGCAGTCGCCCATTGCCCAGATGCCCGCCACGTTCGTGCGCAACTGCTCGTCCACCCGGATATAGCCGCGCGCATCGGTTTCGACGCCCGCCTTCTCCAGCCCGAGATCGTCGGTATTCGGCACGCGCCCGACGGCGAGCAGCAGGTGCGAGCCCGTCACCTCACGCGCGCCGGCCGCGCAATCGAGGCCGACGGTCAACCCGCCGCCGTCGCGCCGCACGCTCAGGCAATCGGCGTCGAGCCGAACGTCGACGCCCTCGCCTTCCAGAATCTCGCGCACCGCCCGCGACACGTCCTCGTCCTCGCGCCCGATCAGCCGCGGGCCTTTCTCGACGATCGTCACGCGCGAGCCGAAGCGCCGGTACATCTGGCCGAACTCGAGCCCCACGTAGCTGCCGCCGAGAATGATCAGATGCCCGGGCAGGAAATCGACGTCCATCATCGTCGAGTTGGTCAGGTACGGCACCTGATCGAGGCCCGGGATCGGCGGAATCAGCGCGCGGCCGCCGACGTCGATGAAGATCCGCCCGGCTTCGAGCAACGCGTCGCCGACGCGCACCGTGCGCGCGCTCTCGAAGCGCGCGTGCCCGTGGTAGACCGTGCCGTTCTCGAGGCCGCGGACCCACTGCTCGACGCCGTGGTTCGAGCGCCCGGCAACCTGATCCTTGCGCGCCTTCACCTTCTTCATGTCGACCGTGACCGGCCCGCCGAGCGTCACGCCGTATTCGCCGGCCCGCCGCGCGAGATGCGCGGCGTAGGCGCTCGCGATCAACGTCTTCGTCGGAATGCAGCCCGTGTTCACGCAGGTGCCGCCGAAGCGCGCGCGCTCGACGACGGCCACTTTCATGCCCGCGGCGGACAGCCGGGCCGCGAGCGGGGGACCGGATTGACCGGTGCCGATGATGATCGCATCGAAACGTCGAGTCATGGCGCTCTCCTTCGTTGCGGCGGCGTGAAAATGCATTTGGCCGGCAATCCGCGTGCCTTCGGCTACGCATTCCGGAACGGCAATGGGTATGGTACGCGCGGCCGGCACGGAACGAATTGACAACATTACGCGCCCCTGTCGCCGCGAACGTGCTGGCGCGAACGGACGCAACCATCGGAACAATTCGTTTCGCGCCCCGCCGCCGTCGCGCCGGCTCCGCGCGCATGACGGCGCATCCCGGAATGAACTAAAGTGAATCAACGTCGCGAAGGGGCGCGTATCGATACGCGATCCATTCGCACGGGACGCGTCACGGGTCCGCTTTCCACGCTACGATTCGCCGCCCACCGGAGGGCGGCGTCGGCTTTCGCGTTCGGGAGGTCCAATGGATGGTTTTCTCATTCAGCGCCCGTCTCGTCTGCAGACGCTTGGGGCCGGAGCATTCGCGCTGCTGACGCTGGGCGCGCTCGTCGCCACCGCGCCGAACGCGAATCTGAGGCTGCCGACGATCGAGCCGTTCCTGCCGATGTGCGCGTTGACCGTGTTCAGCATGTCGATCATCGCGGCCTTCCTGCTCGGCGCGCAGTTCACCGTCATGCGTCGCCCGGTTCTCGGCACGCTGGCCGGCGCGTATGCGTTCATCGCGACCACGGTCGCGCTGCAACTGCTCGCGTTTCCGGGCGTTTTTGCGCCGACCGGCCTGATCGGCGCCCGGCGTTACAGCGCGGCATGGATATGGATGTTCTGGCACGGCGGCTTCCCGCTGTTCGTCGTGCTCGCGATGCTGACGCGATACCGGCTCGCGAAGCGGCTCGACGACACCCGTCACGTCGGCCTCTGGCTGGCGGCATTGGCGGGCGTGCCGGTCGCAACCGGCATCGTGCTCGGGTTCGTCGCACTGTCCGTCGATCTGCCCGA
Source organism: Burkholderia humptydooensis (assembly GCF_001513745.1). NCBI lineage: Bacteria > Pseudomonadati > Pseudomonadota > Betaproteobacteria > Burkholderiales > Burkholderiaceae > Burkholderia > Burkholderia humptydooensis. The sequence goes on along the minus strand of NZ_CP013382.1, from coordinate 122,918 downwards.
GCCGTTCGACCCGTCGCTCGACAACGCGTTGCTCGCCGCCAATCCGGCTGCGATCGTCGTCTCGACGATCAATCTCGGCGCGTTCGCGGCCGCGCTGCTCGTCGGCCGAATGAGGACGATGCTCGACGTCTGGCTCATTGTCGTCCTGCTCGCCTCTTTCGCCGATACCAGCCTGAATCTGCTGAGCACGACGCGCTTCAGCGCCGGCTGGTACGTCGCGCGTCTGTTCAGCATGTTCACGCCGGGCATCCTCGTATGCGTGCTCGTCTGGGAAGTGACGATGCTGTACCGGCGGCTCTTCGACGCGCATACGTCGCTCGTGCGAACCGCCTCGCACGACGCGCTGACGATGGTGTACAACCGCCGCTATTTCAACGAGCAGTTCGAACACGCCTTTCACTACGCGCGCCGGCACCACTTGCCGATCGCACTCGTGATGGTCGACGTCGATCATTTCAAGCAGTACAACGACACGTTCGGCCACCTGCAAGGGGACACGTGCCTCGCCGCCGTCGCGGCCGCGCTGTCCAGCGTGGCGAGCCGCGCGACCGATTTCGTCGCGCGCTACGGCGGCGAGGAATTCGCCGTCGTGCTGCCCGGGACGGACGAACGCGGCGCGGCGGCGATCGCCGAACAGGCGCGGCAGTCCGTCGAGCGGCTGCGCATCGCGGCCGATACGACGCCCGGCTACGTGACGGTGAGCGCCGGCTACGCGGCGAGCAGCGGCAATCCGTTCGAAACGCCCGGCGCGCTGGTCGCGGCCGCCGACGCGGGGCTGTATCGCGCGAAGATGCTGGGGCGCAACGTCAGCGCGGCGCCTCATCTCGACATGCAGAATGCGGCGATGCGCGACTGAGGCTCGGGACGCGGGCCGCCCCCCTACCTTACGACGCAAAACCGCCGTGCGCCGGCCGCGACGCATTCGGCGAAGCCGCGCGGGCGGCTTCGCCACCGAATCGCGGTCACGCCGTCACGGCTTGACGCCCTCGATCACGCTCAGCGCGCCTTGCGTCGGATGAACGGCCGTCATCGACAGCCCGGCCGCCGCATAGAGCCGCCCGTACCCTTCGGCCGTGCGCCCGTGCCCGCCGGAACTCATGATCAGCATTTCGAGATCGTGCAGCTTCGCGAAATGCGGCTCGCCCGGCGGCGTGAGCACCGCTTCGACGAGCAGGAGCTTGCCGCCCGGGCGCATCGCCTCCGCGCAGTTCGCCATGATCCGCGTCGCCTGCTCGTCGTCCCAGTCGCAGATCACGTGCTTCATCACGAAAACGTCGCCGTGCGCGTCGATCGATTTGCTCGCGTCGCCCGCGACGACCTTCACCCGCCCGGTCAGCCCGTGTTTCGCGAAAAGCTGCCGCGCGCCTTCGCACGCGTGCGGCAGCTCGAAGAGCACGCCGTTCGCATTCGGGTTCGCGTGCAGCAGCGTCGCGAGCAGAAAGCCGTGGCCGCCGCCCACGTCGACGATCGTGCGCGCTTGCGAAAAATCATAGGCGCGCGCCACCGCCGGCGATTCCAGCTCGCTGATGCTCGTCATCGCGTCGTTGACGATCGTCGCGATCTCCGGATGCGCATCGATGTACGCGAAGCCCGGCCCGCCCACGACATGCTCGAACGCGCTGCGTCCGGTCTTGACGCTGTACATCAGTTGCCCCCATGCCCGCCATCCCGCGTCCATCCCCGCGAGCCGCACGAAGCCGCGCATCGAGCCCGGCGCGTCGCGCCGCAGCGCGTCGCCGAGCGGGCTGTTGCGAAACCGCCGGCCCTCTTCCTCGACGAACACGCCGAGACTGCCGAGCGCGCGCAGCATGCGATAAAGCGCCTCGGGATGGGTGTCCGTCGCGGCGGCCAGTTCGTCCGCCGTGCGTTCCCGCTCCGCCAGCAGGTCGGCAATGCCGAGCTCGGCGGCGACATAGAGCGCCTGCGCGTGCCACTTGCCGGTGACCATCTGCAGTATCGCGATATGCGGCGGCTGTCCCGCCTGCACTTCCGTCATGAGTTTTCTCCTTTCAAGTGATCGATCGAAATGCGAATGCGCAAGAGCGCGTATGAATGCGGCATGTCGGCGGCGGCCCGCGCCGCGCGAGCCGGTACGGTCAGGCCGCGATCAGCTTGATCATCTCGGCCGTGTCGAAGTGATCCTCGAACGTGACCGCCCGGCCGTTCTCGAACCGCCACACGTGCACGAACCTCAGCGTCGCGCTGCGCCCGTTGGCCGCGGTGACGCGGCGCGAGCCGAGCACGACGATCCGCTCGCCGGACTCGATGAACTCCTCAGGCTCGATCCGCATCTCGGCGATGTGCGTCGGCACGTGCCTGATGAACGCGATCACTTCGTCGTGGCCGCGCTTCGTTCCGCCGAGCCCGTATGGGCTCATGCCGTCCGGATGGGTCCAGCGCACGTCCGGCGCGAGCGCCGCGAGCACGCCGGGCAGGTCGCGACGGTGGAAGGCCTCGTATGACTCGCGCACGGTCTGCATGTTGATCGACATTGCAAATAGCTCCTGTCTCGCGCGTCAGCGCTGCTCGGCCGGCAGCGTCTTCACCGCGCCGGGGAAGTGAGCTTCGATGGTCCGGCGCACGCCTTCCTTCCAGTGCACCGTGCAATCGCCGATCAGCGCGCGCCGCTTCGTGTTGTCGAACGCATAGGTTTCGCGCGTCACGTCGCTGCGCTCGAAACGCGCATCGACGCCCGTGATGTCCGCCACGTATTGCAGGCAATCCTGAATGCCGACGGCCTCGTCGCCGCCCCAGTTCAGCACGAGCGCGGGCGAGCTCGCCGCCTCCCACAGCAGCGGCACCTGGCGGACGAGATCGTCGGTGTGGATCAGCGACGCCCAGTTCTGGCCTTCGCGCGGCACCGGCACCGGCTTGCCGGCGAGCAGTTGCCGGTACAGCAGCACCGGCACGCCGCCGTGGCCGTATGGGCCGTACGCGACGTTCAGGCGTGCGATCACGGTCGGCAGGCCGAGCGTGGCCGAGAACGCGCGCACGACGCCCTCGCACGAGATCTTCACGATCGGATAGGCGGGCAGCCAGTGCGCGACGCCGTTCAGTGGGTCCGTCTCCGCATACGGATGATCGAGCGCCTGCCGCGCGTACAGGCTGCCGCTCGATACATAGATGAACGATTCCGCGTGGCGGCAATGCGTCATCAGGCGCCCGGTGGCGACCGTGTTGATCTCGATCGCCTTGTCGAAATCGCCGTCCTCGCCGCGCCTCACCGCCGCGTGCAGCACGTGCGTGAAGTCGTCGGGCAGGCCGTCGAGCGTGTCGCGCTCCATGTCCCACCGCCACGTGTTCACGCCCTTCGCGCGCAACGCGTCCTCCACGCTCGCATCGCCGAACCGGCCGATCGCCCACACCTCGTCCCGCGCCGCCAGCGCTTCGGCGACGGGCCGCGCCACCTGGCCGGTCGCGCCCGTGATCAGAACCTTGCGCTTCGCGTGCCGCCGTTTCGCGTCACCGCGCGCTTCGTTGACAGACACTGCCATGAGCCTCTTCTCCTTGTTCATCGTGATGCCGGACATCGGTCATTTGCCGCCGAGCGCGCGATCGAGCTCGGCCCGCAGCACCGCCTGGAACGTCGCGACGTGCGCGGGCCCCATCAGCGTGTAGTGCTCGCCCGCCACGTCGATGTAGCGATTCGGCGCGCGCGTGAACTCGTCCCACCGGCGCAGTTCGTTGTTCAGCCAGTCGTCCTTCGTGCCGCGCAGCGGGATCGCGTAGAAAATCGACATCGCCTGCACGCTGCCCGACGGCACGTACGAACGCCCGAGCGTCAGCAGCGATTGCGCGAGCCCCGCCCATGCGCGGAATTTCGGCAGATCGAGATCGAGCTCGGCGAGCCGCCCGGGCGGCGCGTGGTCGATCAGGTACGCGAGCGGGTCCTGCTCCGGCATCGCGGCGCGCAACTGCGGCGGCAGCGTCAGCGACTGCTGCTTGTCGATCAGCGACAGGAAGAACGCGAGGTTGACCGCGCCTTCCACCTCGTCGAGCTCGTCCATCCGGTACTTGATGTGCGGCGGCAGATTGAAGCTGCCGACGAAATCCACGCGCTCGCCCTGCGATTCGAGCACCTTCGCGATCTCGAACGCGACCGCGCCGCCGTACGAATAGCCGGCCACCGCGTAAGGTCCGTGCGGCTGCCGCTTGCGGATCGCGTCGACATACGTGTTCACCATCTCGTCGAAGCTGGAGAAATACGTCTCCCCTTCGTTGAAGCCGCGCGCGCGCAGCGCGTAGAACGGGCGCTCGTTGACGAAATACTTCGCGAGATTGACGAACACGAGCACCTCGCCGACGCCGGGGTGCACGCAGAAGAGCGGCGTCTTGCCGCCCGTGAGCTGCAGCGGCACGACGGGGTCGTAATCGCCCGCCGTCACGCGCTCGCCCGACGCGAGGCGCGCGGCCAGCGCGCGCACGGTCGGATTCTGGAGAATCGTCACGATCGGCAGGTCGACGACGCCGAGCCGCTGCTCGACGTGGCGCTTGAGCTTCAGGATGTCGAGCGACGTGCCGCCGAGATCGAAGAAGCTCGCGGTCGCGCTGATCGCGTCGGGCGCGACCTGGAACATCTCCGCGAAGATCGCGGCGACCGCGGCCTCGGTGTCGCCCTCGGGCGCGGCGTAGCCGCCCATCTGCCGGTTCGCGAGATCGGCGACCAATGCCTTGCAGCCGTCGTAGCCGCCCGCTTCGAGCCGCTTGCGCATGATCGTGCGCTGGGTCTTGCCGAGGCTCGTCTTCGGAAACTCGTCTTCCGGCAACGGCAGGATCAACGCGGGCCGGAAGCCCCACAGCAGGATCGTGCTGTTGCGGATCGCGATGATGACGCGATACAGCGCGTCCTCGTCGTCGAGCGGGAACGACGGCGTGAACGTCACGACGAGCTGCTCGGATTCGTCGCCGGCGCTGCGCGTCGGGAACGCCGCGACGAACGAGCGCTTGACGCCGTCGAGCGCTTCGAGCGTCGTCTCCAGCTCGTGGCTGAAGTAGTTGACGCCGTTGACGATGATGCTGTCCTTGCTGCGGCCGACGAGCCACAGCCGGCCGCGCTCGATGCGCCCGAGATCGCCCGTGCGAAACCAGCCGTCGCTCGTGAACGCCGCGCGCGTCGCCTCGGCGTTGTTGTAATAGCACTGGAAGATCATCGGGCCGCGCACCTGGAACTCGCCCGCTTCGCCGTCCGGCAGCACGTTGTTGCGGTCGTCCGCGATGCGCATCTGCAGCCCGGCCACCGGCAGGCCGAGCGACGCGAACTCGCGGCCCGCGTCGCCGTGCGGAAATTCGCGCGAATACACGGAGCCCGCGCACGTCTCGGTCATCCCGAACGCGGGCCACAGCGCGTCGCGCGCGAGGCCGCACGGCGCGAGAAGATCGAGGAAGCGCTGCCCGGTCGCGACGACGATCGCCTCGCCGCCCGACACGGCGTGCCGCAGCGACGAGAGATCCACCGAGCGGCGCCACGCCGCGAGCGCCTCGTCGCCCATCGCTTCGAGCGCGGCGTTCAGTTGCCCGAACAGGAAGTTCGGCGAGAAGGTCATCGTGACGCGATAGCGGCTGATGAGCCGCAGGAAGCGCAGCGGATCGGTCAGGATCGCCGCGGATTCGACATGGAGCTGCACGGCGCCCACGCAGAGCGGCAGCAGGTGGGCTTCGAGCAGCGCGGCGACATGATCGAACGAGATCCAGTTGAGCGTGACGTCCGCGCCGGCGAGTTGCTGCCGGTCGTTCTTGCCCGCCATCGACGCGAGCAGGTTGCCGTGCGTGAGCACGACCGCCTTCGAATTGCCGGTGGAGCCCGACGTGAGCACGAAGACGGCCGGGTCCGACGGTTGCGCGGCATGAACCGATTCGTCGGGCGCGCCGGCGCGCAGCGCGTTCAGGTTGACGGCGAACGCGCCGCCCGGCAGATCGCTCTTCAGCGCTTCGGTGGTGACGAGCAGCGGATGGTCGAGCAGCGTGTCGACGTGCGCGAGATGCTTTGCCCAACGCTCGGGATCGTTGCGGATCGGCACGAGCGGACACGGCACGAATCCGCCGAGCGCGCACGCCCAGAACGCCGGGATGAAATCGTTCGCGTGCTCGAGCAGCAGCGCGACCTTCATGCCGGACCGGTAGCCGCGCGAGCGCAGGCCGCCCAGGATGCGGCGCGCCTCGTCGAGCAGTTCGGGATACGTGACGAAAGCGCCCTTTTCCTCGGATTGCGCGGCGATGAAACGCACGCCCGTATGCGGATGCAGCCGTGCGGCCCGCAACAGCAGGTCGACGATGTTGTGCGGCGAAGTGGCGCGCGATTCGTGTTCGGAAACGCGCGGCAAATCGAGAGTGGATGTCGTCATGGTGCAGGTACTCCATGCTGGTGGTGCAAGTGGTGAACGAACGTCCGGGCGCGTCCGCGCGGACGCGTCGATTGACGATTGCGGGTGAATCCCTACCTGACTGGCCGCCGATCCTCGCAAAGACGGACCGGCAGCCGATTGACACTCGACTGCGTGAGACGAACCGGCCGCTTGCCCGGCAAATAGCGGAATTGTTCGATCGAATCCCGACAACGGGCGCCGATGCGATCCGAAATGCCCGATTTCATCCCGAATCGCACACGGCGATGAACGGGATTTCGAAATAATCCGCCGGCTGCATGGATGAAAAACGCCGAATGATTCGATTGTTTTCCGTGCGCCAATGATCGATGCGATTCATCGGCCGCATGCAAACGACTTGGCCCCGGCGACCGACGGGACGCCGCACGGAAATCGGCCGATCAACGGCGTTCCGGCGCCAGCGGCCCGCCGGTACCGGTTCGAGCGACAAGCATTGAAGCGAAACGGGAAACGGTCGGCGTTTCAATGAAACGCCGCGAGTTGCGGCGGCGATATCCCTGTACCAGTCGGGATGATTGAAACGAAACGCAGTCTACGACAAAACGCGTGAAGTTTAAACGCGATTCGCAAGAATGTATTCGTACAAAAGCGCGGCATTTTTATTAAATATAATTCCGGGCAAATCAATTCACCCCGCCATTCACGTCATCGAAATCATGCGATTTTATTTGGCGACTTATATCCCGATCGAACGACATATTATCGACATTTATCGAGCCTGGCATTTCGAACTGGATATCCGTATTTCTTACGTACATTTCCAAAATCGATCGGGCGGGGCGGCGATCAGCTCGCCGAACGTCGGCCGTCAGCGTCGGCGTCGTCCTCGCCGCCGTCGCGGCTGCCCGCCATCGTCTGCAGCGCGATATAGAGCCAGAGCCGATCGTCGATCGCGCCGAGATCGAGACCCGTCGCGTCGCGGATCTGCTGCAGCCGGTAGTCGAGCGTGTTGCGGTGAATGCCGAGCGCTTGCGCCGTCGCGCTCGGGTGGCCGTCGTTCGCGTACCAGGCCTTCAGCGTGTCGAGCAGCGCGCCGGAGCGCCGCTCGCGCGCGAGCAGGCGCGTGAGCGGCAGCCGCAACTGCCGTGCCTGCCAGCCTTGCGACAGCGCCGACAGCAGAACGGGCAGCACGAAGTCGTAGTATGAATAGGCAGCCTTTTGCGGCGTGCGCGCCGCGCCGACGCGAAGCGTCGCGAGCGCGCACTGATACGAGCGCTCGAAGCCGTCGATGCCGTCGAGCGCGATGCCGAGCGCGAGCGAGAACGGCTGCGTCGCGACCTTGCGCAACGTGCCCTCCAGCGCGGCGAGCCGCTTGCCGGCGTGCGTCGCGAGCACGCTGTCGCGCACCGCGCGCGCGTCGATCGCATCGAACATCACGAGCTCCCGATACGACGTCTGCGCGCTCAGCAACTGCGGCCACTCGTCAGCCAGTTGCGACCGCATCGCCTCGATCTGGCCGACGCCCGCTTCCGGGTCCGCGTCGACGCCGCTCAGGCGGCACACGATCGCCGCATGCGCGAGCCGCACGTCGATGCCGAGCCGGTCGGCCCACGCTTCCAGCTCGGCGGCCGCGGCCGTGCGCCTCAGAAGCTGAAGCACGAACTCTTCCCGATGGCGCGCGTTGCGGCGCAATTCGACGGTCAACTGCTCGCGCTCGAGGATCAATTCCGCTGTGACGCGCAGCAGCTCGCCGAAGCCGCGCACCGCGTCCGGCTCGCCGGTGACGCCGATCACGCCGCACACCTTGCCGCGCACGCTCAGCGGCAGGTTGATGCCGGGCCGCGCGCCGCTCAGGTTCGCGGCCATCGCGTCGTCGATCTCGACCGCGCGCGCCCGGGCGAGCGCGAGCTGCGCGCCCGCGTGGATCTCGCCGACGCGCGCCGCGTCGCTGCTCGCGAGGATCAGGCCGTGCGCGTCCATCACGTTCACGTCGAACGGCATCACTTCGACAGTGCGTGCGACGATTTCAGTCGCGAGACGGGCATCGATCATCATGGCGGTCGGGTCGAATGGCAGGAACGGCGGCGAGCGGGCCGTCGAGCAGGCCGTAAAGCAGGCTGCAAGGCAGGCGGCGAAGCAGGCCGCGGGCCATCGTGCGGCCCGACGCCTATTGTCGCGTCATTTCGGTCGGCCAGACGATGCGCATCAGGTTCGTCGAGCCGGGATGGCCGAACGGCACGCCTGCGGCGACGACGATCGGGCGTTCGTCGGTGGCGAATCCTTCCGCGTGCGCGGCTTCGATCGCGATCTCGACGATGTTCTCGATGCCGGCCGCCTCGACCGCCACGCGCGAGCGCACGCCCCATGCGAGCGTGAGCCGCCGCGCGATGTCCGCGCGCGGCGTGAGGCTCAGGATCGCCGTGCGCGGCCGCAGGCGCGACAGGCGTATCGCCGTGGCGCCCGACGCCGTGTACGTGACCGCGACGCCGAGCCGCAGCGTATCCGAAACCACTTCGATCGCCGCGCCGATCGCGTCGGTCGCGTTCGGCGCGTGCGCGGTGACGATCGCCTTCATCAGTTGTGGCTGGATCGGGTCCGCCTCGGTCGTCGCGATGATCTTGCGCATGAAGTCGACCGCCTCGACCGGATACTGGCCCGACGCCGATTCCGCGGACAGCATCACCGCGTCGGCGCCGTCGTAGACGGCCGCGGCGACGTCGGACGCCTCCGCGCGCGTCGGCGTGGGCGCGAGCGTCATCGATTCGAGCATCTGCGTCGCGACGATCACCGGCTTGCCCGCCGCGCGCGCGAGCCTAATGATCTGCTTCTGCACGCTCGGCACGTCCTCGAGCGACATCTCCACGCCGAGATCGCCGCGCGCGACCATCACCGCATCGGCGGCGTCGACGATGTCGACGATGTTCGCCACCGCCTGCGGCTTCTCGATCTTCGCGACGATCGCCGCGCGCGCGCCGATCAGCGCGCGCGCGTCGCGCACGTCCTGCGCGGTCTGCACGAACGACAGCGCGACCCAGTCGACGCCGAGCGACAGCCCGAATTCCAGATCGTCGCGATCCTTCCCGGACAGCGCCGGAATCGCGAGCGGCGCGTCGGGCACGCTCACGCCCTTGCGGTCGGACACGATCCCGTCGAGCAGCGCGGTCGTCTCGATGCGCGCCGCCGACACCGCGTCGACGCGAAACCGCAGCTTGCCGTCGTCGACGAGCAGCAGATGGCCGGGGCGCGCGGCGGCGAAGATCTCCGGATGCGGCAGCGACACGCGCCGCGCGTCGCCGGGCGCGGGGTCCAGGTCGAACACGAACGGCTGGCCCTTCGCGATCTGCGCACGTCCGCCCGCGAACTGCCCGACCCGCAGCTTCGGGCCCTGCAGATCGAGCAGGATGCCGATCGGGTGCCCGATGCGCGCCTCGACCGCGCGCACGGCCGCGTGGCGCGCCGCGTGATCGGCGTGCGCGCCGTGGCTGAAGTTCAGGCGGAACACGTCGGCGCCCGCGCGCGCGAGCGCTTCGATCGTGGTTTCCGTCGAGCTCGACGGGCCGAGCGTCGCGACGATCTTCGTCGAACGGCGGCGCTCGCGGCCGGTGTGGCTTTCGTTTCGCATGTCCGGTTCCAGTGCAGGAAATGAGTCGGATGGTTCGGGTGGATCGTGCCGCCCGCTTCCGGGCGGCCCGGGATGAATGCGTGGCGAGTGCGCTACGCGACGCGCGGCGGCGACGCGTGACAGCCGAGCTCCCGGCCGATGCGAATCGCCGCCGCGACGTTGCGCGCCGCGAAGCGCACGTTCGTTGCCGCGTCGCGCAGCGCCTCGTCGATCGTACACGCGCGCCGGACGGACGCGAAGACCGCGTCGAAGCCGTGCGCGTACAGCGCGTCGGCCTGATTCGTCACCGCGCCGCCGATCGCGACGACGGGCACCCCGCATTCGGCCGCGATCCGCGCAACGCCGATGGGAGCCTTGCCGCGCAGCGTCTGGCCGTCGATGCAGCCTTCGCCCGTCACGACGAGGCTCGCGCCGCGAATCGCGTCGCGCAGCCGCAGCGCGTCGGTGACGATCTCGACGCCCGGGCGCAGCGTCGCGTTCAGGAACGCGGACATCGCCGCGCCGAGGCCGCCCGCCGCGCCGCCGCCCGGCAGCCGCGCGACGTCCGGGCCCACGTCGCGCGCGACGATTGCCGCGAAATGCGCGAGATGCCGGTCGAGATCCGCGACCATTTCCGGCGTCGCGCCCTTCTGCGGGCCGAACACCGCGGACGCGCCGTTCGGCCCGACGAGCGGATTGTCGACGTCGCACGCGACTTCGAACGTGCAATCGGCAAGCCGGCCGTCGAGGCCCGCCGCGTCGATGCGCGCGAGCCGCGCGAGCGATGCGCCGCCCGGGCCGAGCGGCCGGCCGCCGGCGTCCGCGAGGTGCGCGCCGAGCGCCTGCAGCATGCCCGCGCCGCCGTCGTTCGTCGCGCTGCCGCCGAGGCCGACGATGAAGCGCCGCGCGCCCGCGTCGAGCGCCGCGCGGATCAGCTCGCCCGTGCCCCGGCTCGACGTGACGCGCGGATCGCGCGATTCGGGCGACACGAGATGCAGGCCGCTCGCCTCGGCCATCTCGATCACGGCGGTGCCGTCGGGCAGGACCCCGAACGCGGCGTGCGTCGGCCGGCCGAGCGGATCGGCGACGCTCGCGCTGCGGCGCTCGCCGCCCGCGGCCGCGACGAGCGCGTCGACCGTGCCTTCGCCGCCGTCGGCGATCGGCAGGCACCGGTAATCGGCGTCGGCGAACACCTCGCGGAATCCGGCCTCGATCTGCCGCGCCGTTTCGACCGCGGTCAGGCTTTCCTTGAACGAATCGGGAGCAATCACGATCTTCATCAGCGAACCTCTTCGGTGACGGGTGACGCGCGCGGCTCGCGCGCTCAGCATGCAAAGACGAAACGCGCGACGTGGCCCGCGTCAGCGGCCGGCGCGCCGCGCGTGCGTGCGCATCACGAGCACGATGCCGACGACCATCGTGCTCGACAGGATGTAGAGCGCGAGATCGGTGCGCTGCGTCGCGTCCTTGATCCAGCCGACGATGTAGGGGCTCACGAAGCCGGCAACCTGCCCGAGCGAGTTGATCAGCGCGACGCCGCCCGCCGCGGCCGTACCCGTCAGCACGAGCGTCGGCAGCGGCCAGAACATCGCGAGCGCGGTGAGCGCGCCGGCCGTCGCGAGCACGAGGCCGATCATCGCGGGCACGATCGCGTTGCCCGATTGCGCGGCCATCAGCAGCCCCGCGACGCCGACCGCCATCGGCACGCTCAGATGCCAGCGGCGCTCCTGCCGCGCATCGGCCGATTTGCCGACGGCGATCATCGCGACGCACGCGAACAGGTACGGGATCGCGCTCAGCCAGCCGATCGCGCCGCTACCGCCGACGCCGAGCGAGCGGATGATCGACGGCAGCCAGAAGTTGATCGCGTACACGCCCATCTGGATGCTGAAATAGACGACGCCGAATTTCCACACGGAGGCGTTCAGCAGGATGTCGCGCAACGTGTGCGGCCGGCCGGACGATGCGAGGGCGGCGTCGGCGGCCGTCGTCGCGATCGCGCGGGTGAGCGCGGCCTTCTCGTCGCCCGACAGCCAGCGCGCGTCGTCGATCCGGTCCTCGAGAAACACGAACACCGCGGCGCCGAGCACGATCGTCGGCGCGCCCTGCAACAGGAACAGCCACTGCCAGCCGGCGAGCCCGCCTTGGCCCGCCGAGAAGCGATCGAGCATCCAGCCCGACAGCGGGCCGCCGATCACGCCGGAGATCGGGATCGCCGACATGAAGAGCGCGATCGCGCGGCCGCGGTGCTCGGCGCTGAACCATTGCGTCAGATACAGCACCATGCCCGGGAAGAACCCGGCTTCCGCGATGCCGGTGAAGAAGCGCAGCGTATAGAACGACGCCGGCGTCTTCACGAGCAGCAGCGCCGACGACAGCGCGCCCCACACGATCATGATGATCGCGATCCACGCGCGCGCGCCGACGCGCCGCAACACCAGATTGCTCGGCACGCCCGCGAGCACGTAGCCGACGAAGAAGATGCCCGCGCCGAGACCGTAGACGGTCTCGCTCATGTTCAGGTCGCCCAGCATCTGCAGCTTCGCGAAGCCGACGTTCACGCGGTCGAGGTAGTTGAACAGGTAGCAGACGAAGATCAACGGGATCAGCCGCAACGTGACCTTGCGATAGCCGTCGTTCAGCGGTTCCGATGCGGGCCGTGCCGCAACGGACGAGAGAGGGTTCATGCGTGTCTCCGAATCGTTTGTATCGTGTGATGCGTATGGTAGGCACGTCGCCCCAGGGATTCATCGGGCGAATGCATGACTGCGAAGCATGCCTGACGTTATATATTAGGCAAACGCCCAATCCGGCGAACGTTCCCGAGCGGCTGAACCACGGCGACCGCGCTCGCCGACCGAATCGGCGGCCGCACGCCGCACGTGCGCCCCCCGGCGCTACAATCCCGCAGCGGCATGTCGACAGATAGAGCAGATAGAGAACCCGTTTTGACGGAATTCGAAGAGGGCTTCATTCTCACCCGCCACTGGCGGGACACGGCGCAGGGCACCGAGGTCGAGTTCTGGCTGGCGACCGCGCGCGGTGCGCGCCGGGTCCGCCTGCGCGCGCAGGAATCGGTCGCGTTCATCCCCGCCGAGCAGCAGGAGCAGGCCGAGCGCGCGCTTCAGGGCGTTCAGGGCGCCCCGGACGCCGTGCTGCGCCCGCTTGCGCTGCGCGATTTCCGCCGACGCCCGGTCGTCGGACTCTATTGCCGCCGATACCGCCGCCTCGCCGCGCTGAAGAAGCGCCTGAGCCAGTCGGGCGTCGACGTCTACGAAGCTGACGTCCTGCCGCCGGAGCGCTACATGATGGAGCGCTTCATCACCGCGCCCGTCCGGTTTCGCGGCGCGCCCGACGGCGACGGCAATGGCGATGACAATGGCGCGCTGCGCGACGGCGAACTGAAACCCGGCGGCGACTATCGTCCGGCGCTGCGCTGCGTGTCGCTCGACATCGAGACGAGCGCGCAGGGCGAGCTCTATTCGATCGCGCTCGAGGGATGCGGCGAGCGGCAGGTCTTCATGCTCGGGCCGGCGAACGGCGACGCGCGCGACGTCGATTTCCGGCTCGACTACTGCGACAGCCGGCCGGCGCTGATCGAGCGGCTGAACGACTGGCTCGCGCGGCACGATCCGGACGCGATCATCGGCTGGAACCTCGTGCAGTTCGACTTGCGCGTACTGCAGGCGCACGCCGTGCAGTACCGCGTGCCGTTGCGGCTCGGCCGCGGCGGCGGCGTGCTCGACTGGCGCGCGCACGGCCAGCAGCCCGACCATTTCTTCGCGGCGGCGGCCGGGCGGCTCGTGATCGACGGCATCGACGCGCTGAAATCCGCGACGTGGACCTTTCCGTCGTTCAGCCTCGAATACGTCGCGCAGGCGCTGCTCGGCGAAGGCAAGGCGATCGACAATCCGTACCAGCGCATGGACGAAATCCAGCGCCGTTTCGATTGCGACAAGCCCGCGCTCGCGCGCTACAACCTGAAGGACTGCGAGCTCGTCACACGCATTTTCGAGAAGGCGGACCTGCTGCCGTTCATGCTCGAGCGCGCGGCCGTCACCGGGCTGCCGGCCGACCGCATCGGCGGCTCGGTCGCCGCGTTCACGCATCTGTACATGCCGAGGATGCACCGGCTCGGCTACGTCGCGCCGAACCTCGGCGACGTGACCGGCGACACGAGTCCCGGCGGCTTCGTGATGGATTCGCGGCCCGGCCTCTACGATTCGGTGCTCGTGCTCGATTACAAGAGCCTGTATCCGTCGATCATCCGCAGCTTCCTGATCGATCCCGTCGGGCTCATCGAAGGCGCCGCCCATCCCGAAGACGCCGAATCGGTGCCCGGCTTTCTCGGCGCGCGCTTCTCGCGCAGCCGCCATTGCCTGCCGGACATCGTGCGCCGCGTCTGGGAAGGCCGCGAGCTCGCGAAGCGCCAGCGCAATCAGCCGCTGTCGCAGGCGCTGAAGATCATCATGAACGCGTTCTACGGCGTGCTCGGCTCGTCCGGATGCCGGTTCTTCGATCCGCGGCTCGCGTCGTCGATCACGATGCGCGGCCACGAGATCATGCACAAGACGCGCGAGCTGATCGAGGCGCAAGGCTACGACGTGATCTACGGCGACACCGATTCGACGTTCGTCTGGCTCAAGCGCGCGCACGCCGGCGACGAAGCGGACCGCATCGGCCGCGCGCTCGTCGGGCACGTCAACGGCTGGTGGCGCGCGCACCTGGCGGAGCGCTTCGGGCTCGACAGCGCGCTTGAGCTCCAGTACGAGCGGCACTACCATCGCTTCCTGATGCCGACCGTGCGCGGCGCGGAGGAAGGCAGCAAGAAACGCTACGCGGGCCTCGTCATCGCGGCGGATGGCGGCGAGGACGTCGTGTTCAAGGGCCTCGAAACCGTGCGGACCGACTGGACGCCGCTCGCGCAGCAGTTCCAGCGGGAGCTGTACCGGCTCGTCTTCAAGCGCGAGCCGTATCGCGCTTTCATCCGTGAATACGTGCGCCGCACGCTCGCCGGCGAATTCGACGGGCAGCTCGTCTACCGCAAGCGGCTGCGCCGGCCGCTTCGCGATTACGAGCGCAACGTGCCGCCGCACGTGCGCGCCGCGCGCGTCGCCGACGCGTTCAACCGCGAACAGGGGCGCCCGCTCCAGTACCAGCGCGGCGGATGGATCAGCTACGTGATGACGACGGCCGGCCCCGAGCCGCTCGAGACGCTTCGCATGCCGATCGATTACGCGTTCTACGTGAGCCGGCAGCTTCAGCCCGTCGCCGACGCGATTCTTCCGTTCGTGCGCGACGATTTCGAGTCGGTGATCTCCGGGCAGGGGCAGTTGTTCTAGGGTCTGTCTATTTACATACGGATCGCACATCGGGCCGCGCCCGCATCGCGCGCAGCGGATGCCGGCGATGCGCGCGGCGCGCGAATCCGCGCTCCGGAATCACGAGAACGAGGCAAGCACACGATGAGCGAAACGACGACCGGCGCGGCGGACCTCGACGCCGTCGCGCATCCCATACCGACCGGCTGATGCCGCTGGCTGTTCGCGACGAATCACAAGGACATCGGCACGCTGTATCTGCTGTTCTCGGTCATCAATCTGATGATCGGCGGCGTGATGGCGCTGATGATTCGCGCGGATGAACAACTCCAGCTTCTGGCTGCTGCCGGTGTCGAGCGCGCTGCTGATCGGCTCGTTCTTCGTGCCGGGCGGCGCGCCGGCCGCCGGCTGGACGATGTACGCGCCGCTCTCGACGCAGATGGGCCCAGGCATGGACCTCTGTCGATCTTCGCGATTCACATCGCCGGCGCGTCGTCGATCATGGATCAGATCGCGACGATCGGCGCATTCGCGTTCGGACTGATGCAGGCGTACTTCCTGTTCCGGGTCGCGCTGCCGACGACGTACATGGGCAAGACGCGGCGGTATGCGCGTGCGAACGCGAATCGCCAGGTGTGGATGCTGCGGCGAAATTGCGCGTTGTCGCCGCGCCAGTCGTTGCTGTCGATGGGCCTGCTGGCCGCGCTCACGCCGGCGATCGCGACGCCGTTCGCGATCGGCGAAGCCGTCGCCATCGGCGGGTGCTTCTTGATGTATGCGCGGCGCGCCGTCGATTACGACTGCGTCGTGCTGACCGGGCGGCGCCTCGAAGTGACTCGATGCGACGGCGCGAAGCTCCGGCGATACGACTGGAATCCGCGCTGGGCGACGGTGGCGTTCGAGAGCGGACGCAATCCCGGGATACGGATACGGCATGGCGGCGATGCGGCGTCCATCGGGCGGCATGTCACGCTGGCGCAACGGCGGTATGTCGCCACGGAGGCGAATCGGGCGCTCACAGCGGATGCGCGGCGCCCGCCTGTTGCAGCAGCGACACGGCGGCGGCATCGGGCATGCCGTTGGCGTCGATCGCGCCCGCGTTCGCGAGCGCGCCGAGGTCGCCGTCGACACCCGGCTGTCCGACAAAAAACGGCGTCGTCAAAAACGCCGGCGTCGCGAACGTGACCGCATAGCGCTGCTGGAGGTTCGCGACGACGGCCGTTTGCGCGGCCAGCACATCGGTCTGATTCTCCAGCGTCTGCTGGAAGCGCGAATTGTTCGGCAGATCGCCGACCAAGCGGGCCGCGCTCGTGCCAAGCTGCGCAGCGAGGTAGACGAGCATCAGCTCGGTCTCGGGCGTCGTATTGAACGTGCCGCCGGCGTATGCCAGCGAATGCAGGCTCGCGCCGCCGGAGGTCACGGTGATGACACAGGGGAGTGTGGCGTCGAACGTGACGCCATAGTGGCCGCCGCCGTCGGACAGCGTCGCGGCCGAGCCCTGTGCGCAGTCGACGTTGACCGTCGCGCTGGCGAGCGCCCGGCCGGTGGCGGCGGTGCCGGACAGCGTGACGGTCTGCACGCCGCCATCGTTGAAGCAACCGTCGAAACCGAAGCATGCCTCGCCGCCGCACCCATGAAGCGACGCCAGCGAAGCGATGCAAAGTGCGCCCAGCGCCGGGCGAATGAAGTGTGCGTTGTGAATATTCATGTCCGCTTCGGTCGCTAGCAGGAGGAAAAATCGGCTGGTTTCGCACCAAGGTGCAGACGCTACAGCCCATTCTAGGCTCCGCATCGAGAAAACGCTCGCCGCACCGCCCCCAAGTCGTGATCGTAGTTTGCTCTCGCGCCAACGCGACGGATTTGCATTCCGTCGACAAGATTCCCGGCCCGCCGCTTGCCGACGTTGAAGAAACGCCCGTCCCATCGCCCGGTCCGGGTTCGCTTCTTGCAAGATCGACGGATACGTCACGCGTCGCGGCGGCGAGCCGGGCAACGCCCCGTGTAATCGCGCCCTTTTTCGACTACAGTAAAACCGCTGGCCTCGACGACGGCCACGACACGACGCAACCATGCCTTTGCCAAGCCCACGGAGCCATGATGACCCCTCCACAAGCCTATGCCGCCGACGCGCCCACGCGCGCGGAAGTCGATGCGCTCGCCGGCGCGACCGTCATCGAATTCGGCGCCAACTGGTGCGGCATCTGCGCGGGCGCCCAGCCCGCAATTCGCGACGCGTTTTCCGCGCACGCCGAGGTTCGACACCTGAAAATCGAAGACGGCCCCGGCCGGCCGCTCGGCCGCTCGTTCGGGATCAAGCTCTGGCCGACGCTGGTGTTCCTGCGCGACGGCGCCGAAGTGGCGCGCGTCGTCCGCCCGACCGATGCCGAGCAGATCGAATCCATCGGCTTCGCCGCGCTGGTATGAACCCGCTGGTATGAACCCTCTACGCCCATCGCCATGCAACAGTCGATTCAACACATCACCGTCGAGGCGCGCGGATGCGGTCTCGTCGAGTTCACGCCGCAAGTGCGCGCGTTCGTCGAATTGCAGTCGATCAGCACGGGCCTGCTCACCGTGTTCTGCCGGCACACGTCCGCTTCGCTGCTGATCCAGGAGAACGCGGACCCATCGGTGCAGCGCGACCTCGAGCGATATTTCGCGGCCCTCGCGCCCGAGGACGATACGCGCTACGAGCACGACACCGAAGGCGCCGACGACATGCCGGCGCATCTGCGCACGGCGCTCACGCAGGTGCAGCTATCGATTCCCGTCGAGCATGGGCGCATGGTGCTCGGCGCGTGGCAGGGCATCTATCTGTTCGAGCATCGGCGCGCGCCGCATCGGCGTGATGTGGTGCTGCATCTGATCGGCGAGTGAACGTGCGGCGTGTCCGTTGCGCACGGTGTCGCACGCGGTTGTCATGCCGCGAGCGCTGACAATGCGCGGCCGGATACGGCACGGGGCGAACGCGGATCGGGACGTCGCGTCGCGATATCGCAATGGCGCATTGACCGTCGCCCCCGCGCGATGCGGCACGTGTTGGCCGACGCCGGACTGGCGATCGCCCGGGGCGGTGAACGATGCGCCGTCGATCCATACCGAATCGGCGTCTCGTCCGCGAATCGACGGACGCGCACTCCCCCGGCGCGCCGGGCAGACGCAATCGACAGACAGCGCGTCTGCCCGAGCCGCCGCGGTGTCCACTCAGAACCGGTCGCCCATTCCCATCGCCGGATCGCTGACGGAATGCTCGCCGGTTTCCACCCGGCCGGCAAAGCGGCGCGCGTAGCCGGCGTCGGCGTCGCAGGTCACGACGAAGTCGTACCAGTTGCCGCTGTCGTCCAGCTTCCAGTGGTGCTTGCGCCCGGCGCCGCCCTTGACCTTGAAGGTCCACGGGCCATCGTTGCGGTACGCCTTCGCGCGCACGGTAAACACACACTCGCGCGCCCCTTCGTTGCGCAACAGCAATTGCACGTTGCCGTGCTTCCTGTCGTACTCCACCCGCACTTCGGGCGCGGGAGCGCCGCCCGCGCGCAAGCGGTTCAGGTCGCCGGTGAAGTGGCGGTGAAAGCCGTTGGGCCCGAGCACCCACAGGTCGTACTTGCCGGCGTTGTCGGTCATGGCGGCCCACACGTCGTCGAGCTGCCTGCCGGCCTCGACCGTGTAGCGGCGCGGCAGGCGGCCCAGATTCAGCTTGTCGTAGACGTGGAACACGGCCGCGGCCTGACCCGTGTTGGCGAATACGAGGCGCAGCGTGCCGTCGAGCGTCCCGGCGACGGCATTGACGTGCAGCTCGTACGGCAATGCGCGCGAAGGCCGCGTGCCCGCCGCCTGGCGCGGCAACTGGCCGTTCGCGGGCGGCACGATCTGCGGCATCTGCTGCTGCGCGGCGCGCAGCGCATCGGCCTGGGCCTGGGTCTTGCGGCCGGCGAGCGTGGGCAGCGGCTCGTCGTTCGGTTGCACGAAGTTGAAGGCGCTCGTCAGATCGCCGCATACCGCTCGGCGGAACGCGGAGATGTTGGGCTCGCGCACGCCGAAGCGCGCCTCGATGAAGCGCAGGGTCGACGTGTGGTCGAATACCTGCGAGTTGACCCAGCCGCCGCGGCTCCACGGCGAGATCACGTACATCGGCACGCGCACGCCGGGGCCATACACGCGAGCGTCGGGCTGCGGCTGGCTCTTGGTGCCCGGCGGCTTCGGGTGGGTGAAGCGCTCGAACGCGATGTCGGCGTCGGACAGCGTGGTCTTGCCGGCCGGCGTGCCGTCCGGGTTCAGCGAAGGCGCCGACGGCGAAGGCACGTGGTCGAAGTAGCCGTCGTTCTCGTCGAAGTTCACGAGCAGCACGGTCTTGCTCCAGACGTCGGGCATCGCGGTGAGCGCATCGAGCGTCTCCTGGATGTACCACGCGCCCTGCACCGGGCTCGACGGGCCGGGGTGCTCGGAATACGCGGCCGGCGCCACCACCCACGACACCTGCGGCAGCTTGCCGTTGCGGACGTCTTCCTTGAAAGCGCCGAGAAAACCGCCGTCGGGCATCGTGTTGGCGATGCCCTTGTACAGCGGGTTGCGCACGTCGTCGCTCGCCGGATCATACGCGGGCGAAACCACCTTGTCGCTGTTGCTCACCGGCTTGCCCGACGCCTCGTTCGCGCGCCGGTATTGCTTGAAGCCGGCGAGCGAGTTGTCGGTGAAGTTGTCGGGCATGTTCTGGTAGACCTTCCAGCTCACGCCGGCTTCCTGCAGGCGCTCGGGATAGGTCTTCCACTCGTAGCCGAGCGTGGAAGGACCGATGTCGTCCCATTCGTTCACCACCGAGGCCACGCCCGCGCCGGTCGGGCCGTTGGTGCCGGTCCACATGAACAGGCGGTTGGAGTTGGTGCCCGCGTGCATCGAGCAGTGGTAGGCGTCGCAGATCGTGAACGCATTCGCGAGCGCGAACTGGAACGGCAGCTCGCTCTCCCGGAAGTAACCCATCGATGCCGTGTTCTTGTAGCGCGGCCACTGGTACATGCGCCCGCCGTCCCACGCATTCTGGCCGTCGTCCCACGAGTGCGGCGTGCCGCTCACGCGCTGCGCATTGCCCTTGCTGCCGTCCAGGTGGTACGGCAATACCGGCGCGCCCGCCGCGTTGCGCTGCTGCCAGACCGTCGGCGCGTTGGGCAGCGGAATGCCGAAGCGGTCGCCGAAGCCGCGCACGCCGCGCAGCGTGCCGAAGTAGTTGTCGAACGAGCGATTTTCCTGCATCAGGATGACGATGTGCTCGACATCCCGAATGGTGCCGGTCCGGTTGTTGGCGGGAATGGCGAGCGCGCGGCGAATGCTGGGCGGGAACGCGGCCAGCGTGGCGGCCGCGATGCCGGTGGATGCGGCGCCTTGCAGAAATCTGCGGCGAGAGTTCATGTTCCGGAGTCCTTGTTCTGAATTGACCGAGCGATGAACCGGCGATGCACGCGCGAGCCGGACGCGCGTGCGACGCGCGCCGGTGACGCCGGACATCGAGCCCCTCCTCGGCATGGGAATTCCCAAGCGGACTGTAAGGTTCGAGCGTGACGTCAGCGTGATGCGGAGATGACGATGGCGGGTATCGGAATTCGGGCCGTCGCGCGCGCCGTCGCGGAAAACCCTGCCGACCGGATGATTGATCTGCCTCAGTGCGCCAGAACGACCAACAATGAAACTGGCTGAAAAACGTCTGGCGAGGCTCCCATGAGAGTCTTTCCTCTTGATCCGCGCGGCGCGTCGCGCGCCGCGGGAGGCGGTCATGGCTAGCCGCGCCGCCATTGCGATCCTGTGCCTGCTGGTCTGGCTGCCGGGCCACGCGGCGACGGTCGCGATTACCGTCGTCGATGCCGCGAGCGGTCGCCCGCTTGCGGGCGCGACCGCCTACGCATCGGGCACGGCCCGAATCACCGCGGCGGACGGCAAGCTCGCCGTGCCGGCCGCGGCCGGCGGAGCCGCCACGACGATGAGCGTGACGGCGCCCGGCTACGCGCGCGCGGAAGCCACATTGCGCGACGGGGACGCGGCGCGCATCGTGCGCATGATGCCGCTGCGTCCCAAGGCGGTTTATCTGTCCGCGTTCGGCGTTGCGAACCGGGCGCTGCGCGACGCCGTCCTCGCGCTGCCCGGCAAGACCGCGATCAATGCGCTCGTGATCGACGTGAAAGGAGATGACGGAGCGACGCCGTATCGCAGCGCGGCGCGCGAATCGATCGGCGCGGCAGCCGTTCGGCGCGACGCCGCGCCGCGCGCGATCGATCTATCTGCGCTGGTGCGCGCGCTGCACGCGCGCGGCCTTTATCTGATCGCACGGATCGTCGTGTTCAAGGACGATCCGCTCGCGGCCGCGCACCCGGATTGGGCGGTGCGCGATGCCGCCGGCGCGGTCTGGCGCGATCGGGAGCGCCAGCGCTGGATCGATCCGACCGTGCGCGGAGCCTGGGAGCACCACTACGATCTCGCGGAAGAAGCGGCCCGCATGGGCTTCGACGAAATCCAGTTCGACTACTTGCGCTTCCCGGACGCGAACGGCCTGCGGTTCGGCGAGCCCAACACCGAATCGAACCGCGTCGCGGCGATCACCGGCTTTCTGATGGGTGCGCGGGCGCGACTGCGGCCGTACAACGTCTATCTGTCGGTCGACATCTTCGGCTATGTCTGCTGGAATTCAAACGATACGCGCATCGGCCAGCGGCTCGAGACGCTCGGGCGCACGGTCGACTACATTTCGCCGATGCTGTATCCGTCCGGCTTCGCGTTGGGCGTGCCGGGCGTCGGGAAGCCGACCGAGCGGCCCGGCGAGATCGTCCGCCGCTCGCTGGCGAAAGCCATGCGCCGCACCGGGCTTGCCGGCGTGCGCTTCCGGCCGTGGCTACAGGCTTTTCGCGACTACGCGTTCGATCGCCGCACATTCGGCGCCGACGAGATTCGCGTGCAAATCGACGCCGCCGAAGCGGCGGGCACGGACGGATGGATGGTATGGAATCCGCACAATCGCTACGATTCCGCTGCGTTGCCGCATTGAGCGGCGCGCTGATGCTGGCGTCGCCGGTGTCGGCGCCGCCGGGCGCGCATGCCGACGCGGGCCGCCACCCCGCGCCGCAATCGGCGGCCGTCGCGATCGGCGCCGCGATCGACGCGGAGATCGCCGACGGCCACATTACGGGCGCGGTCGTCGTGACGGGCGACGCCGGCGGCGTGCGCGAGCGCGTGGCTCGCGGCTGGCGCATGACGGGGCCGGCCGCCGAAGCGATGACGGCCGACACCGTGTTCGATCTCGCCTCGCTCACGAAAGTCGTCGCGACCGCCACGGCGGTCATGCAGCTTGCGGAGCAAGGCCGGCTCGCGCTGGATGCGCCGGCCGCACGCTACTGGCCCGCTTTCGCCGCGCAGGGCAAGGCCGGCGTGACGGTCCGGCAGTTGCTCGCGCACACGTCCGGCTTGCCCGCCGGCGTGACGTCGACGCGGGCGCTGCGCAGCCGGGCGGCGGTGCTCGCCGATGTCGCGCGAATGTCGCCCGTGGCGCCGCCGGGAACGCGCGTGATCTACAGCGACGTCAACTACGTGGCGCTTGGCGAGATCGTCGAGCGCGTGACCGGTCGGCCGCTCGATGCATGGTGCGCGAAGCATGTCTTCGCGCCGCTTCGCATGGCGACCGCGACGTTCCGGCCCCGCGCCGCGGCGATCTCGCGCGTCGCGCCGACCGCCGTTCGCGACGGCCGCCTGCTCAGGGGCCGCGTGCACGACCCGATCGCCGCGGCAATGACGGGCGTCGCCGGCAATGCCGGCCTGTTCGCCAGCGCCGACGATCTCGCACGCTTCGCACGGATGCTGCTGAACGGCGGCGCGATCGGCGCGGCGCGCGTGCTGAGCCGCGCGAGCGTGGCCGCGCTCGAGACGCCGGCCACGCTCGACGCCGAAGGCGATGCGCGCACGGCCGGCTGGGAACTGCAGCCGCCGCTCGCCGCGAATCGCTATCGGCTGCCGCCGGTCGGTCTGCTGCGGCACCTCGGCTATACGGGCACCGGTCTCTGGATCGATCTCGTCACGCATCGCTTCGTGATCGTCCTGACGAGCCGCCTCTATCCGGACGAACGCGGCAACGCGGCACCGCTGCGCGAACAGGTGCTCGGCATCGTCGCGAGCCGCTCGCCACCCGTATCCGCCGAACGGATCGCCGAGGAAGCGCCCGCGATGGCGGCGGCGCTCGCGCGGGCGGCGCGAGCGCCGGCCTCGGCCGGGCCCGTGCTGGCCGGCATCGACGTGCTCGAGTCGAACGGCTTTGCAGCCGTGGCCGGCAAGCGAATCGGACTCGTGACGAACCGCAGCGGATTCGACCGGCTCGGCCGGCGCACGATCGATCTGCTCGCGCACGCGCCCGGCGCCCGGCTCGTCGCGATCTTCGCGCCCGAGCACGGACTCGGGACCGACGTCGACTCGCCGTTCGGCGATGCGACCGACGCGGATACGCACGTCGTCGTCCACAGCCTGTATGGCAACCGGCGACGAATCGCGCCCGCGACGATGTCGAACGTCGACGTGCTCGTGTTCGACATCCAGGACGCCGGCGTGCGCTTCTTCACGTATCTCGCGACGCTGGGTTACGTGCTCGAGGCGGCGGCGGCCACGCACGTTCCCGTGGTCGTGCTCGACCGGCCGGACCCGCTTGGCGCCGACGTCGCCGGGGGGCCGGTGTCGGACGCCGACACCGGATCGTTCACGAACTATTACCCGTTGCCGCTCGCGCCAGGGATGACGATCGGCGAGCTCGCGAAGCTGTTCGACGATCGGCTTCGCATCGGTGCCGATCTCGTCGTGGTGCCGATGGAAAATTACCGGCGCACGATGCGCTACGGCGATACCGGGCTCGGCTGGGTGCCGCCGTCGCCGAATCTGCGCGATGCCGCCGCGCTGTCTCTGTATCCGGACGTCGGCATCGTCGAAGGCGCGGACATCAGCGTCGGACGGGGCACCGCGACGCCGTTCCGCGTGGTCGGCGCGCCGTGGATCGATGGCCGCGCGCTCGCGGACGACCTCGGCGCGATGCATTTGAACGCGACGTTCGCGCCGGCCCGGTTCGTGCCGACGGAAGGGCCGTACCGCGGCGCGCTCTGCGAAGGCGTGCGGATCGAGCGGCTGCCGGGAACGGTGCGGCCCGGCAGCGTGGGGCTTGCGCTCGCGCTCGCACTGCATCGGCGCTATCCGGACCGGTTCCGGATCGATGCGATCCGTGCGTCGGTCGGCTCGCGCAAGGTGGCCGACATGTTGGCCGACGGGCGTCCGCTCGACGAGATCGAGCAGGTCGTCGACGCGCAGAACGCGGCGTTCGCGCATGAGCGGGCCGCGTATCTGCTGTATTGACGCGCGCGTTCACGGCGGAGGGCCGCGCAGCGGCGCGTGCGTGCGGAGCCGATTCGCCGCCCCATTTTGAGCGTTGACCTTCGTCAAGAATCGCAACCGGTGCCGGCCGAGAATGAACGCTCCATTGACGAGAAGGAGAATGAAATGAACGCGTCCCATCCGCGCACGTGAGAGCAAGAGAGGGGTGGATCCTCACGGGCCAACGGCATCGATGTGCCCAGGTGGAAAATGCACGCATTTCCCGGCAACCGGAGGATCCACGATGAACAGTATGGCAGTGGGCGTCGATATCGCCAAGAACGTATTCCAGGTGCATTACGTTGATCAGGCAAGCGGCGAGATTGTGAACAAGGCGATCAAGCGAGCGAAGTTCCTGGAGCACTTCGTGAATCGTGATCGGTGCGTAATTGGGATGGAGGCGTGTGGCGGTGCGCACCACTGGGCCCGAGCGCTAAAGCAGATGGGTCATGAGGTCAGGCTGATGCCGGCGGAGTTCGTGAAGGCGTTCAACATCCGTAACAAGAACGATGCGGCAGACGCGAGAGCGATATGGCTGGCAGTGCAGCAGCCGGGCAAGCCGATAGCGGTGAAGACGGAAATGCAGCAGGCGATGTTGGCGCTGCATCGGATGCGCGAGCAGTTGGTGAAGTTCCGCACGATGCAGATCAACGGGCTGCGTGGATTGCTGACGGAATACGGCGAAGTGATGAGCAAGGGCCGGGCGGCACTGGACAAGGAGATACCGGCGGCGCTTAGCCGGATCGCGGAGCGTCTGCCAGCGGCACTGATCGAAACGCTGCGCGAGCAGTGGAGCGGGTTGGCGAGACTGGACGAGCAGGTTGCCGAGATCGAGCGTCGGATGCGCGAATGGAAGAAGGAAGACCGGGCGGTGCAGGCGATCAGCGAGATTCCTGGCGTGGGGTTGCTGACGGCGACCGCTGCAGTGGCCATGATGGGCGATCCGAAAGCGTTCAGATCGGGGCGGGAATTTGCGGCGTGGGCGGGTTTGGTGCCCAAGCAGACAGGTTCTGGCGGCAAGGTGAATCTGCATGGAATCAGCAAGAGAGGCGACACGTATCTGCGGACGTTGCTGATTCACGGCGCACGAAGCGTACTGACGCACGCGAAGGAGCCTGGGCCGTGGGTTGAGCAGATCAAGAAGCGACGGCCGACGAATGTCGTGATCGTCGCACTGGCCAACAAGACGGCGCGAACGATCTGGGCGGTACTCGCTCATGAGCGAGCGTATCGAAAGGACTACATCAGCGTGAAACCAGTCTAATCGGTTCCTGCGAGGTAGAAGATCAACATTTACACAGGGTGAACGTCGAAAGGTTGCGCAGCAATCGAGTGTGATGACGAGCCAGGTAGGACCTGGGCCCGCCAAGCCTGAATGTCACCAAGAGCTTTGAGCTCGTTAGGAGAGTGAGGCGCGGGCCAGCGGATTTCATAGGGGCCCGCAGCGGCAATATCGACTGCATCAAGGCCGAATATAGAGCTGCAGCCCATCCTGTCTGTCGGAACACACGAGAACTGTTGCAAACGGGACGCGTTCATATAGGTGCGACATGAGCGAAACCACCAAGCTGCCGGTCAAGAAGCCGCGGGAAAGCACGGAGCGTTCGTTGACCGCGCCGTTCTGGCACCCGATCGAGACGCTGCGGCGCGAGATCGATCGCCTGCTCGACGATTTCGATCACGGCGTGCGCGTGTCGTCGATGCGACGGGCGATCTTCGACATCGAGCCGTTCTGGCGCCGCGAACGAGAGTGGGCGGCCGAGCCCGCCGTCGACTTCGTCGAAACCGACACGTCCTACGAAATCACCGCGGAATTACCGGGGCTGAGCGAGAAGGATATCGAGGTCAAGCTCTCGAACGGCGGCCTGTCGATTCACGGCGAAAAACACGAAGAGAAAGAAGAAAAGCGCAAGGGCTATTACGTTCACGAGCGTCGCTTCGGCGCTTTCGAGCGGTACTTCCGAGTGCCGGACGGCGTCGACCGCGACAGGATCGACGCGTCGTTCGACAAGGGCGTGCTGAAGGTCACGCTGCCGAAGACGCCCGAAGCGTCCAGGGCCGAGAAAAAGATCGAGATCAAGGCCGGCTGACGCTCCGCCGCTGCCCGGCGGCCACCGCACGCGCCGCGGCGCGGCCGTGAACATTGGCGCGCGTCGGCGACCCCGGCATCGTTCGAGGTCGCTCGACGATATTTTGGGATGCAGACCGTGACTCCCGGTCGATGCGAAATGCTTCGCCGCGGGCGGCCCGCGACGCCGCGCAGCGCGCAGCGCCTGCGGCCGGGCGGCGGCGGCTCAGAACACAACCTGCAGCACGACGTCGAATGCGAGCACGAGCGCCGAGCAGATGATGCCGAACGTCAGGTTCGAGAGCCGGTGCTCGACGTCCGGATGCCGGCCGACCCACGCGGTGATGAAGAACAGCCCGTCGAGCACGACTTGCAGCGCGAACACGATCAGCATCAGCGTGAATTCGTAGCCCGCCTGGGACAGTTCGTTGAAATGCCAGCCGTGCCGGCTGACCCAGTATCCGACGCGGTACGCTTCGTAGCCCGCGAGAAGCAGCGGGAACAGATAGGAGACGAAGTAAGTCGGCACCGTTGCATGCCGGAGTTCGGGAAAGAAGTGATGTCCGGTCCGCACAATAGCCTCCGATCCGTGCATGCGCGCATCGCGCCGATGCCGCTCACGATTTCAGCGTATGCATTCGAACACGCCGGCGATTGATGTGCGTCAATCCGCCGTCACGGCCGGGCATGCGCGGCGCGCATCGGGCAGGTTTGCCGCGCGGCTCGCCGGCCGATCCGCGTTCGTTCAGGCTGCTGCGCAACGATTCAGTCCAGCATCTCGTCCGCGTGCATGTAGGCGAGACCGAGCGCGCGCGCGACCGCTTCGTGCGTGACTCGGCCGTCGCAGACGTTCAGCCCCGAGCGCAGATACGGATCGTCGGCGAGCGCGCGCTTCCAGCCCTTGTTCGCGAGCGCGATCGCATGGCGGATCGTCGCATTGCCGAGCGCGAACGTCGACGTGCGCGCGACCGCGCCTGGCATGTTCGCGACGCAGTAGTGAACCACGCCGTCGACGACGTAGGTCGGCTGCGCGTGCGTCGTAGGATGCGACGTCTCGAAGCAGCCGCCCTGATCGATCGCGACGTCGACGACGACCGCGCCGGCGCGCATCTTCGACACCATCTCGCGCGTGACGAGCCGCGGCGCGGACGCGCCCGGTACGAGCACCGCGCCGATCACCACGTCCGCGTTGCGCACCGCGTCGTCGATCGCATGCGCGTTCG
Organism: Burkholderia humptydooensis; assembly: GCF_001513745.1. Taxonomy (NCBI): domain Bacteria; kingdom Pseudomonadati; phylum Pseudomonadota; class Betaproteobacteria; order Burkholderiales; family Burkholderiaceae; genus Burkholderia; species Burkholderia humptydooensis. Next base: position 95,004 of record NZ_CP013382.1, on the reverse strand, counting down.
AATGGAGCGTCGCGATCCGGTTGCCGAAGATCAGGTCGAGCTGGCGCAGGCGATCGACGCTGGTGTCGAGCACGGTCACGCGCGCGCCGAGGCCGACCGCCATCTGCAGCGCGCAGGTGCCGACGACGCCCGCGCCGAGCACGACGACGTGCGCGGCCGGCACGCCGGGCACGCCCGCCATCAGGAGGCCCATTCCGCCACCGGGACTTTCGAGATGCGCTGCGGCGACCTGAATCGACATGCGGCCGGCCACCTCGCTCATCGGCGCGAGCAGCGGCAGGCCGCCGCCGGGAGCGGTGACGGTTTCGTAGGCGATGCAGACCGCGCGCGACTTGACGAGCGCCGCCGCCTGCTCGGGATCGGGCGCGAGATGCAGGTACGTGAACAGGATCTGCCCGCGCCGCAGCATCGCGCATTCGGCCGGCTGCGGCTCCTTGACCTTGATGATCATGTCGGCGCGCGCGTACACGTCGGCCGGGTCGTCGGCGAGCGTCGCGCCGGCCGCCGCGTAATCCTCGTCCCGCAGGCCGATCGCCGCGCCCGCGCTGCGCTGCACCAGCACCTGATGGCCGTGCAGTGCAAGTTCGCGCGCACCCGCCGGCGTCAGGCCGACGCGATATTCGTAGACCTTGATCTCCTTCGGCACGCCAATCAGCATGATTTGTCTCCTCGGGTTTTGGTGCAGAGTCTACTCGCATGCTCGCCGCTCCACCCAACCGGGCGGCCGCGATGCGCTTGCTCCCTCCCCCTGCCGGCGTCCGAAGCGTGACGCACGTGATCGGCTACGCGCGGAAGCGTTGCTCCTCGACCTGCTGCAGCTTGCTGACTTCCGCAATTCCGCCGAACAGCGCCGCAAGATACTCGACGATGTCGTCGAGCGTGACGATTCCGGTCAGCCGGCCTGCGTCGTCGACGACCGGCAGCCTGCGAATGCCTGAACGACGCATCTCCTCGAGTGCGACGGCAATTTCGTCGGTCTCCGATACGACGATCAGACCCCGCGACATGATCTGGCCGGCAGTCACATGGCCCGGATCTTCGCCGCGCGCCATCACTTCGATGACGAGATCCCGGTCGGTGACAAGGCCGATCGGCACGGCGTCGCCATCGCGGTATTCGATCACGACGATATCACCGACATGGACGTGGCGCATGCGCTCTGCCAATTCGAGCGCGCTGCAATCGACCGTGCAGAATTCGACGGGCTGGGTGCTGATTCTTCCGATATGCATGGTTGTCTCTCCTGTGCCAATGGCCGCGCACGGCGAAGCGCGTCGCGCGACGTATCGTGCGATCAGGTTAGGAGCCGCCACTCGGCGGGGATTGACGTACGTCAACGCATCGCGCGCGGCGAACGCGGGCGCAATCGACGCGACGCGCTGCGAGCCGAATGCCGCTGCCTTGGCCCGCGTCGGCGCTTCCGCGCGGACTTGATGTCCGTCAAATCATCCTCGCGGCTTTGTTCCTAGATTCGAAACGTCAGGCGCTGTGCGGCACGTCGGGCGCGCCGCGGCTCGCCCGCCTGGCCGCGCGCAGCCCACTCGGCGAGCGTTCCGCCCCGACGCATGTGTCGGCCCGCGGCGCGCCATCCGGAGCAAGCAATGACGACCCCCGCCCGCCCTCGCCGCCCGGCGACCGGCGACGCACCCGCGCAACGCTTCCTCAATCCGTACCGGCACGGCTTCGTCCGGATCGCCATCGCCATACCGCCCGTGCGCGTCGCGGACCCGGCCTTCAATGCGGCGCGCACGATCGACGCGATGCGCGACGCGGCGCGCGAACGCGCACTGGTCGTCGTCTGTCCGGAACTCGGCCTGTCCGCCTATACCTGCGACGACCTCTTCCAGCAGCAGGCGCTGCTCGACGCCGGCCTTGCGGCGCTGGACGACGTGGTCGCCGCGTCGAACGATCTCGCGGCGGTCGCCATCGTCGGCGTGCCGCTGCGAATCGGCGCCACGCTCTACAACTGCGCGGCGGTCGTCCATCGGGGGCGAATCTGCGGAATCGTGCCGAAGACCTATCTCGCGAACTACCGCGAGTTCTACGAGGCGCGGCAATTCGCGTCGGGGGACGCGCTCGCGCAGGAAACCGTCGATCTGCCGATGCAAGCCGGGATTCCATGCGGAAGCCGCCTGCTGTTCCAGGCCCGCGCGCAGCCGCTGCTGACGTTCCATGTCGAGATCTGCGAGGATTTGTGGGTGCCGATTCCGCCGTCGTCGTATGCCGCCCTCGCCGGCGCAACGGTGCTGTTCAACCTGTCCGCCTCGAACGCCACCATCGCGAAGGCGCAATACCGGCGCGCCCTCGTCGGCAACCAGTCGGCCCGTTGCCTGGCCGCGTACGCATACAGTTGCGCGGGCGCGGGCGAATCGACGACCGATCTCGCATGGGACGGCCACGGCATGCTGTTCGAGAACGGCGTGCTGCTTGCGCAGGCGCGCCGCTTCGCGCCGACGCCGCAGCTCCTGTTCGCCGATGTCGACGTCGAGCGTCTCGCCAGCGAACGGATGCGGCAGACGAGCTTCGCGCACGCCGCGCTGCGGCACCAGAGCGCGTGCGCGGCATTCCGGACGATTCCGATCGACGTCGCCGTCGATTCCGATGGCGTGTTGCCGCTCGCGAGGGTATGCGAGCGATTTCCCTATGTCCCGTCCGATCCGGCCCTGCGCCACGAACGCTGCGAGGAAATCAGCGCGATTCAGGTGCAGGGGCTCGTGACGCGGATGAAGGCGGCCGGCGTCGAGCGTCTGGTGATCGGCGTATCGGGCGGGCTCGATTCGACTCTTGCGCTGCTCACGTGCGTGCGCGCGGCGGATGCGCTTCGTCTGCCGCGGGATCACGTGCTTGCGTGCACGCTGCCGGGCTTCGCGACGAGCGCGCGCACGGCGGGGCAGGCCGCCCGCCTGATCGCCGCGCTCGGCTGCCGGCACATCGGCATCGACATCCGGCCCGCCTGCACGCGAATGCTCCGCGATCTCGACCACCCGTTCTCGCGCGGCGAGGCGTGCTACGACGTGACCTTCGAAAACGTGCAGGCCGGCATGCGCACCGATTACCTGTTCCGCCTCGCGAACCGGCATGGGGCGCTCGTCGTCGGCACGGGCGATCTGAGCGAGCTCGCGCTCGGCTGGTGCACGTATGGCGTCGGCGACCAGATGTCCCATTACGCCGTCAACGCGAGCATTCCGAAAACGCTCGTTCGCTACCTCGTGCGCTGGGCGGCCGAGCAGGGCCCGTTCGCGGGCGCAGCAAGCCCGGTGCTGCACGACGTGCTCGCGACGGCGATCAGCCCCGAACTGATTCCGGGCGACGCCCATGCCGAACCGGCGCAGCAATCGGAAACCGCCGTCGGTCCGTTCGAGTTGCAGGACTTCAATCTCTATTACCTGCTGCGGCTGGGCTATCGGCCGTCGAAAGTCGCGTATCTCGCCTGGCATGCATGGCATGACGCAACGCACGGCCGCTGGCCCGACGTGCCGGACGGCCAGCGGCATGCCTATTCGATCGGCGAGATCAAGCACTGGCTCGAAATCTTCGTCACGCGCTTCTTCGAGGACATGCAGTTCAAGCGCAGTTGCCTGCCGAACGGCCCGAAGGTCGGCTCCGGCGGTTCGCTGTCGCCGCGCGGCGACTACCGCGCGCCGAGCGACGCGAGTGCGCGCGCCTGGCTCGCCGACCTCGCGACGGTGCCGGAGACCATCGATGACGACCGCTCCGCCCCCGCGTCGCGCTGAAGCGGACGCCGCCGCCTCCGCCATGACCGCGCCGGCGTGTCTTGCCCGTCGCCGCCGCGGCGGCGGCTCCTGAATCGAGGATCTCCCACCATGCCATACAGCCCCTTCAGCCTCTTTGCCTTCGCGACGAGCCGCTCGTTCGGCGAGCGGCTCGCGGCCCATCTCGGCGTCACGCTCACGGCGCACGAAGAGCGCGCGTTCGAGGACGGCGAACACAAGACGCGCCCGCTCGTCAGCGTGCGCGGACACGACGTCTATGTCGTGCAGTCGCTGTACGGAGAAGCGGGAAGCTCCGTCAACGACAAGCTGTGCCGGCTGCTCCTGTTCATCGGCGCGCTCAAGGACGCCTCCGCCGCGCGCGTCTGCGCGGTCGTGCCGTACCTGTGCTACTCCCGCAAGGACCGACGATCGCAGCCGCGCGATCCGGTCTCCACGCGCTACGTGGCGGCCATGCTCGAAGCCGTCGGCGTCGATCGCATCGTCACGATCGACGTGCACAACGTCGCCGCGTACCAGAATGCGTTTCGCTGCCCGACCGAACACCTCGAAGCCAACGGGCTGCTGGTCGACTGGTTCGCCGGGCAGGCGGGCGAGCTGCCCATCGTGGTCGTGTCACCGGATGCCGGCGGCGTGCGCCGCGCGGAAGATTTTCGGGCGAGGCTCGCCACGCGGCTCGGCCGCCCCGTCGACGCGGCCTTCGCGGGCAAGCTGCGCAGCAGCGGCGTCGTGACCGCCAAGCCGCTCGTCGGCGACGTCGCGGGCCGCTGCGCGGTCATCGTCGACGATCTGATCGGCTCCGGCACGACGCTCGCCCACACCGCCGCCGACTGCCGGGCATTGGGCGCGCAGTCTGTCTATGCGGTCGCGACGCACGGGATGTTCTTCGACCGCGCCGCCGAACTGCTCGGCGGCGACGCGCTCACCGCGCTTGCCGTCACCGACTCGGTGCCGCCGTGGCGCGTGCCGCCCGGCGTGCTCAGAGACAAGCTCACCGTGCTCGACAGCGCCCCGCTGTTCGCGGAGGCGATCGCGCGCATCCATCGCGGCGGCTCGCTCACGGACCTGCTGCGGCGCTGATGCTCGCCGCCGTCCACAGGCGCTCACAGCAACCGGCGTGCCGCTGCGCGAGCGCGACGTATGCGCGCGCGCGATCGCGCCAGACCGGGGTCGCCCGGAACGCCTTCTCGCGCAGATGCCAGGCGGCCAGTCGCGCGCGCGTCATCGCGCGGCAGCTCTGATAGAAATGCACGAGCGCGTCGTCGACGGCGTCGCCGCTCGCCGCGCGATATTCGTCCAATAGCGCGCGCGCGAAGTCGGGCGCGCCGAGTCGCTCGCATTCGAGTGCGAGAAAGCCGATCTCGTCGGCCATGTCCTGCGTGCGCAGCCGCCTGGAGAATTCCAGGCAATCGATGATCGCGATCTGCGCGTCGATGCAGACGTGCTCGGGCCGCAGATCGCCATGCCCTTCCACGATGCGCCCCTGCCGGACGCGCGCGTCGAAGCGGGCGGCCTCGGCGTCCAGCAGCGCACGCTGCAATACGCAAACCGCCCGAACGACCTCGACAGGCTGCTCGAACATCGGCCGGCGCAACGCACGTTCGTTGCAGTCGATCGTTCGGCGCAAGCCGTCGCGGTACAGATCGGCGCCGCCTCGCGCGGGGGCAAGCGAGCGGTAGAACGCGCTCAATCGCTCCGCGACGCGACGCGCGTCTGCCCGCGTCGCGGTCCCGTGCAGCAGCGCCCGGTCGAGCATCCGTTCAGCAGGCAAGCGCTTCATCTCGACGAGCCAGTCGACGATCTCGCCCGCGCCATTCGGCCTCAAGCGGCCGTCCGAATCGATCGTGAGCGGCACCGCATCGAGATAGACGTCCGCCGCAAGCCGGCGATTCAATCGGACTTCCTCGTGGCAGAAACGCGCGCGCGCGGCGAGCGAGCGAAAATCGAGCTGCGACGCCCGCACCGGCTTTTTGAGTTTCCACGCATGGCGATCGGTGAGGAATACCCAGGACATGTGCGTTTCGATCGCCGTCACCGCATGCGCGCCGTCCGGCCAGGTAGCGGGCTCCCGCAGCCGGGCGACTTTCTCCATCAGCGAGGCGACGGGCGACCGCCCACGATCCGCATCGATCATGCAAGCCTCTGATCCGAGTACGCGATTCGCACCGCTCAGATCGCGCATTGAGCGTGGGTGGCGCGGCGAGGCGCACGCGTCCCCGACGGCCGCGCACCGGCTCGCCGTGCGACGTTTCGATGCCGATGCGCCGCCATCGACACGGCCAGCATAGATTTCGGCGCGGCGGCAATGTTGCGCGAGATCAAGCGCGGGCGCGTTGCCGCGGCGCTCGGCCGCCGCTTTCGCGGACGCAACGCACGATCAGGGCTTCCAGCGATAAACGGTGATGCTGTTGCCCTTGACGTTGTTCTTCGTGACCACGTATTCGCCCGTCGATCGGAGGTATGCCCTGACGCCGTACATCGAATCGACGGCGCTGCTGGCGTCGACGGTGGCGGTGCTGGTGTTGACCAGCGTGGCGTCGAGCTTGCCCGTGGCGAGGTTGAAGGCGTCGATGTCCGGCCTCGCCGGCCCGCCGCTGCTGAACCAGTAGCCGACGAACAGGTGATCGCCGGCCGCATCGATCGACTTGGCGCCCGCGCTGGCGAGATTGATCACCGGATCGGGCGTGGTGGTGTTGCCCGCGCGCCAGCCGTGATACACCTCGATCCGCGTGCCGATCGACGTCCAGTCCGCGCTCCCCGCGATGCCCTGCGCGAGAATCATGGTGTCGCTGTCCGCGAGGTAGACGATGCGCGTCAGCGGCTGGACGCTCGCGGGAATGCGGACCGGAATGCCGGCTCCCCATGCCGGCTTGCCACTCGCGTCGAAACCGGTCAGCGGGTAATGGTAGATCGAGCCGGTCTTGTCCAGCCCTGCCCACACGCCGCCCTTGCTGTCGATGCAGAATCCGCCCGTGACCCGCTGGGTCGTATTGAACGCGGGGCCGGGAATCGATGCGTCCGGAATGGCGACGTAGCCATTCGCGTTGTCGAAATGGAAAAAGTAGAAGATCGGCGGATTCTGGCCAGACGCCACGAGAATCCGGTTCGCGCCAACGGCGACGAGTTGCCCGAAATGCTCGTCGCGCTGCGTATCGTTCATGTCGATGCGCGGGTCCGACGGGTAGGAGAACGGATCGACGGTGTTCGCGACGAAGGCGCCGCCGGCGCTGCCGGCATGGATGTTGGTGCCGCCATAGAACAGCGCGCCGTCCGTGGCCGGGTCCGGCGCGGCGACGCCCTCGAAGTTGAGGGACTGAAGCGTCCACTGCAGGTTGCCGGCGCTGTCGTACGCATGAATGTCGGTGCCGCCGTTGCGGCCGAGGTCCCAACTGCCGCCCCACGGGTTGTTGAGCACATAGAGATTGCCGGCGGTGTCCTTGCCGATGCCGGCGACGCGGGTGAAGCGCTTCGCGCCCACCTGGCCCTTGATGCCCGTCGTGGCGTCGAGATAGCCGCCCCGAATGCCGAACGTGCCGGCGAGCGCCGGCGTGCCCGAGACGTCGTAGCGCTTGATGTTCATGTCCGGGCCCTCGTCCCCGACCATCAGTTGCCCCGACGACGCATCGAAATCGAGCGCGGACGGCTGCGATCCGACGGGCATCCGGATGGTGTTCAGCAACGCGCCGGCCGGACTGAACTCGACGATCGCGCCCGCACTCTTGCGTGCGACCCAGACGTTGCCTGCGCGATCCACGGCGAGCGCGCCCGGGCCCGAGACGCCGATGTCCCGCTGCCAGACGCCGCCCGTCGTGAAGATCCGGACGCGATTGCCGTAGAAGTCGCTCGCATAGAGGAGCGAGCCCGCGGTGGCGAGCCCGGTGACGACGTCGACCCGAGGCTGGTTGTTCGACGCGCTGACCTGAATGAAAAGATCGCGAGCCCGGGTGGCGCGGTTGTAGCGCCCGACCGCGCCGCTTCCATGCGACTTGTCGTACTGAAGCGCGACGAAGATCGACGTCGCGTTGCCCGTGATCGCGCCGCCCTGAAACTCGGCGTGCGAGCCGATCGAGCCGAGGCTCTTGCCGTTCTGATAGATCGCGACGCCGCCCTCGTATTCGTCCCACATCGAGGACGTGTAGATGACGCCTTCGGGCGCGACCCACATCGAACGCGCGGTGTTGCCCACGTGGGCCGCGAGGGTGCCGTAGGTGTTCGCCAGCCAGTCGGTGGTGTTTTGCGCGTGGCAGGCCGGTGCAATCGCGGCGATCGCTGCCGCGACGAGCGCAGCATGCATTCGTCTTGTTTCGACCATGACTGATGCCCTCCTGAATGTGGCGATCATTCACGTGAATGGTCGGCCAGCCGGATTTCTCGACATCCGTGATCGGTGATTGATGAAATCTTCCTCGGTATCGCTGGCGCAGCCTGCAGTCTGTATTGCGTCCGGCGTACCGTCAACGTGCGCGCGACGAACGCGTTGCTGCCGGGGGGCGGCATTGGCACCGGCATCGGCGCGGCGCGCCCTCATCCGGAATCGCACTACAATCCGACATTCGTTCCGACGACAGCGTCCCGCACCATGCCCTTCCTTCGAATCTCGATCCTCACCGCGCTGGCCGCGGCCATCTGCGCGGCCGCGCATGCGCAGACAGTCGACGACACGCCCGCGGCCGCCCCGGCATGTGCAATCGCGATCGTCACGGGCGTCGGCGGCGCCGCGCCGAACCTGCGCGAATATCTCGCCGCGCGCGAGCGCGATCGCTACCGCTATCTCGCGGACCATCCGCTCGACTGCCGCGTGTCCGAAGACGGCCGCGCATCCGGCTGCGCCGGCCTCGCGTATCTGCGCCGCGAGCGCGTCAGCGTATACGACGATGGCGACGACACGATGCTGGACGTCGTCGCGCGCATCGACCTCGATCACGGCACGTATCCGGCGATCATCTCGGTGCTGAAGCGCGACGTGCGGTGCGAACAGTAAGCGCCGCAATCCGATCGAGCGTCCGTGCTGTCAGGGCGACGAATGCACGGCTGCGCCCGCGTTCATTCGACATACGCCGCGAGATTGGCCAGCGATGAGTTCATGCCGGTTTCATGATCCGCTCGATCGATGCCGGGCGGAACGTTCTCGGCCGTCACGGTAACGATCGTGCCGCCTTCCGCCGCCCTCAGATTCCATGTCATCGTCATCGTTGCGGCAAAGGCCGGATCGGCGGCGGCGAACTCGAAAGCCTGAACGATACGTTCCTGCGGCACGAGGTCGACAAATCGACCCGCCACGACGTCAGTATTCGCGGTCGATTTGCCGGAAGCCGTAGCGAAGGCAAGCGTCATCTGAAATCGCCCGCCCGTCCACGGCTCGAAAGCCTGGACCTGCGCGGTCGCGCCCTGCGGCGGCAACCATGCCGACACGGCGTCGCGCCTCACGAACGCATCATAGATCGTTTGGCGCGACGCCTTGATCAGCCTTGCCGCCGTGTCGCGGCGGCCTGTCAAACGGGTCATGGTTCTGCTCCATCCTTTTGCGCCGGCCTGTACGGCCGGATCGGATTCGATCATGAGCCGCCCCGTCCGCGCTCGGCAACACGATCGGACCGATCCGGTCATGCGGCTGCCGCCAGGCTCCCGTGCGGATCGATCACGAATTTCTTCGGCACGCCAGCATCGAATTCCGCATATCCGTCCGGCGCCTGGTCCAACTCGATGACTGCCACATCCACGAGCGCCGGCAAAGGCCGGCCCCGGAAACGGCAGATCCATGCCGGCATCGTTTTATAATGCAACCATGGCATGCTGGAATGCCAATGCGATTTTGCAACAATCCTGCGTCCGCCCATCACCGGGGGCGCAACGACCGATCCCGCGCCATCACGGACTCGACGTGCGCGGCCGTCTGCTTTTTGGGAATCAAATGGGCAAGCGAACTAGTCACAAGGAAAGCGGCTGCGGCGTCGCGCGTCCGCTCGACGCGATCGGCGACAACTGGTCGTTACTGATCGTGCGCGACGCATTCGACGGCCTGCGGCGGTTCGGCGAGTTTCAGGAAAGCCTCGGGCTCGCGAAGAACATCCTCGCGGCCCGGCTGCGCAGCCTCGTCGAGCACGGCATCTTCATCACCGTGCCGGCGTCGGACGGCAGCGTCCATCATGAATACGAGCTGACCGAAAAGGGGCGCGCGCTGTTTCCCTTGCTCGTCGCGCTGAGGCAATGGGGTGAAGACTATTGCTTCCCCGGAAGTGCCGCGCGCGTGCGCCTCGTCGATCGGCAAACGGGCCGGCCGGTCAAGCGCGTCGAAGTGTACGCTCAGGACGGCAACCTGTTGCAGCCTGAGGACACCGTCGTGCGTGTCGTCAAACCTCGCGCGGCAACTCGCGCGGCAACCAAGTCGAAAACGACGGGTTCCCGTTAAGCCGAAACTCGCGACTTGGCGGCCGTAACCGCCTGCGCCCGCTCCGCCGAAGCGGCGCTCACGATCTCGCAACGCCGGCAAATTGGCGTCGCTTCATCCCGCTCCCGTCGCCCGCCTCAGCGGGCCGCATTCGGCCGAACGCCGAGCGCGGCTGCCCTGCCGCACGAAAACACCGCGCCGCGCGCTCGCACACGAATCCTCCATGCGCTCTTTTTTGGGCGGCTCGCGGTCAATCGCCCAGTAGGTTGCAATATGAAACCACGAATGCTATAAAGCGGCATTGTCGGCCTCATCGGTTCGGGAAAAAGGAACATACGATGCAATCGCAACGTGGAACGACATGCGCCTACGGCGCGACGCACAGCCGACCGGGCTCGCCGCCGCCACAAGCAAGGCTGCGCACCTGAATCAGGCAATCCGAGCCGATGCGGCCGGGCGTTCGCGTCTTGCCTTCGTCAAATCGATGCATTCCTCAATATCATCGCCATGAAATTGATCGGCACCTACTTCTCGCCGTTCGCACGTCGTGTCGGCGTTGCGCTCAACGTTCTCGACATCGGTTTCGAGCACGATCCGTTGAACGGCTATACCGAGGCCGCGCGAGCCGACTTGCTGAATCCGGTCGGCAAAGTGCCGGTGCTCGAACTCGACGACGGCACCCGCCTGATCGACAGCGGCGCGATTCTCGACTTTCTCGACGAGCGAGTCGGCCCCGAGCGCGCACTCGCCCCGCGCTTCGGCGCGCCGCGTCAAGCGATGCTTCAACTCGCGGCAATCGCGACGACGATTTACGAGAAAACCACCGCGCGCTACGCGGAAGAGCACCGGGCGGACAACGGTACGCAGGCCGATCTGATCGACCGCTATCGCACGCAAACGCTCAACGGCTTCACCGCGCTCGACGAAGTCGTTCGTTCGGGCGGCCCGATCCGCTCGACCGCGCTGAATCTGGCGACGATCACCGCCGTTGTCGCGTACGACTATGCGCAGGCAACCCATCCGGATCTCGATTTGGGCTCGCATGCGCGTGCGCTCTCCGCCGTCGCCGCATCCGTCGCGGACCATCCCGCATTCGCCCGCACTCGCCCGTAGAACGCCACGATCGAAATGAAAAAACGTCGACGCCGCGCAAAAGCGATCGCCGCCATATCGCCGCATTTCGACAGGACACCACACCATGACTGACCGAATCTGCTTGATCACCGGAGTGGGCAGCGCGACCGGCTCGTCGATCGCCCGCCGGTTCGCCCGCGACGGCTACCGGGTCGCGATGCTCGCGCGCAACCGCGAACGCCTGCTCGACTTCGAGCGCACGATCGAAGGCAGTCGCGCATTCGTCTGCGACGTCGGCGATCTCGACGCACTTGCAACGACAGTCGAAGCCGTGCGCAACGAGTTCGGCCGGCCGTCGGTCGTCGTTCATAACGCCGTGTCCGAAACGTTCGCGACGTTCCTCGAAGCGGACCCCGCACGGCTCGAGCGCAACTTTCGCGTGAACACGACGGCGCTGCTGCATCTTGCCCGCGCGTGCGCGCCGGGCATGATCGAAGCGGGAGGCGGCGCGATCATCGTGACGGGCAACACGGCTTCGCTGCGCGGCAAGCCGAACTATGCGCTGTTCGCGCCCACCAAGGCCGCGCAGCGGATTCTCGCCGAAGCGCTCGCGCGCGAACTCGGCCCGCAACGCGTGCATGTCGGTTATGTGATCATCGACGCGGCGATCGACGCGCCCTGGCTCGGTGAAGACGGCCGCACGCGGCCGGCGTGGGTCGAACCGCCGAAAGGCTGGCCATTCGCGCGCGACGAGTACTTCGCGCACCCCGACGCGATTGCCGACGAGGTCTTTCACATCGCGCATCAACACCCGTCGACCTGGTCGTTCGATCACGTGATTCGCCCGTTCGCAGAGAAGTGGTGAACGCGGGCCCTCGACCAGGGTCTGTTTCCATACGGAACGCACACGCGTTGCCACGAGAACGGCCGCTCGCGAGGCGCGCGCCGCTGCATTGCGCGATCACGCCCGGAAGAAGCCGCATCGCCGCAACCGCGCGTTCAATCGCCGGCGGCGGGCAAATAGACGACCGTGTTCGTCGCACTCAGCGGGCCGCCATCGTGCCGCAGCAACTCCAGCCGGCGAATCGGCCGCTCGCTGCCTCGTTCGATCAGCATCGCGTAGCGCTCGCCTTCCGCATACAAATAAGTCTCCGCCCACTGATGCAGCGTGACGATGACCGGAAACAGCCCTTCACCGAGCTTCGTCGGCGCGTACTCGAGATGAGCCGACCCGTCCGACGCCTGCTTCGCCTCCAGCACGCCTTTTGCCATCAACGTCCGCAACCGGTCATTCAGGATGTTGCTTGCAATGCCGAGATGACGTTGCAATGCACCGAACCGCCGGACGCCTTCGAGCACCGCGCGAACGATCAATAGCGACCAGCGATCGCCTATCACGTCCACCGCGCGCGCGACGGGGCAAATCGCCTGAATTTCCACGCAGTTTCGCTTGATCATTGGAATCTCCCTTGTTCGGTATCGAGCCTTTCCCGGAAGGTGCTCGGCATGCGCGCCGATGCATCGGCCGGTCCGAATTCGTCACATTACCCGGACTTTCACGATCAAATTAATGCTTCCAAATCCGCTTGTCCATACGCGCGACTGGCCGGCGTGACGTCGACTCGCCGGGCAACCGAACGAGGCGCCTCATTGGGCGAATCAGCCCGCCCAATTCCCAGCGCAAACGCGCCTTTGTGCGAGAACCCCCAAACAAACCGGCAACCAATATTCGCTCATAAATTATTCTCAAAATATAAGTTGCAATCTGCAACTTTAAGAAAAATAATCCGGTCTCACAGACGCAATCAACCATAACCAATAAGAATTTTCTGATTCAGTCCTTATTTCGATCTCCATTTTTATTCGATCGGATCACCAGCCTCATCAATCTGAAATTTCATTGTCTTCATATTTTGAATTCAGGCATTCAAATTAACCTGACCTCACATCGCGTCAAAGTTCGATCATGCCTACCGTCAAACTTCTTCCGCAAAACATCGAGGTTCAACTGCCGTCCGGAAGCTCGCTGACCGAGCTGGAGTTCGAGCTGCACGGGCAGGAGTCGATCCCGTTCGGCTGCCGTGCGGGCGCATGCGGCGCGTGCGTCATAGAGGTTCTGGAAGGGCGCGATCAGCTCGGCAAGCGCTCGACGGGCGAAAGCGCCTTTCTCGACACCTTGGGCTATGCGGGCGACGCATTCAGATTGGCGTGTCAATGTCGCGTCAACGGAGCGGTCGCGATTCGCGTCGCAGCGCCTCACACCTGATACCGCGAATCGCCGCACCGAATTCACCTCGTATTTTCCTCAACCAAACAAGGAAATCATCATGGTTAACCGCGTAAAAAATACCGGACTCGGAAATCGGGTTCCTTTCTTGAGCTCCCATGATTCTGACGAATTGCGCAAGCAAATCGACGCGCTCATCGATACGCAAATCGAGAACTGGTATGAAACGGTTCCGTATGCCGCGCATCTGGAAGGCAAGAAGGTCGATTCCGAATACTACAAGCGCCATTTGATCGAGACCGCATGGAGAATCCGCTTGCTGCGCGTGTCCGAATCGAAGGCGCTGGCGGAAATCGCGAAGCAAAGCCCGGAAGCCGCGCAGATCTGGGCGAACTACGAGCGCGAAGAGATGTTGCACGACGAGCTGTTCATTCAGGATCTCGCGCGAGCGGGCGTGAGCCGCGATCAGTTTCTCGCGACCGAGCCGTATCTGTCGACGAAGCTGCTGACGGGCTACTTCTCGTACCTGCTCGACCACGAAGGTCCGCTCGGCGTGGTCGCCTATTCGTACCTCGTCGAATACGTGAACGTGAAGCTCGAGCCGCGCAAGATCAAGGCGCTGAAGGAATCCGTCGGCGAAACCAACATTACCGGCCAGGTCGCGCACTCGCACACCGACATCAACGACGACCATCCGGGCGAAGTGTGGCAGGCGATCCGCCACCTGCTGCGCAGCGATGACGACATCGATGCGTTCAAGCGCTACTTGGGTGAGCATCAGTCCGTGCTCGCGCTGTACTTCAAGGAGCTTTACGAAGACAAGATCCAGGCGCCGCTGAAAGCGGCCGCCTGACGACGGGAGGACAGGCGATGGCATCCACAGGTGTCCTGATCTTGAGCCACTGCGGCTTCTCGTTCGCGGAGGATCTGATCGCCGCAATCCACGCACGCGGACTGCAAGCGTACGTCCTGAGCTCCAAGCCCCTGCCGGAACACGGCGACGCGCGTCTGCAGGCGTTGCGGGACAAGGCGGAAGCGGTGCTGTCGGCCGATTCGCACGTGCTCGCGGAAAACGACGTCCTGCATGCCATCGCCGCCCTGCGCGAATCGAATGCCGCCGTCATCGCATGCGTCAGCGTGTGGGAAGGCTATCGCGCTCTCATGGCGCTCGCGAACGCGAGCCTCGACGTGAGCGACGTGCCGGCCAAACGCATCGCTGCGCTGCGCGACAAGCATTTCGTGCGCAACGCACTGCAACGGGCGGAACTGTCCCGCAGCGGCGCGCGCCTGCTGACACCCGAATCGCTCGACGTGCTGAAACGCGACGGACGGGCGTACTTCGTGAAGCCCGCACGCGGCATCGCGTCCTACGGCGCGTTCCGGCTGACCGCCGATACGACGTGGTCGACGCTCGCCGACATCGCGACGCGCGCGCGCGACGACACGGTCTATGCATCCGCGCTCGGCGACGACATCGCGTTCATCGCCGAGGATTACGTCGCCGGCATCGAGTTCAGCTTCGAGGCGCTGACCGTGAACGGCGAAACGTTCGTCGTGGCGATCCACGAGAAATGCCAGTTGACCGAGGCGAACGGCACCGTACTCGAAGACAGTTGCACGAGTCCGCCCGTCTCGATTTCCGCGGCCGGCATCGCCGCGGGAATCGACTGGCTGCGCGCCGTGCTCGCCCACTTCTCGCTCGACTGGGGTTGCTTTCACGTCGAAGCCCGCTTCGACGGCGACCGGTGGGATCTCATCGAGATCAATCCGCGGATCGGCGGCAGCCTGATTTCACCGAGCGTCGGCGCGCTGAACGAAGAGGCGAACCTGCTCGAACTATGGCTCGATCTGCTGCTCGCGCAGACGAAGGAACGCGCGCATCCATCGTTCCGCGACACGCTCGCGCGCCTCGCCTATACAGCGAACGGCACGCCCCCCACGGCGAACGCGACGTTTTTCCGGGTGTATTTCGCCGCACCCGGCCACATCGACCGCATCGAAATCCGGCCGCTCAGCCGGCCGCCCGCGCTCACGCACATTCTGCTGAAGGCAGGCGACGTCGTCGAGCAAGCGTCAAGGGAAGTGTTTCTCGGCCAACTGCTGTGGCACATGACGCGGGATGCGCAGAAAGCCGAGCTGCCCACGCTCCTTGCCGAGTCGGCCAACGCGATCGATGTGCACTACCACTCATCATCCATCGCATTGGAGGCATAAATCGTGAATGCCCAATCGTCGTTGCTGCTGATCGTCGATTACAACCTCTCGCGGATATCCGACGTCGAGCACATCGCCGCTTACGCACGCCTGCGCCACGGCGCGCAAACGCTGCTGATCCGCGCGCAGCCGACCGAACGCGACGCGCGGATCTGTGACTACGTGCTCGATCTCGACCCGCTCGCCGAAGATTTCGTCGACACCGCGCTGCAACGCCTGGCGCCGTGGCGCGCGCGGCTGCGGGCCGGCATGGTGTTCTCCGACAACGCGGTGCAAAGCGGCGCCGCGCTGCTCGAGCGGCTCGGCCTGCCGGTCGATTCCGCGCCGCTCGCCGCGAGTGCGTTCAGCAAGCGCGCCTATCGCGTCGCCGAGGCCCGCGCGCGCGAACTGCTCGAAGCCCAGCATCTGTTCGTTCCTGACAGCGCCGATGTGAAAGACGTCGCCGATCTGCGCGAATTCGCCGCATCGCATCCGGAGGGCTTCGTCGTCAAGCCGTCGTGCGAAGGCAACAATCGCGGCGTCGTGGTGGTCAAGCCGGGTGACGATCTGGATGCCGCGTTCGCGGCCGTCGCGCCCTATCTTTCTCGCGGCGCGATTTGCGAGACCCTGATTCCGTTCGCCCGGGAATTCTCGTTCGACGGCGTGGGCGCAACGGAATTCATCACGGAGAAGATCAGCGCCGAAGGCCGCTATCCGGTCGAAATCGCGCAGATATTGCCCGCCGCGCTCACGCCCGCCGAGCGCCGCACGCTCACGCGGACCGGACGGCTCGCGAACGTGCTGGTCGGGCAACGCGACGGCCCGTTCCACAACGAGATCAAGCTCGACGACGACGGCCGGCTCGCCGCCGTCGTCGAACCGAACCGCCGCCCGGCCGGCATGAAGATATGGACGATCGCCGCGGAAGTCTACGGCGTCGACTTCTACGCGCTTTGGGTCGACGCCGCGTTCGGCGTGCCGCGCGAGCCGAGCCTGGCGACGTCCGGCCGGCAAGCGGCGACCGTGATGCTCGGCGCGCCGGCCGACCGCGTCTTCACGCCGCCCGACATCGAAACCGGCATCGCATGGTTCGAGCAGGCGCTCGACAGCGCGGCGCGCAAAACCAACACGGGAGCGCTGCGGCGGCTGGCGTTCGATTGGCTTTCCGAACGGTCGCGCGCCATCCCGGCCGTGCCGCGCGACAACGCGGACTTCGTCGCGCAGGCATGCTTCGCGACCGACGACGATGCGGCCGACATGCGCGCGCTCGTCGCCGCCGTGCGCGATGCGTGGCTCGCGAAACTCGCGCGGGCGCCGATCGGCGCCGGCGAAGCGGCAGCGCGGCGCGGCGCCGCTCTCGCGGCCTGAACGGAGCCCGAACCATGAATCTGCTCATCCTGCATCGCGTGCCCTATCCGCGCATCGAATATGCGCGCGGCATCGATCATGACGCCCACTTCGTCACGTACTTCGGCACGCGCGCGCTGCTCGACACGCTGCCGCCCGGCCTGCGCCACGAAGTCGTGGAGCGCCCCGGCCACGCCGGCACGTTCGACGAAGCGCGCGCGTGGCTGCAGCGCGAAGACCGTCGCTTCGACCGGATCATCGCGATGTCCGAATACGACCTGCTCGATGCGGCGCGCCTGCGCGAATGGCTCGGCGTGCCGGGCGCGACCGTCGGCGACGTCACGCTCGTGCGAGACAAGGTCGAAATGAAGGAGGCGGTACGGCGCGCCGGCCTGCGCGTGCCGCGCTTCGCTTCGGTCGCCGAGCTCCTGCGCGCGCCCGCCGCGTTGCCGTGGCGCGGCCGCACCGTGCTCAAGCCGATCAGCGGCGCGTCGAGCGAGGACGTCGTCATCTTCGATTCGCCCGCCGATATCGCCCAGGCGATCGCGGACCGCCGCTCGGGCGTCGCGCGGCTCGACGGCGAAGTCCAGGCGATCGACGCCTACGAGCTCGAAGAATTCGTCGAAGGCGCGATCGTGCACTTCGACGGCCTCGTCGCGAACGGCGACGTGCTGACGCTGACCGCGAGCCGCTACATCGGCACCTGCCTCGGCTTCGCGCAGGGCGAGCCGCTCGGCTCATACCACTTCCCGGTGTCGGACGACGCGGCCGCGTGGGTGCGCGCCACGCTCGCCGCCGTCGGCATCCGCCAAGGCAGCTTCCATCTGGAGGCGATCGAAAATCGCGCGGAGACGGTCTTCCTCGAAGTCGGCAATCGCGTCGGCGGCGCGGACGTCGTCGCGACATTCGAGCATGCAACGGGCGTCCACCTGCCGTCGGAGGAGCTGCGTGTGATGCTGGACGGCCGGCCGTCGCGCCCGCTGCCGCCGACGCAAACCCATCCGCACTGGCACGGGTGGTTCGTCTTCCCGGGTCACAAGCGCGAGGCCGACACGCATCGCGGCATCGCCGGAATCGACGCGTTTCGCGACGATCCTTCGCTCGTTCGCTGGGCGGAGCTCGCGCCCGGCACGCCGCTGCCTCGCCGGATCACGTACTCGGCCCATGAGGCACCGCTCGCTGGCATCGTCGCCAAACCGGACTGGCAGGGCACGCGGGACTGGATCGACGCGCTCTTCGCCGCCGCCCGCAACGCCGAGCAACTGGCGCGCGCCGCGTAGCCGGATCGCGAAGGCCCGCCTCCATCTCAACCATCAGGAATTCATCGTGACCACACAACAGATCATCCCTGACACGCTCGATTGCAACACGCTCGCCGGCCAGCAGGCGCTCAATTCGTTCTATCTGAGGGAGCTCGCGCCGCCGAGCGCGCCCGAAACGGTTCCGCTGCCGGAAGACTACGCCCGCATCCTGGGGCTCGAAACGGCATGGAGCAACTATGAAGCATCCCGAATCGAACTCGGCGACGTGCCGGCCGACGCGGAGCAGTTCGAGGAATGGTACGTCGAGCTGCGCAACGCGCATCGCAAGGCGGTCGCGCCGTTCTTCGATTTTCTCGCCGAACAGGCGTCGCTGCCGCAGCTATCGCTGTTCGTCAGCCTCGAAGCGCAGGTGGACGGCCGCTTCGACGACATCATCGCGCTCTCGCAGCTCGGCATGGACGGCGACATGAAACTCGCGCTCGCCGAGAACTACTGGGACGAGATGGGTCTCGGCGATCTCGACGAGATGCACACGCGCGTGTTCACGCGCGCCGCGCCGTTCTTCAAGGCGCAGCTCGGCGCGCTCGATCTCGACCGGGACATCCCCGTCGCGGCGCTCAAGAACGGCAATCTGCTGCTGATGTATGCGCTGCGCCGCCAGCACGTCGGGCGCCTGCTCGGCGCGCTGACGCTGCTCGAGCAAACGGTCCCGTACCGCTTCACGCGGATGCTGAAAGGCATGCACCGCCACAACGTGCCGAAAGAGTTTCGCTACTACCACGATCTGCACGTGCCCGTCGACGCGAACCACGGCAAGCAGTTGGTCTCGCGGGTGCTGCTGCCACTCGCCCGCAAGAGCCCGCGCGTCATTCGCGATCTCTGCGAAGGCTGCCTGGTCCGCTTCCAGATCGAGCAGGAGTATTACGCGGGCGCACGCGACGTGATGGATCGCCGCCTGCACTGAGCGTTCCGACGCGCAACCGGTTCGTCCCGTCACCAACGACGACGCCATTCCAACCTTCGACTTCATCATGCATCCAACTCTCGCCTCCGATCTCGCCGACATCGATTCACATCTCGAACGCACGCTGCGCCACGCGACGTCGGCGCTCGCCGCGCTCGACACGCGTCCCGCCGCGCTCGCGCCGCCCCCCGCCAATCCGCAGCCGCTGCGCGACGACGGCATCGGGCTCGACGGCGCGCTCGCGGAGTTCGCGAAACGCTGGGTGCCCGGCTTCTCGGGCAGCCCGGGGCCGCGCTATCTCGGCTTCGTCACGGGCGGAGCAACGCCCGCGTCGCTCGCGGGCGATTGGCTCACGAGCGTCTACGACCAGAATCCGACCGCCGGCATCGACAGCGCCGCGCCGGATCTGGAGCGCGAGACTGTCGGCCAGTTGCGCGAGCTCTTCGGGTTGAGCGACGCGCAGCAAGGCGTTTTCGTGACGGGCGCAACGATGTCGAATCTCGTCGGCCTCGCACTGGGCCGCGAATGGCTCGGCGAGCGCAAGCGCGTCAACGTCTCCGAACAAGGGCTCGCCGCGCTCGGCGACGTGCGCGTGCTGTCGGCCGTGCCCCATTCGAGCATCTACAAGGCGCTGTCGGTGCTCGGCATCGGGCGCCGCGCGGTACGGAAGATCGCGACGCAACCCGGGCGCGAATCGGTCGACGTCGCCGCGCTCGAAGCCGCGCTCGCCGCGCTGAACGGCGAGCCGGCGATCGTCGTCGCCAGCGCGGGCACGGTCAACACCGTCGATTTCGACGACCTGCGCGCAATCCACGCGCTGAAGGCGCGTTATCCGTTCTGGCTGCACGTCGACGCCGCGTTCGGCGCATTCGTCGCGCTCGTGCCTGAGTATGCCGCGCTCGTCGACGGGCTCGATGCCGCCGATTCGATCTGCATCGATCTGCACAAGTGGCTCAACGTGCCGTACGACGCGGCCGTCCAGTTCACCCGGCGCCGCGACCTGCAGGTACGCATATTCCAGAACAGCTCGGCTTATCTCGGCGTGCCGACCGACAACCCCGACTTCGTCCATCTGACGCCGGAGAACTCGCGCCGGCTGCGCGCGCTGGCGACATGGTTCGCGCTCGCCGCTTACGGGCGCGCGGGGCATGCGGAAATCGTCGCGCGCAACATCCGGCTCGCTCAGGCGCTCGGCGAACGGCTCGCGCAGACGCCGGGCCTGCGGCTCCTCGCGCCAACGCGCGTCAACGTCGTGTGCTTCACGCTGGCCGAGCGGCCCGACGAGGCGCGCGTGAACGCGTACGTGCGCGCAATACGGGATCTCGGCGATGTGTTCGTCACGAGCACCGTCTACGACGGCACGTGGGGCTTGCGCGTCGCCTTCACGAACTGGCGCACCGTCGACGACGACATCGAACGCATCGCTTCGTCGTTACGCGACGCGCTGAACGCGCTGCACTGACCATTTCCCGCCCCGAGCGGCCGAACGGCCGTCGTGACCGTTCGGCCGGGCAACCGTACCCCCCACCACACACGTCTTACAAAAGGAATCGAACATGTCGAATGAACCCCTGAGCGCCGGGCAAACCGTGCTGACCCGCGACAATGCCGCGCCAGTCGGCGACAACCGAAACTCGCAGACGGCCGGACCGACCGGACCCGATACGCTGCAGGACGTGCAGCTCGTTCAGAAGCTGCAGCGCTTCAATCGCGAACGGATTCCGGAGCGCGTCGTGCATGCGCGCGGCACCGGCGTCCACGGCCATTTCGTCGCGACGGCCGACATCTCGCACCTGACGCGCGCCGCCGTGTTTGCTCCCGGCAAGCGCACGCCGGCGTTCGTGCGCTTCTCCACGGTGATCCATCCGGCCGGCTCGCCCGAAACGCTGCGCGATCCTCGCGGTTTCGCGACCAAGTTCTACACGGACGAGGGGAACTGGGATCTGGTGGGGCTGAATCTGCCGGTGTTCTTCATTCGCGACGCGATCAAGTTTCCGGACATCGTTCACAGCTTCAAGCCGTCGCCCGTTCGCAACGTTCAGGATCCCGAACGCATATTCGACTTCCTGTCGCACGTTCCCGAGGTGACGCACATCCTGACCCGCCTGTACACGGATCTCGGCATTCCGGCGAGCTACCGGAAAATGGACGGCTACAGCGTGCACGCATACAAGTTCGTCGATGCGCAGGGACGCTATGCTTACGTCAAGTTTCGCTGGAAGAGCCTGCAAGGCGTCGCGACGCTCGACATCGATCAAGCGGCCGACATCCAGGGCAAGGATTTCAACAATCTGACCAACGATCTGTACCGGGCGATTGCCGCGGGCGAGTTCCCCCAATGGGATCTGTACATCCAGGTGCTGCAGCCCAGCGAGCTGAACCGCTTCTATTTCGATCCGCTCGACGCGACGAAGATCTGGCCCGACGTGCCCGAACAGAAGATCGGCACACTCACGCTGGACCGCGTTCCCGACAATTTCTTCGAGGCGACGGAACAGGTCGCGCTGTCGCCCGCGAACCTCGTGCCCGGCATCGAGCCGTCGGAGGACCGGCTGCTGCAAGGGCGCATCTTCGCGTATTCGGACACGCAACTCTATCGGCTCGGCGCGAATCATTCGCAGTTTCCGGTCAACCGGCCGATCGCGCCGGTCGTCAATTACAACCAGAACGGCGCCGGCGATTACGGCGCGCGCAGCGGAGAAGTCAATTACGAGCCGAGTCACTTCAGCGACGTGCATGCCGATCCGCAGTATCGCTACAGCCAATTGCCGCTGACGGGAACGACGCAGCAAGAACCGATCCGCAAGCGACAGGACTTCCAGCAGGCGGGCGACTTCTATCGATCGCTGTCCGATACGGACAAGGCCCATCTCGTCAGGAATCTGTCAGGCGACTTGCGCCAGGTCACGAACGAGCGCAATCGCTATACGATCCTGAGCTTTCTCTATCGAGCCGATCCGGCCTACGGCACGTCTGTCGCCCAGGCGCTCGGCGACGACGCGGCCCGCGTGAAGGCCGAAGCCGCGCATCTCGAAGACTGAGCGCCGCCATGTCGGCGTAAACGCGGCGGCCTCGCGCCTCGGCGCGCCGCGTCACTCGCCGCCCCCTCTTTCTCACGCCGCCTTCGACAACTCCGAGGCTTCGACGCCGAGATTCCCTCATGCCCTTATGGTTGCACATAAAAACCATACATGCTACAAAGCACGTAGTTTCAATTTAAAACCATGCGTGTCTTCCGGCATGCCATTCGTTCATAGGAGAAGTTCGTGACGTACTACCGCACCCAGATCGTCGACGGCATCAAGATCTTCTACCGCGAAGCAGGCGACAGAAAGAATCCGACGCTTCTGCTCCTGCACGGTTTCCCCGCCTCTTCGTTCATGTACCGCGATCTCATCGAACAGTTGAAGGACCGCTTTCATCTGATCGCCCCGGACTATCCTGGCTTCGGATACAGCGACGCGCCGTCCGTCGGGGCGTTCACGTACACGTTCGACCGCCTCGCCGACGTGATCGACGCATTCACGGCTCAGCTCGGCATCGAGCGCTACGGGCTGTATCTGCAGGATTTCGGCGGCCCCGTGGGCTTCCGTCTCGCAAGCCGGCATCCGGACAAAGTCACGTTTCTCGTCATTCAGAACGCGAATGCGTATGAGGAAGGGCTGCACGACGATTTCTGGGCGCCCGCGCGCGCGCTCTGGAACGATCCTTCGCCCGAGAACTTCGACAAGATCCGCAACGCGGCGATCTCCGACGAGGCGCTCGAATGGAACTACACCCACGGCGTCGCCGACGTCGAGCGCGTGAATCCGGACAACTGGGTGCTGCAGCGCGCGCTGCTCGCGCGGCCGGGCAACAAGGAGATCATGCTCGCGCTGCTGTACGACTACCGGACCAATCTCGATCGCTATCCGGAATGGCATGCGTACTTCGAGGCCCATCAGCCGCCGACGCTCATCGTATGGGGCAAGCACGACGTGGTGTTCCCGGAAAGCGGCGCCCATCCGTATCGTCGGCATCTGAAGCAGCTCGACTTCCATCTGCTGGAAACCGGCCACTTCGCGCTCGAAGATCAATCCGCGGAAATCGCCGCGCACATCAAGCGGTTTGCGGAAAACGCCGTATCCGCATGAAGCCGATGCGCGCGCGCATCGCGCTTGCACGCCCCCTTTTTCGAACGGAGCCACCGATGCCCCCCGACACCGATACCCTACGCGCTTCCCCCGGCGAGTTCGACGCCGGCTACGCCGCGAGCCAGACGACCTTCGACGCGCCCACGCTCTCCCGCGCCGTCGCGCTGCTGTTCGCACTCGCCTGCGGCCTCGCGGTCGCCAACGTCTATTACTCTCAGCCGCTGCTCGACACGATGGCGCACGAGTTCGGCATCAGCCCCGCGACCATCGGCCTCGTCGTCACCGTCACGCAGATCGGCTACGGTTTCGGCCTGCTGCTCATCGTGCCGCTCGGCGATCTGCTCAATCGAAGGCGGCTGATCGTCGGACAGTCGCTGCTGTCGGTCCTCGCGCTGGTCGCGGTCGGCGTGGCGCCGACGAGCGCCATCCTGTTGATCGGCATGGCCGCCGTCGGCCTGCTCGCCGTCGTCACGCAGGTGCTCGTCGCGTACGCCGCGTTTCTCGCGCGCCCGAGCGAGCAAGGGCAAATCGTCGGCGTGGTGACGAGCGGCATCATCATCGGCATCCTGCTCGCGCGAACGGTGTCGGGCACGCTGTCCGACCTGTTCGGCTGGCGGTCCGTCTATTTCGTGTCGGCCGCCGCGACGCTCGCGATCGCCGCGTTGCTGTACCGCGCGCTGCCGGACCGGCACGAGGCCCGCTCGCACGTGCCCTACCCGCGCCTGATCGGCTCGGTGTTCACGCTGTTCGTCGAAGAGCCCGTGCTGCGCGTGCGCGCGACGATCGCGCTGCTCGTGTTCTCGGCGATCACGGTGCTCTGGACGCCGATGGTGCTGCCGCTCAGCGCGCCGCCGTTTTCGCTGTCGCATACGCAAGTCGGCCTGTTCGGACTGGCGGGCGCCGTCGGCGCATTGGGCGCCGCCCGCGCGGGTCGACTGGCGGATCGAGGTTTCGCGCAGCGCACGACGGGCTACGCGCTGCTGCTGATGCTCGTTTCGTGGCTTCCCGTTGCGCTGCTCGACCGTTCACTGTGGGCACTCGTCGTCGGCGTGGTGACGATCGACTTCGCGCTGCAATCCGTACACGTCGCAAATCAGAGCCTGATCTACCGGGTTCGGCCGGACGCGCGCAGCCGCCTGACCGCCGGCTACATGATCTGCTATTCGATCGGCTGCGCGAGCGGCTCCATCGGCTCGACGCTCGTCTACGCGCGATACGGATGGCTGGGCGTGTGCACCGCGGGCGCGCTCATCAGCGCGGCGGCACTCGTCTTCTGGGCGGCGACCCGGCATCTGACGCCGGAAACGCGGCCGGAAGCCGGATGATTCGCGACGGCCGGCGCGGCCGTCCAATCCGGCGCTTAGAACTCGCGCCGTTCACCGCACTGCCGTTCAACGACGATACCGAGGTCTGCTGGAAGCCCGCGTCGACCGACGCGGGCCCTTGCGCATAAGTCAGTGCCACGCCATACGTGCTGTCGAGCCCCATTGCGCCGGCGTGATTGCCGAAGCCGTAGATCGCGTCGATGCCGAGGCCGTTATACGAGAACGTGTACTTCACCGAGTTCCGCACGGTCAGGAAGTTGCCGATGCCGTTGTACATCCAGCTATCCTGCCAGTAGTCGCCGACGGTCATCGGATCGAAGATGTCGCCCAGGGTGTCGTACAGCGGCGCGTATTGGTTGCCGAAGGTCAGCGAGCCATACCGGTTGCTCGACAGGCCGACATACGCTTGGCGGCTGAACAGCGTGTTCTGCACGTGCAGTTTCCCGTCGCCGAGTTCGAAGCCGTTCTCGAGGCGGAAGATCGCCGACAGGCCGCCGCCCAGATCTTCGCTGCCGCGCAGGCCCCATCGGCTGTGCGTTTGCGGACCGACCGTCATCCCGATCAGAAGCGCCTTGCTCAACCGACTCCCGCCTCACCGCTTCGCACAGGCTCGCCCCGGTCCGCGCCCGTTCGCGCCAGCACCGGTTCGAGCGCGCGCCCCGTATGGCTCGCGCTCACCTGCGCGAGCCCTTCCGGATGCGCGGCCGCCACGATCGCGCCGCCGCCCGCGCCGCCCTCCGGGCCGAGGTCGATGATCCAGTCCGCTTCAGCGATCACGTCGAGGTCGTGCTCGATCACGACGACACTGTGCCCCGCGTCCACGAGCCGGTGCAGCACGCGGATCAGCTTCGCGACATCCGCCATGTGCAGGCCCACGGTCGGTTCGTCGAGCACGTATAGCGTGTGCGGCGCTTTCTGGCCGCGCCGCGTGATGTCGTCGCGCACCTTGCTGAGCTCGGTGACGAGCTTGATGCGCTGCGCCTCGCCGCCGGACAAGGTCGGCGACGGCTGGCCGAGCGTCAGATAGCCGAGGCCGACGTCCTTCATCAGTTGCAGCGGGTGCGCGATGTTCGAGATCGGCGCGAAGAACTCCACCGCTTCGTCGATCTCCATCGTCAGCACGTCGCCGATGTTCCGGCCGCGCCACGTCACCGCGAGCGTCTCCGGGTTGAAGCGTTGCCCGTGGCACACGTCGCACGGCACCTTCACGTCGGGCAGGAAGCTCATGCCGATCGTGCGCACGCCTTGCCCTTCGCACGCAGGGCAACGCCCTTCGCCGGTGTTGAACGAGAAACGCGACGCCGTGTAGCCGCGCGCACGGGCCTCCAGCGTGTCCGCGAACAGCTTGCGGATCGTGTCCCACACGCCGATGTAGGTCGCCGGGCATGAGCGCGGCGTCTTGCCGATCGGCGTCTGATCGACTTCGAGCACGCGGTCGATATGCTCCCAGCCGCTGATCGATTCGCAGCCCTGCCACGCATGCGTGACGTTCAGCGACGGCCGTGGCGCGCTGCGCGCCAGCACGCTCGTGCGGCGATTCCCCGCCTGCGGCGCTTCCTGCTGCGCGGCCTTGCGCGCGCGCCGCGTCGCGGGCGACGACAGCACCGAGCGGCCCACCGCGTCGAGCAGGTTGGTCATCAGCACATCGCGCGCGAGCGTCGATTTGCCCGAGCCGCTCACGCCCGTCACCGCGACGAGCCGCGCGAGCGGAATGCCGACCGTGACGTCGCGCAGGTTATGCAGCCTTGCGCCGTGCACCGTCAGCCAGGTCTGCGGCACCGCCGGCCCGTTCTTCTTGCCAGGCGGATTCACGCCGCGGCGCGTCTGCAGCGGATGCGTCATCGGTTGGGCGAGCAGGCGCCCCGTCACCGACTCGGACTGCGCGGACAGATCCGCCACCCCGCCCTGCGCGACCAGCGTGCCGCCGCGCTTGCCGGCGCCCGGGCCGATGTCGATGATGTGATCGGCGCGGCGAATCGTGTCTTCGTCGTGCTCGACGACGACGAGCGTATTGCCCTTGTCGCCGAGCTTGCGCAGCGCGTTCAGCAGGATCTGGTTATCGCGCGGATGCAGGCCGATCGTCGGCTCGTCGAGCACGTAGCAGACACCCTGCAGGTTGCTGCCCAGTTGCGCCGCAAGCCGGATGCGTTGCGCTTCGCCGCCCGACAGGCTCGGCGCCGCGCGATCGAGGCTCAGGTAGCCGAGCCCGACTTCCTCGAGAAACGCGAGGCGGCTGCCGATTTCGCCGACGATGTCGCGCGCGATCTGCGCGTCCCGCCCCGCGAGCCGCAGGCCGTCGATCCAGCGGCGCGTATCCGATACGGTCCATTGCGCGACGTCGACGATCGAATGGCCGTCGAAGGTCACCCCGCGCGCGGACGGATTCAGACGCGTGCCGCCGCAATCCGGGCACGGCGCGTCGCCGACGCCCTCCGGTTCCTGCTCGTCGGAGGGCAGCGTCTGCTCGCGGCCGCGGCCGTCTTCGGCAAGCACCGTGTCGTCGTACGCCGCGCGCTGCTCGCGCGTGAGCGCGAGGCCGGTGCCCACGCAGGCCGTGCACCAGCCATGCTTGCTGTTGTACGAGAACATCCGCGGGTCCAGCTCCGGGTAGCTCGTGCCGCACACCGGGCACGCGCGCTTCACCGACAGCACCTTGACCGCGCCGACGCGAGCGGTGGAAAGACGGTTGGCCATCGCGTGATGCAGGCCGTCGAGCGGCGCGAGCAGATGCATCACGCCCTTGCCGAGCTCGAGCGCCTCGTTCAGACGCTGTCTCAGCTCGGCCTCGTTGTCCGGCGACACGACGAGGTCGGCCACCGGCAGCTCGATCGTATGCTCGCGGAAGCGGTCGAGCTTCGGCCACGGGACCACCGTCACGAATTCGCCGTCGACGCGCAGATGCGTGTTGCCGCGCGCCTTCGCCCACTTCGCGAGATCCGTGTACACGCCCTTGCGGTTGACGACGAGCGGCGCGAGCAGCCCGACGTGCTCGCCGCGGTGATCGCGCAGCAATTGCGCGGCGATCGATTCGACGGTTTGCGACGTCACCGGCGTGCCGTCATGGATGCAATGCTGAAGGCCGAGCTTCACGTACAGCAGCCGCAGGAAGTGCCACACTTCGGACGTCGTCGCGACCGTGCTCTTGCGGCCGCCGCGCGACAGCCGCTGCTCGATCGCCACCGTCGGCGGAATGCCGTACACCGCATCGACTTCCGGTCGCCCCGCCGGCTGCACGATCGAGCGCGCGTACGCGTTCAGCGATTCGAGGTAGCGGCGCTGGCCTTCGTGAAAGAGGATGTCGAATGCGAGCGTCGACTTGCCGGAGCCGGACACGCCAGTCACCACGTTGAACTTGCCGTGCGGAATGTCGACGTCGAGCGCCTTCAGGTTGTGCTCGCGCGCGTTGACGATCCGCACGACGTCCTCGCCTTCGACCGAGCGCCGCGCACGCGCCGCGTTCAGCGCAGTCTGCAACGGTATGCCCTGGTCGGCGGACTCGGCTTCGGCGCCCATTGCGCGGTCGTAGTGCAACAGCGCCGCGCCGGTATGCGAGCCGGCGCAGGCTTTCACTTCGTCGGGCGTGCCCGCGCACAGCACGAGGCCGCCGCCGTCGCCGCCTTCAGGGCCGAGGTCGATCAGCCAGTCGGCCGCGCGGATCACGTCGAGATTGTGCTCGATCACGATCAGCGAATGGCCTGCCGCGAGCAGCTTGCCGAACGCCTGCATCAGCTTCGCGATGTCGTCGAAGTGCAGCCCCGTGGTCGGCTCGTCGAACATGAAAAGACGCGCGGTGCGCGCCTGTCTCGCGTCGGTCCGGCGCACGCCGCCGGTTTTCGCGGATTCGGCGAGAAAGCCCGCCAGTTTCAGGCGCTGCGCTTCGCCACCCGACAGCGTCGGCACCGGCTGGCCGAGCTTCACGTATTCGAGCCCGACGTCGACGATCGGCTGCAGCACGCGCAACACCTCGGCGTCGGCGGCGAAGCACGCCGCGGCCTCGCTGACGGTCAGATCGAGCACGTCGGCAACGCTGAGCGCGCGGCCGCCGCGCTCGATCCGAACTTCGAGAATCTCGGCTCGGTAGCGCCGGCCGTCGCAGTCCGGGCAGCGCAGGTAGACGTCGCTCAGGAACTGCATCTCGATGTGCTCGAAGCCGGAGCCGCCGCACGTCGGGCAGCGGCCGTCGCCCGAGTTGAAGCTGAACGTGCCCGCGCCGTAGCCGCGTTGCAGCGCGAGCGGCGCCTTCGCGAACAGCTTGCGGATCTCGTCGAACGCGCCGACATAGCTCGCCGGATTCGAGCGCGTGGTCTTGCCGATCGGCGACTGGTCGACGAACACGACATCGCTCACCTGCTCCGCGCCCGCGAGGCGGCGGTACGCGCCCGGCGACTCGGTGGCCTTGCCGAAGTGCCGCGCCATCGCCGGATAGAGCACGTCCTGCAACAGCGTAGATTTGCCGGAACCCGACACGCCGGTCACGCAAACGAGCCGCCGCAACGGAATCTCGACCGTCACGTCGCGCAGATTATGCTCGCTCGCGCCCTCGAGCACGATGCGCGGCGTGTGCGCGTCCACGGGCCGGCGCGACCAGTGCGACGCGTGCGCGACGTGCTTGCGGCCGCCGAGATACTCGCCCGTCAGCGTCTGGGCCGAGCGGATGTCGCCGGGCGTGCCGTCGTAGACGATCGTGCCGCCGCGCTCACCCGGGCCGGGGCCCATGTCGATCAGCCGGTCGGCCGCGAGCATCACCGACGGATCGTGTTCGACGACGACGAGCGTATTGCCCGCGTCGCGCAGGCGCTGCATCGCCTCGACGATCCGGTTCAGGTCGC
This sequence comes from Burkholderia humptydooensis, assembly GCF_001513745.1. Taxonomy (NCBI): domain Bacteria; kingdom Pseudomonadati; phylum Pseudomonadota; class Betaproteobacteria; order Burkholderiales; family Burkholderiaceae; genus Burkholderia; species Burkholderia humptydooensis. The sequence continues at coordinate 65,531 of NZ_CP013382.1, read as the reverse complement.
GCGGATGCAGCCCGATGCTCGGCTCGTCGAGCACGAAGAGCGTCTTCGTGAGCGACGTGCCGAGCGCCGTCGTCAGGTTGATCCGCTGCACCTCGCCGCCCGACAGCGTGCGGCTCTGCCGGTCGAGCGTCAGATAGCCGAGCCCCACGTCGCACAGATACTTCAGCCGCGTGCGCACCTCGGCGAGCAGCAGCTTCAGCGCATCGTCGAGCAGCGCGCTCGGCAGGCTGATGTCGTCGAAGAAGCGGCGAATGCGCTCGATCGGCAGCAGCATCAGGTCGTGCACCGTCAGGCCCGGCAGCGCTTCGAGCTGCGCGCGGGTCCAGTCGACGCCGCGCGGCATGAAGCGATCGGCGCTCGCGAGCACCGCGTCGGCGTTCGCCTTCGTGCCGAGCCGCCACAGCAGCGCTTCCGTCTTCAGGCGCGCGCCGCCGCACACCTCGCAAGGCGTGTAGCTGCGGTATTTCGACAGCAGCACGCGGATATGCATCTTGTACGCTTTCGATTCGAGGTAGCCGAAGAAGCGCTTCACGCCGTACCACTGGCTCTGCCACTTGCCGTTCCAGTCCGGCGAGCCGTTGACGACCCAGTCCCGCTCTTCGTCCGACAGCTCGGCCCACGGCGTATCGCGCCGAATGCCCGCCTTCGCCGCATGGCGCATCAGGTCGTCCTGGCATTCCTTCCAGGCGGGCGTCTGCATCGGCTTGATCGCGCCGCCGCGCAGCGTCTTGCGCGCGTCGGGAATCACGAGGCCGAGATCGACGCCGATCACGCGGCCAAAGCCGCGGCAGGTTTCGCACGCGCCGTACGCCGAGTTGAAGGAGAACAGCGCCGCCTGCGGATCCGCGTAGCGCAGATCGCTGTCGGGGTCATGGAGCCCGGTGGAGTATCGCCATACCTGAGACTGTGCGGCCGTGTCGTTCGCGTTCTCCGGCACCTGCGCGAGCACGTAGACGCTCACCCGCCCGCCGCCGCGCTTCAACGACGCTTCGATCGCCTCGATCGCGCGCGCCTTGTCGACCTGACGCAGACGGAAGCGGTCGGCCACCACGTCGAGCACCTTGCGCGGCCCGGTGGGCGACGCGATTTCGCGCCGCGCCTGCACCCGCGTATAGCCGCTCGCCGACAGCCACTGCTCGACTTCCTCGTCGCTCGCGGTTTCCGGCAACTCGACGGCGAACGTGACCACGAGCCGCGGATCGTGATCCGCCGTGCGCGCGAAGAGGTCCGCATAGATCGTCTCAGGCGTGTCGTGCCGCACCGGCCGCGCGGTCTTGCGGTCGAACAGTTCCGCCGCGCGCGCGTACAGGAGCTTCAGGTGATCGTTGAGCTCGGTCATCGTGCCGACGGTCGAGCGCGAACTGCGGACCGGATTGGTCTGGTCGATCGCGATCGCGGGCGGCACGCCTTCGACGCGGTCCACCTGCGGCCGGTCCATCCGGTCGAGAAACTGCCGCGCATACGCGCTGAACGTCTCGACGTAGCGCCGCTGGCCCTCCGCGTACAGGGTGTCGAACACGAGACTCGACTTGCCGGAGCCCGACGGGCCGGTGACGACCGTCATTTCGCCGGTGCGCAGATCGAGATCGATATGCTTGAGATTGTGCTGACGTGCTCCGCGAATGCGGATCAGATTGCTGGATGACAATTTGTCTGCCCGTCTGAATGAGTTAGCCAGAGTTCGCGGCGCCGAAAGGCTGCGGGAGGCTCGCAGGCCCGGCGCACGCATTGCTGCGCGGGCACCGGTGCGGCTCGATTTCGACGAGTACTATACTGGATATTTATACAGCTTTCCATGACTATCTCAGACCGATGCCGTGCGGAACGGGCGGCCGCCTTGGGGCGGCGCCTGGCGGCAACGGGCGCACGACGCACATATGAATGCAGGCATGGACCATCCCGGGCAGCACGGCGAGATCGACCGGCACGCCGGCTTGCCGCAATCGCTGCGCATACGCTTGGCGCTTCGTCGCGCACCGGATCGTATTCGCACGCCGGCAACGTGACTGGCGGCAACCCCTCGCGCGAAGCCGCCCGTAGCGGCGACACGCAAGGCGAGCCGCCCTCGGCCTGATCGGCCAGGTACATATCGAAGCAATACCGCATGACCTCCTGCGCGAGGTAGTAGCCTTGCCCATAAGTCCGATAGGACTCCGTGTTCATCGACGCATCCAGCAGCGGGTACAGCAACAACTGATGCGCGATCGGCGGACCGCCCTGCTCCCGGGCGACCAGGCAGGCCGCCGCCGCGAGGTTCCCTCCCGCGCTGTCGCCGCCGACGTCGATGCGCGCAGGGTCGAGCCCCAGCAGCGTGGCAATGTTGGCGTCGATCGGCGCATGTTCAGCGGCGCCGTTCCAGGAAGGGCAACAGATGCCCGATAAAGGCGTCGGGCGCCTCTTCCATGATGAAGTGACCACAATCGGGTACGACCGCGCCCTGCAAATCCGCGGCGTTATCGCGCATGGTGACCAGCGGCGCGTCGCAGGTGGCATGTTCGGCGCCGATGGCGAGCACCGGCATCGTCAGCTTGCGCTTCGCACGCTCCCGATTCTGGCGGACCGTCTCCGGAATGGCGCGGTAATAGGAAAAACCGCCGCGCAAACCACCCGGAGCCGCATAGGCGTCGACATAAACATCGACAGCCACACAATCGCGCCGGAACGACCAGCGGTTGAACATGAACTCCAGATAGGCGCGTTCACGCCCGGCAATCAGCGTCTCGGGCAAGTCGGCGAGCTGATTGAACATGAAATGCCAGAGGAAGATGTTTTCTTCCGGCGGGACGAAGATCGGCGGCGCGGGGGCCAGCCCGGGAATCACCGCCTCGGTGAGCGCGAGCGCCGTCACCGCCTCGGGTCGATCGCTGGCCAACGCATAGGCCACCCACATGCCGACGTCGTGACCCGCCACCTGGTAGACGTCGAAGCCGAGCAGCGTCATCACGCGATGCAAGGTGGCGGCCGTGTGTCCGGTGTCATAGCCGACATGCGGCCGGTCGGAATAGCCGGTGCCTGGCGGATCGACAGCAACAGCCATGAAGCCATGCGCTGCGAGCGCCTGCATGACATGGCGCCACGCGTACCAGGTCTGCGGCCACCCTGGAATCAGCAGGACAGGGGTACCGGCGCCGGCGATCACACAATGCACGCGCTGACCATCGATGCGCACATATTGGTGGGTGAAGCCTTGGGAGTTGGCCGATGGCGGCGGAAGTTGAGCGGACATATCGATTTTCCGTAGCAATGCGGGAAGCGGCTCACGCCATGCCGAGCATGGCGTGGATTTGTCGTGGATTGACCGCGGCGCCGGCGAAGTCGTCGAAGATGCGCTCCGTCACGCGGATGATGTGGTCATTGATGAACGCGACGCCTTCGCGCGCGCCGTCCTCCTGGTCCTTGAGACAGCATTCCCACTCCAGGGTGGCCCAGCCCGTGTAGTCGTATTGCGCGAACTTGGAGAAGATCGCCTTGAAGTCGACCTGACCGTCGCCGAGCGAGCGGAAACGGCCGGCACGCTCCAGCCATGAACTGTAGCCGCCGTAGATGCCTTGCCGGCCCGAGGGAAGAAATTCGGCATCCTTCACATGGAACATGCGGATGTGCTCGCGGTAGATGTCGATGTAGGCCAGATAGTCCAACTGCTGCAACACGAAATGACTGGGATCGAACAGGATCTTGCAGCGCGCGTGCTGGCCGACCAGCGCATGGAAGCGTTCGAAGGTGATGCCGTCATGCAGGTCCTCGCTCGGGTGGATCTCGTAACAGAGGTTGACGCCGTTTTCATCGCAGACATCGAGAATCGGCCGCCAGCGCCGCGCCAGCTCGTCGAAGGCCGTCTCGATCAGGCCCGCGGGCCGCTGGGGAAAGGGAAACAGGTAGGGCCACGCAAACGAGCCCGAGAAGGTGCCCATGTCGGTCAGCCCCAGGCGGCGTGAGGCCCGTGCCGCCAGCTTGAGTCGGTCCAGGGCCCATGCCGTGCGCGCGATCGGATTGCCGCGCACGGCCTCGGGGGCGAAGTTGTCGCACATCGCGTCGTACGCCGGATGCACCGCAACCAGTTGCCCGAAGATGTGCGTGGTCAACTCGCTGATCTCCAGGCCATGCTCGGCCAGGGAGCCCTTCACTTCGTCGCAATAATCCTGACTGTCCGCAGCGGTCTCCACGTCGAACAGACGCCCGTCCCAGGCGGGAATCTGCAACGCCTTGAAGCCAACGCCGGCGGCCCATTGCGCGATGTTCGGCAAGCTGTCGAACGGGGTGGCATCGTCGGCGAACTGCGCGAGATGAAGGCTGGGGCCCTTGAGGGTACGCATGCGAAGCTCCAATTGTTTGTTGATTGACAAAGAATAGAATGAGGGAACATCGCATGTCAACACAACGCGCGATAAAATCGACGCAACGATGTATCGACGGATGAGAGAGGCGATGGCGGGACGACCGAGAGAATTTGATCGCGACATGGCCCTGAAACGGGCCATGCTCGCGTTCTGGCGACGCGGCTATGAAGGCACGTCGATGTCTGACCTGGTCGAAGTCATGGGCATCGCGTCAGCACGCATCTATGCCGCCTTTGGCAGCAAGGAGGCGCTGTTCCACGAAGCCGTGACGCTCTACGAGCAAGGCGACGGCGGTTTCGCCGACCGCGCCCTCAGCGAGGAAACCGATGTCCGCGCGGCCATCGAACGGATGCTGCGCGACGCCATAGCCACCTATACCAAGCGCGGCCATCCCCACGGCTGCATGGTGGTATCCGCCGCCACCAACTGCGCGGCCGAAAACGAAGGTGTCGTGGAATGGCTGGCGGCACATCGGCGTGCACGCACGCAATCGATCGCCGAGCGCCTGCGGCTCGCAACCGAACAAGGGCAGCTCGCGCCGGGAACCGACATCAAGGCGTTGGCCGATTTCTATGCGACCCAGTTGCATGGCATCTCCGTTCAGTCCCGCGATGGGGTATCGAAGGAGCGCCTGCTGGCGTCCATCGGTCCGGCCATGATGCCGCTCGCGATGGCTTTGCGTGACATGGCGTGACCTATCATGCCGAACGGCCGCAATGAAACGCCGGGCAGGACATTCAATGAACGGTTCCCACATGGGTCGCATCGGCATCGCGTGTCGGCAAACGATATCGGAAATGCCAGCGCTCTAGGGTCTGTTTACATTCGATGAAATGTGTTTACATCTTGTCTTTTGCACGAGCGGGTCAAGATGCTTCGAACGTTATTGAGCGATGAGGTATGGGTACGAATCGAATCCGTCTTGCCGGGCAAGGAAGGCGATCCAGGGCGCACGGCGAGCGACAATCGTTGGTTTGTCGAAGCGGTACTCTGGATCGGCCGAACCGGTTGCCCGTGGCGCGATTTGCCGAAGGAGTTCGGCCGATGGCATACGGTGTACATGCGCTTCTCCCGGTGGCGTCGCAAAGGCGTGTGGGAACGCGTGGCGCACGCCGTATCGGACGAGACGGAAATCAAACGTGTGCTGATCGACTCAACCATCGTGCGTGCGCACCAGCATTCGGCCGGCGCTCGAAAAAAAGCGGCCCGCAAGCACTCGGCCGCTCGCGTGGAGGACTGACGACCAAGCTGCATCTGGCCGTCGACGAAGCCGGACGAGCTCTGCGGATGATCGTCACTGAAGGACAGGTCTCGGACATTTCGTGTGCGCACGAATTGGTCGAGCATCTGCGCACGGGGGCCGTGATTGCTGACAAAGGCTACGACTCGGATGATTTCGTGAACACCATCCGCGCTACGCGTGCGAAGGCCGTTATCCCGCCGCGCTCGAACCGAAAGACCAAGCGTCGGTACAGCCGCGCGCTGTATCGAACTCGGAACATCGTCGAACGCTTCTTCAATCGAATCAAACATTTTCGTCGCGTCTCCACTCGTTACGACAAGCTCACCGGCAACTATCTCGCCTTCGCGGTGCTTGCCTGCGCCTTTGGGCCGCTGGTGAGAATGTGAACAGGACCTAGCTCAATTCGGCCATCCATCCGGTTGACGTCACAAGTCTTCTGCCCATGCGGCAAACGGACGAATCAGCAAGGATTGCCAAGCTTTCCCCCTATCCCAGGCATTCACTCGCCAAGCCGTCACAAGCGATCCGGCGCCGCCGACGGGCGCGTGCGTAACCGTCGCGGCTGCGACCTAAATTGATAGTTATGCTCGGTAAGTTCGTGCCGATCAGCACCATTTCGATCTGAAGATCGTTGAAAGCAGCCAAAGCTGCCGAGCTTTGCTGCAAGCCGATTCCTGGATCGGCCACACTGCAACCGCAGTTGGCACCCAAAGTACCCATACCCGATACCGCGCGCAAGAGAGCCTATTCCCTGCCTTCCGATTCCCGCGTCGCACGGTGAGCGATCTGGGGCGGTCGGAATAAACACGATGGCCTGTCCGTTTACTAACGGCTCTTCCGCGTTCGGAGCGCAATCATGAAACAGGTTCATGCGGCGCTCGGCGCTGCATTGGCGGCTATCGTGCTGGCGAGCGTCGTGGCGTGCGGCGGTTCCACACACGCCAGGCAATACCAGGTCAGCGCCCTGGTCTCCGACGGTGCGCTTCCGGCTGCTCACGTGGATGTCAACCTGAAGAATCCTTGGGGCATTGCCTTCAATCCCAAGGGCTTTGTATGGGTTGCGGATAACGGCTCGCAGCATGCGACCCTCTATGATGGCAACGGCGTGCCGCAGTCTCTCGTTGTGGCCATTCCCCCCGGCGCCAGCGGCGACCCCGATCCGACCGGCATTGTGTTCAATGGCACGACCGACTTCATGGTGACCCAGGGCGCCAAGTCGGGACCCGCAGCCTTCATTTTCGTGGGAGAGGGCGGGACCATAGCCGCATGGTCGCCCGCAGTCAATCCGACATCGGCGGTCACGGTGTTCGACAGCCGTGGCGCCGCCGTCTACAAGGGGCTGGCGATGGCCAGCAATAATGGGGCGAATTTCCTGTACGCGACGGATTTCCACAATAACCGGATCGACGTATTCGATCGGACCTTCACGAAGGTCACGCCGGCCGGCGCGTTTCAAGACCCCTCGTTGCCAGCAGGATTCGCGCCGTTCGGAATCCAGGCGATCGGCTCGAAACTTTTCGTCGCTTACGCGAAGCAGGACGCGGCAGCGCATGATGACGTTGCTGGCGCAGGCTTCGGCTTGATCGACGTGTTCAGCCCGTCGGGCCAATTCATTCAGCGCTTCACCACCGGCGGGCCGCTGAACGCGCCGTGGGGCATGGCGCGGGCGCCTGCGAATTTTGGTCGCTTCGGCAATGCCATTCTGGTCGGCAACTTCGGCGACGGCATGATCCACGCGTTCGAGGCGGCTTCTGGAATGTTACTTGGGACCCTGCAGCACGCCGATGGCAGTGCGATCGTCGAGCCGGGGCTGTGGGGCATCGCATTCGGCAACGGGCTCAACAGCCAACCCACCGATACACTGTTCTTCGCCGCCGGACCCAATGACGAAGCCGACGGCCTTTATGGCCGCATCGACGTGGAACCGTGATCGCAATCGCCGGGACGGCATGGTGTGACGTAATACCGACGCTCGACAAGAACCCGCCAAACCGTCCGCCGCCGCCCTATCCCGTACCGGCAACCATCCCACAAACTGTATCGGTACTGTACCGATTCGGTCCACTACACTTGCTTCGTCATCCTTGCATTGATTCCGCAGACGAAGAGAGCATCACCATGGACTATTTCACCGTCAGCGCGCTGCCCGCCGGCATGCTGTTCGCGCTCGTCACCTCGATCACGCCCGGCCCGAACAACACGATGCTGCTCGCGTCCGGCGTCAACTTCGGCTTTCGTCGCACGCTGCCGCACATGTTCGGCATCAGTTCGGGCGTCGCGATCCTGATGCTGTCGGTCGGCTTCGGCCTCGGCGAAGCGTTCAAGCGGATCCCGATTCTTTACACGCTGCTCGAAACCGCAAGCGTCGTTTATCTGCTGTATCTCGCGTGGCGCATCGGCACGTCGGGCGAAGTGCGCGCTCACAACGGCAAATCGCGTCCGATGACGTTCGTCGAAGCGATCGCATTCCAATGGGTCAATCCGAAAGCGTGGATGATGGTGCTGACCGCCGCAACGACGATCCAGCTCTCCGCCGACTACGGCCGCAACGCCGTCTGGATGGCGCTTGTGTTCGTCTTCGTCGGCCTGCCGTGCATCAGTGTCTGGGCGGCGTTCGGTCAGGGGCTGCGCGGTTTTCTGTCCAATCCGCGATGGCTGCGCGCGTTCAATATCACGATGGCCGCGTTGCTCGTTCTGTCGCTTTATCCGCTGTTCGCGAAGGTCGCCGGCCACTGAAACGCTTCGCCCCGTTGTGATCCGATCCGGTAAAGCGTACGCTTTCCTTCCGGACATCGGTTCGCCGCATCGCGGACCCGTCCCGGCCGGGAGAACGCAGATGAAGCCACTGCTGAAAGCAGGCGATCGGATCGAAGGCCTGCATTGGGTTGCCGAGTACCGCCATCGCGCACATCTGATTCGCGTGCTGCGCGAGCGTGCCGAAGTGGGCACTTACGGCGCACCGTCCGCGCTGTTCGGCGACGAGGAGGAGATGGGCGCGTCGACGCCTGCCGATCACCGCGGCCGAGAAGCCGCATTGCGCGCGTATCTGCGCCACTTCGCGAAGGTCCACGACGCCGAGGAATGACGGGGCGCGAACGCGTCGCCCCGTCGATCGTCGCAATGGCTCGCCCCCATCATGCCAATCATGCCGCTCGCGTTGGCGCGCTCGGCTCCCCGTCGCGCAGCACAGCCGCGCGCTTGACCATCAGCGCACCCGCCGCAATCAGCGCCGGCACCGCGAGCATCGAAAAAATCGTGTCGAATCCGAGTTGCGCCTGCAGCAGCAAGCCTCCCGAAAACGCTCCCAGAATTCCGCCAAAGCGCCCGACGCCGAGCATCCACGCGACGCCCGTCGCGCGCCCGCTCGTCGGATAGAACGCCGCCGCAAGCGCCGGCAGCGACGATTGCGCACCATTCATGCAAACGCCCGCGACGAACACGACAGCCGCGAGCAGCGCGAGGTGCCCGGCCTGCAATCCGATCATCCACACGAACAACGCCGTCAGCGCATACGTGACCGCAATCACTCGATGCGGCTCGAAGCGGTCCATCAGCCAGCCGCACGCGATCGCGCCGATGCCGCCGCCGAGCGGGAACAGCGCGGTGACGAGCGCCGCATCGCGCACCGTGAAGCCCGTGTCGCGAATCAGCGTCGGCAGCCAGCTCGTCATCAGGTAGTAGACGAGCAGCCCCATGAAGTAAGTGAGCCACAGCATCGCGGTGCCGGCGCGATAGCGCGGCGACAACACGACGGCCGCACCCGAGCGCCGCTGCTCGCCGTGGTCGTCGGACAGCACGAAGCGCACGCCGTCAAACGTCGCATCGGGCGCGATCCTCCGCAGCACCGCCGCGATCCGCTCGTGCGGCGCGCCGCGCAGCACCATGAAGCGGATCGACTCGGGTAGCGCGACCAGCAATGCGCCGAGCACGAGCGGCGCGACGCCGCCGACGATAAAGACGCTGCGCCATCCGTGATCGGGAATCAGCGCAGCGGCGACAAGGCCGCCCGCCGACGAGCCGAGCGTGAAGCCGCAGAACATCGTGTTGACGAGGAACGAGCGTTTCGCGTGCGGCGCGTACTCGGCCATCAGCGTCGTCGCGTTCGGCATCGCGGCGCCAAGGCCGAGCCCCGTCAACAACCGCAGCACCGCGAGTTCCGTCACCGACTGCGTGAAAGCGCAGCCGATGCTGAAGAGTCCGAACAGCACGACCGAGCCCACCAGCACGCGCTTGCGGCCGATCCTGTCGGCGAGCGGGCCTGCCGTCAGCGCGCCGAGCGCGAGGCCGACGAGCGCCGCGCTCATCACCGGCCCGAGCGCGGCTTTCGTCGCGTGCCATTCCTGGCCGAGCGCAGGCGCAACGAAGCCGATCGCAGCGGTATCGAAGCCGTCCGCCGCGACGATCAGAAAACACAGGATCAAAATCAGCCACTGATAAGGCGAAAAGCGCCGTTCGTCGATGAACTGCTGCACATCGAGCTGGCGCGCGAGGTCGGTCATTGCTGTCTCCGTTGGGGTTATCGTCGACGCGTTCGCGTCCTGCGCCGATACGATGCCGGCGCGTGTCGTCACGCACGGGCGGCGGCCGTTGTTCGGCGCGCCGTCCGTGCGGTGTGTCGCTTCGTGTTGCGTGCTTCTCGTGCTTCTCGGGTCGTTCGTATCGAGCGAGGTCAGGCTGCGCTGTCTTCTTCGCCGAAGATGCGCTGCGCGAGGTGGAATGCCGAATTCGCCGCGGGCACGCCGCAGTAGATCGCGGTCTGCAGCAGCACTTCCTTGATCTCGTCGCGCGTCACGCCGTTGTTCTTCGCTGCCCGCAGATGCAGCGCAAGTTCCTCGCCGCGGTTGAGCGCGACCATCATCGCGATCGTCAGCAGGCTGCGCGTGTGGCGCGGCAGGCCGTCGCGCGTCCAGATCTCGCCCCACGCATAGCGCGTGATCAGATTCTGGAATTCGTCGGTCAGCTCGGTGCGGTTCGCGAGCGAGCGGTCGACGTGCGCATCGCCGAGCACCGCGCGGCGCACGTTCATGCCCGCTTCGTAACGTTGATCGTCGTTCATCTCGATGCGCTCGCGTCAGGCCGTCAGGAAATCGATCAGCGTGCGATTGAAGCCGCCCGCACATTCGATGTTCGAGATGTGCGCGCAGTCGAATTCGACATGCTTCGCGCCCGCGACCGACGCGGCGAGCGCGCGCCCCTGGTCCGGCGGCGTCGAAAGGTCGTGCGCGCCCGTCACGACGAGCGTCGGCACCGCGATGCCCTTTACTTCATCGCGCAGATCGGCGGCATTCAGCGCGTCGCAGTTCGCCGCGTAGCCGTCCTTGTCCGTGTGATTGAACGTATCGCGGATCACGTCGATGAGGCGCGGCTCATGCTCGAAGAATGCGGCCGTGAACCAGCGCGGCAGCACCGCGTCGGCGAGCGCCGCCATCCCTTCGGTGCGCGCCTTCTGCGCGCGCGGCCCCCATATTTCCGGCGAGCCGATTCTGGCCGACGTGTTCGACAGCACCACGCGATCGATGCGCCCCGCATGGCGCGCGGCGAGCGCCGCGCCCGTCAGGCCGCCCATCGAGATACCGCAGAAATGCGCGCGTGCGATTCCGACGTGATCGAGGAGGCCGATCACGTCGCCCGCCAGTTGCGCGATCGTGTACGAGCCCGCCGGCGCGTCCGAATGGCCGTGACCGCGCGTGTCGTAGCGCAGCAGATTGAAGTGCGCGGTCAGCGGGCCGATCTGCGGTGCCCACATCGACAGGTCCGCGCCGAGCGAGTTCGAGAACACGAGCCACGGCGCGTCGGCGCGCGCCGCGCGATCGATCCGGTAATGCAGTCGCACTCCATCGACTGAAGCGAAAGGCATGGGAATCCCTCCTTAATGGCGGCTCGCGTGGAGCGCGAGCACGGCGTCGACATAGGCGTGCGCCTCGCCGACGTAATGAGCGGGGTCGAGCAACTGCCGCAGCGCATCCGGCGCGAGGTGCGCGGCGACGTCAGGGTCCGCGGCCAGCACGTCGTGCAGTGAGCGGCCGCTGCGCACGGCTTCCTTCGATGCGCGCTCGACGAGATGATGCGCGTCGAGCCGGCCGATCTTCTCGCCGAGCGCGAGCATCACCGCCTCGCCGAGCACGAGGCCATGCGTCGCGTCGAGATTTTCGGCCAAACGCGCGACGTCGACAGTGAGGCCATCGACGATCTGCGCGATCTGCGCGAGCGCGCCGCCCGCGAGTCGCGCGAGTTCGGGCAGCGCATCCCACTCGGCTTGCCAGCCGCCGAGCGCGCGCTCGTGCTCCTGAACCATGCCGGCGAGCACGGTCGACACGAGCCCCGGCGCGCGCACGGCCGCGCTCAGCACGGCCGCGCAGCCGACCGGATTGCGCTTGTGCGGCATCGTCGACGAGCCGCCCTTGCCCGCCGCGGCAGGCTCCGCGAGTTCGCCGATCTCCGTCTGCATCGACAGCGAAATGTCTCGCGCGATCTTGCCGAGCGTGCCGATCAGCATCCCGAAGCAAGCGGCGGTCTCGGCGATCCGGTCGCGCTGCGTGTGCCACGGCACGGCCGGCAGCGCGAGCTGCAGATCGTCCGCGAGCGCGCGCGCCACCGCGGACGCCGCGTCGCGCAGGCTCGCGAGCGTGCCCGCCGCGCCGCCGAACTGCAACGCGAGCGCGCGCTCGCGCAATGCTGCGACACGCTCGCGATGACGGAGCAGCGCGTCGAGCCATTGCGCGAACTTCAATCCGAGCGTGATCGGCAGCGCCTGCTGCAACCACGTGCGGCCGATCATCGGCGTCGCGCGGTGCGCGGCCGCGAGCGCCGCAAGCGTCGCGCACGAGTCGCGCAGCAGCGGATCGAGCCAGTCGAACGTGTCGCGAAGTTGCAGCACGGTCGCCGTATCGATGATGTCCTGGCTCGTCGCGCCCCAGTGCACGTACTTCGCCGCTTCGACGTCGCGCGCCTTCACGTGCGCGGTCAGTTGCCTGACGAGCGGAATCGCGAGGTTGCCGCCGAGCGCCGCTTCGCGCATCAGCGCTTGCGCATCGAGTGCGCCGGCCGTGCATGCGGCCTCGATCGGCTGCACCGCGCTCGCCGGAATCACGCCGTTCGCGGCGAGCGCGCGCGCGAGCGCCGCTTCGACGTCGAGCATCCGTTGCAACGTCGCATGCGGCGACCAGATCCGGTTGAGCGGTTCGCTTCCGCAAACGAGAGCGGTCAGGCGGGCACTGTCTTCGAGCATGGAGTCGATCGAAAAAAACGAATTGCGCTTATTGTCCACCGAAGCGCCGGACGTTGCGCGATCGGCCGTTCAGCCAATCGCGGCCAATCCGCGCCAATCGCGCCGGGCCGCCGAGCGAAGCGAGCGGCGCCGCGCCGCATCACGCCGCAGCCTTCTGCGTCGCGTCGACGAGCGGCACGCCCGTGAGCTTCTGCAGCGAGTCGAACGAGAGGTCGGCGAAAATCTCGCGCACGGCGAGGCCGTCGCGCGTCACGTCGAGCACCGCGAGATCGGTGTAGATGCGGTCGACGCAGCGCACGCCCGTCACCGGGTACGAGCATTCGGCGACGATCTTGCTCTCGCCCTGCTTCGTCAGGTGCTCCATCATCACGAACACCTGCTTCGCGCCGATCGCGAGATCCATCGCGCCGCCCACCGCGGGAATCGCGTCGGGCGCGCCCGTGTGCCAGTTCGCGAGGTCGCCTTGCGCGGACACCTGGAATGCGCCGAGCACGCAATAGTCGAGATGGCCGCCGCGCATCATCGCGAACGAATCCGCGTGATGGAAGTACGCGCCGCCCGTGAGCAGCGTCACGTGCTGCTTGCCGGCGTTGATCAGCTCGTCGTCCTCTTCACCCGGCGCGGGGGCGGGGCCCATGCCGAGCAGGCCGTTCTCGCTGTGCAGGAAGATTTCCTTGCTCGGATCGAGATGGTTCGCGACGAGCGTCGGCACGCCGATGCCGAGGTTCACGTATGCGCCTTCGGGAATGTCTTGCGCGACGCGCTTCGCCATGTCGTCGCGGGTCAGTCGTTTCATCGTGTTCTCCTCGGGGATTCAGGCGGCGCGCTCGGCGGCCAGCTCGGCCGCATGCGCGGCCTGCGGCACTTCGACGATGCGCTGCACGAAGATGCCGGGCGTCACGATGTGCTCGGGATTCAGCGCGCCGAGCGGCACGACTTCCGACACCTGCACGATCGACGTCTTCGCGGCCATCGCCATCACCGGCCCGAAGTTGCGCGCGGTCTTTCGATAGACGAGGTTGCCCCAGCGGTCGCCCTGGTGCGCCTTCACGAGCGCGAAATCCGCGTGGATCGGCGTCTCGAACACGTAGTGCTTGCCGTCGATCACGCGCGTTTCCTTGCCTTCAGCGAGCTTCGTGCCGTAGCCCGTCGGCGAGAAGAAGCCGCCGATGCCGGCGCCCGCCGCGCGAATCCGCTCGGCGAGATTGCCTTGCGGCACCAGCTCGAGCTCGAGCTCGCCCGCGCGATACAGCGCGTCGAACACCTGCGAATCGGCCTGGCGGGGGAACGAGCAGATGATCCTGCGCACGCGCTTCGCCTTCAGCAGCGCGGCGAGGCCCGTCTCGCCGTTGCCGGCGTTGTTGTTGACGATCGTCAGGTCGCGCGCGCCCTGCGCGATCAGCGCGTCGATCAGTTCGGCGGGCATCCCGGCCGTGCCGAAGCCGCCGATCATGATCGTCGCGCCGTCGTGGACATCGGCCACCGCCGACTGGAGGGAATCGAAAATCTTGTTGACCATGTCTCTTCCTATGCGAATCCGCGCGCACGCGCCCGTCGCGGCACGCGTTCGCGCGAGAAGCTGCGCGCTTCGCCAGACGACCCGATTTGTTCTAATTACGAACTCTGATTCGATTAGCGAACGATTTGCCGATCATAGAGGCGCGTGCGCACGATTGTCAAGGCAACGCCAGCCGGCCCCGTGTCCGCGGTTGCGGCGCGACGCGCTCACGCTGCGGCGACCTCGTCGAACGATGACGCGATGCCCGCCGCATCGTCGAACGGCAAGCCGACGTAGTTCTCCGCGAGAGACTGCGCGGCCGCGCGCGAACGCGTCACGTACTTGAGCTCGGCGCGCTTCAGCCGATTGATGAACGGCGAATCGTCGACCGACGGATGCAGCATATTCGTCATCCAATACGAAAAATGCTCGGCGCGCCATATCCGTTCCAGACAGGTTGACGAGTAGGCATCGAGAAGATCGTCGCGCCCGTCGCGGTAGCGCGCGCCCAGCGCGCGCGCGAGCGCCCGAACGTCGGCGACCGCGAGATTCATCCCCTTCGCGCCCGTCGGCGGCACGATGTGCGCGGCATCGCCCGCGAGAAACAGCCGGCCGTACTGCATCGTCTCCGACACGAAGCTGCGCATCGGCGTCACGCTCTTCTGCGTGATGCGGCCTTCGTTCGGCGTCCAGCCGCCTTCGTTTTCGAAACGCGTGCGCAGCTCTTCCCAGATCCGCGCATCCGGCCATTCGGCCAGGTTCTCGTCGGGCCGGCATTGCAGGTACAGTCGGGTGACGGTCGGCGAGCGCATCGAGAACAGCGCGAAGCCGCGCGCGTGGTGCGCATAGACGAGTTCGTCGAGCGACGGCGCCGCATCGGCAAGGATGCCGAGCCACGCGTACGGATACACGCGCTCGAACGTGCGCAGCCGTTCGGCCGGGATCGTCTGGCGCGCGACGCCGTGAAAGCCGTCGCAACCGGCGATGTAGTCGCAATCGATCCGGTCGGTGCGGCCGTCCGCGTGCGTGAACGTCACCGAAGGCCGATCGGTTGCGACGCCGTGCAGCGCGACGTCGCGCACGTCGAAATGGATCGGCTGGCCGTTTTCGAGCGCGGCCGCGATCAGGTCGCGCACGACTTCGTGCTGGCTGTACACGGTGATCGCTCTGCCGGGCGTCAACACACCGAAGTCGATCCGGTGGCGGCGGCCGTCGAACAGCAGTTCGATGCCGCGATGAACGAGCCCCTCGCGCCGCATCCGCGCGCCCAGGCCCGCTTCGTTCAGCGTGTCGACGGTGCCCTGCTCGAGCACGCCGGCGCGAATCCGGTTCTCGCAGTATTCGCGCGAGCGCGCTTCGAGCACGACGGCGTCGATGCCTTGCAGACGGAGCAGATGGGAAAGCAGCAGGCCGGACGGGCCGGCGCCGATGATCGTGACTTGCGTGCGCATTGTTCGTCTCCTGTGTCGATCGGCGTTGGCGCTTTGGCGCTTATGTCGGCCGGAGTCGGTGCTTCTGTCCGCACTGACTCCGGCCCCGCGCTTCGCACTCCGGTCGCATGCAATATGAACATTGATTCGAATAGCGAACAGATTGTCAGCGCTATCCCGACTATTCAGCAATGCAATTTAGGAGATAAGTTCTATATGGATATTCAATAGTAGTGATGCGATGCCTGATCTCGATCTGAACCTGATTCCTTATCTGGTCGCGCTCAACGAGACGCGCAACGTGAGCCGCGCGGGCGAGTTGCTAGGCGTGAGCCAGCCGCGCGTGAGCGCCGCGCTCGGGCGGCTGCGCGAGCACTTCGGCGATCCGCTGTTCGTGCGAACCTCGCGCGGCATGGAGCCGACGCCTCGCGCGCTCGCACTGATTCCGGCCGCGCGCGACGCGCTCGCGAGCATCGAGCGCGGCCTCGGCGCGCCGCACGACTTCGATCCGGCGAAGAGCGCGCGCACGTTCTCGATCGCATTGTCCGACGTCGGCGAGATCGTGTTCCTGCCGAGGCTGCTGCAGGCGTTCGCGGAACGCGCGCCGCATGCGAACCTGCGCTCGGCGTCGCTGTCGCACGCGCAAGTCGCGCACGCGCTCGAGGACGGCGGCATCGATCTCGCGGTCGGCTACTTTCCGGATCTCGGCGGCACGAACTTCTTTCAGCAGCGGCTCTTCACGCACCGCTTCATCTGCCTGCTGCGGCGCGGCCACCCGCTCGCCGAGCGGCCGCTCACACTCGAGCGGTTCCTCGCGTGCGGCCACGCGGTCGTGCGCGCGGAAGGCCGCAGCCAGGAAGTGCTCGAGCAGTATCTGGCGAAGCGGCGGCTCGCGCGCCGGGCGGTGCTCGAGACGCCGCATTTCATGAGCCTGCCGTTCATCCTGAGCCGCACCGATCTGATCGCGACCGTCCCGCACGCGATCGGCTATGCGTATGCAACCGAGCACGCATCGATCACGCTCGTCGAGCCGCCGCTGCCGTTGCCGCGCTTCGACCTGAAGCAGCATTGGCATCGCAAGTTCCACAACGATCCGAGCATCGCGTGGCTGCGCGGCGTCGTCGCCGGGCTGTTCAACGATGCGCTCGACGAATGGCCGAAGTGACGGCGAGCGGCAACCGCAAGCGGCGCGTGCGGCCACGCTCGCCCGTCGTTTGCAAACGCGAACCGCAGCGCACGCTCGCAGCGAAAGCATGAAACAATGATCGACCGGCCGCAGCATCAGCGGTCTTCATGGAGTTCAGAGCATATGGCTAAAGGAAAGACCGCGAGCAAGGCGGCAGGCAAGCGGGCCGCCCGTGAGGCGGCCCGCACGAGCGCGCCGGCGAACCGGCCGAGCCGCGACGAAGCCGAAGCGGCCGTTCGCGTGCTGCTGCGCTGGGCGGGCGACGATCCGGAACGCGAAGGTCTCGTCGACACGCCGGCGCGCGTCGTCCGCGCATACGAAGAATTCTTCGTCGGCTACGCGCTCGAGCCGCGCGACATTCTTGCGCGCACGTTCAGCGAAGTCGACGGCTACGACGAGATGATCGTGCTGAAGGATATCCGCTTCGAAAGCTATTGCGAGCATCATATGGTGCCGATCATCGGCCGCGCGCACGTCGCGTATCTGCCGAATCATCGCGTCGTCGGCATCTCGAAGCTCGCGCGTCTCGTCGATGCGTTCGCGAAGCGCCTGCAGATCCAGGAAAAGATGACGGTGCAGATCGCCGACACGCTGTTCGACGTGCTGCAGCCGAAAGGCGTCGGCGTGATTCTCGAGGCCGCGCACCAGTGCATCTCGACGCGCGGCATCCACAAGCCCGGCGTCGAGATGGTGACGTCGCGGATGCTCGGCACGTTCCGCTCCGATCCGACGACGCGCCGCGAATTCCTGTCGATCGTCGCGAACCCTTCCTCGGTCAACCTGACGAATACGTAAATGCAGCCGAGCATGAAATCAGCCACCCCGCCCGTCGTGCTCGTGACGGGCGCCGCGCGGCGCGCGGGCCGGGCGTTCGCGTTGCGCTTCGCCGCGCGCGGCTATCGCGTAGCGGTGCACTACGACCGCTCGGCCGACGCCGCGCAGGCGGTCGTGCGCGAGATCGAATCGTCGGGCGGCGAAGCCGTCGCGCTGCAGGCGGACCTCGCGCACGCGGAGGCGATCACGCAGCTCGTCGATGCGGTCTACGCGCGCTTCGGCCGTCTCGACGTGCTCGTGAACAACGCGTCCGTGTTCTGGCAGGACCATCTGCCGAGCTTCGATCTCGCCGCATTCGACAACGCGTGGGCGATCAACTGCCGCGCACCGGTCCTGCTGACGCGCGCGTACTACGAGCGTGCGAAGGCGGCGCTCGCGCAGGGCGTCGTGATCAACGTCGTCGATCAGAAGATCAAGGAAAACTTCCATCGCGACCACTTCAGCTACACGGTCGCGAAAGCGGCGCTCGGCAATCTCACGCAGATGCTCGCGCTGTCGGCGAGCCCGGTGCTGCGCGTGAACGCGGTGTTTCCTGGATTGATGCTGCCGAGCGACGATCAGACGCCCGCCGATTTCGAGCACGCGAGCCGCGCATCGACGCCGCTTGCGCGGATCGCCGGACCGAACGACGTCGCGGACGCGATCCTGCTGTTGACGGGGCCTGCGTACAACGGCGCCGATTTCGTCGTCGACGCGGGACAGAATCTGATCCGCGTCGATCAGGACGTGCTGTACAAGCACCGGTCGCCGGCCGGCAAGCATTGATTCGGTGCGACGGCGGCAAGCGGCAACCGCGCCGCCCGCTCAGTCCTTCTCGGCCTGATCCTTGTCGCTCTCGCGAATCTTCCCCTGCGCGACGCTGCTGCCGGGCGGCACGCTGTGCGTGAGCCACACGTTGCCGCCGATCACCGAGCCCTTGCCGATCGTCACGCGGCCGAGGATCGTCGCGCCCGCATAGATGACCACATCGTCCTCGACGACCGGATGCCGCGCGTTGCCCTTGACGAGCATCCCGTCGCCGTCGGCGGGAAAGCTCTTCGCGCCGAGCGTGACCGCCTGATAGACGCGCACGCGCTCGCCGATGATCGCGGTCTCGCCAATCACGACGCCCGTGCCGTGGTCGATGAAGAAGCTCGAGCCGATTTGCGCGCCCGGATGGATGTCGATGCCCGTCGCCGAATGCGCGATCTCGTTGATGAAGCGCGCGAGCAGCGGCACGCCGAGCCGATACAGCGCATGGGCAAGCCGGTGGTGCATCATCGCGAGCACGCCCGGATAGCAGAGCAGGATTTCGGTGATGTGCTGCGCGGCCGGATCGCCGGTGTATGCGGCCTGGATGTCGCTGACGAGGAGCGCGCGGATGCGGGGCAACTGCGTGCCGAACTCGCGCGCGATCTCGAACGCGCGTTCGTCGAGCACGGCAAGCGGCGTCTCCGCGTGCTCGGGCAGGAACCGCAGCGCGCGGCGAATCTGCTCGGCGAGCAGGCGCAGCGTGCTTTCGAGCGTATGGCCGACGTAGTAGTCGACGGTCTCGTCGGTCAGATCGGGCGCGCCGTAATGCGTCGGGAACATCGACGCGCGCAAGCCCGACACGATCGTGCAGATCGCATCGCGCGACGGCAACTCGCGAATGCCTCGCGGATGGCGCGTGCGGTGCAGCTTCTCGCGCGATTCACGCAGGTCGGCGACGATCTGTTCGAGGCCCCAGTTTCGGGCGGATTTCGACATAGGCAAAAACGCACGGCCGCGCTTGCGCATACGGCCGCCTGATAAAAGTGACGGGTTCCGCAAGATTACCGCGTTTTTGCCGTGTCAGCGGAGTGCGCGTCGCCGCGCCGTCCTAAATGGTGAGACTGCTCGCGTCGATCCATCGGACGGCCCAATCGCGCGCATGCGCGATCGCCGCGTCTTCGTCGTTGAAATGCAGATCGGAGGGAAAGAAGCGATTCGCAACCAGTTCGCCGTCGCTCGATCGCGAGATGACGACGTAGGGCTGGAAGGAGCCGTCGCTCGCGCGCGCCGGCGCGCAGTTCAACAGATACCCACGATGCGTGAATGCAGTAGTCGTAGAGTGCATAAGTCCGCCCACCTTAAGTCCCTTTACCTTCTTCTTCGCTACCCGTCCGTTAAGGATGCCGCGGCGCCCGATGCGGGTGGAAGCGGGTGCGCCGAATGTCGCGCACCGCTTGTCGGAAAAGAATCATACTCTGTAGGAAACGCGTCTTCTAGCTGAAATAATTATTTGGAAAGCGCGACGCGCGGTGCGGCAGCGGCGCTCGCACGCGCATCCTTTTCCGTGTTGCCCGGAACGGCTCTTCGAAGGTCCGGGCGTCGCGCCGCCGGGATGACAGCGATGAATCCGTTCGAACGCAAGACGCCCGCCGATGGCGGCCGCGCGCATCCGCGCAGCGCCGAGCTGTACAACGACGCGACGCACGACAGCACCGTCGACACCGATGGCAAGAACCGCGAAGCCGCCCGCATCGCGAGCGGCGGGCCGATTTCTCCTGACCAGATCACGACGAGCAACGCGTCGCTCGACAATGCGATGCCCGAGACGCCCGACGGCTTCGCCGGTTTCGACAGCCGGCCCGGCGGCAATCGTCCGCAGTTCGCGCTGCGGGCGGGCTACACGGTCGTCGACAAAGGGTTCGACGCCGCCGCGTCACGCGATGCGCGCGCGGACGACGAGTTCCCGTCGTCTTATCATCCGCCGCGCCGGCCGGGGCGCATCGTCGAGCTCGCGCCGGTTTCGCGTTGAAGCCGATGTCGATGCCGATGTGATGGCGGCTTGACGTCGTCGGCACGCGCGTACCGACGCGGCGGCGGTTCGTGCCGCGAGCGATCGTTATCGCCGCACAGTTTCCGCACGGCAGCTCGGCCGCGTTTGCAGTCGCCCATCAAGACGTTCGTGCGCCTACGTGTCTGACCCGGCCAAGCGTTTGATTCGGGCGTTTGAATACGCAAGCCGCGCGATCGTCGCGCGGCTCGCCGCGGCATCGATGCAACGCCATCGGTCCTCACGCCGCATGCGAAATCGGTACCGGTACCAACGTCGATATCCGTCGACGTCGATACGCACTCGCGCTCACCCGCCCGACACCCCTTGCACGTTCACGTACAGCGAATACAAGCCATGACTCGCCGCCATGAACAGCCGGTTCCTGTGCCGCCCGCCGAAGCAGACGTTCGCGCAACGCTCGGGCAGCGCGATGTGCCCGATCGCAACGCCTTCGGGCGTGAATACGCGCACGCCGTCGAGCTCGTCGGTGCCCATTCCCCAGCCGCACCAGAGGTTGCCGTTCACGTCGATTCGAAAGCCGTCCGGCGTGCCCTGCCCCGCGTCGATCAGCACGCGTTCGTTGCGTAGCGTCTTGCCGTCGGCCGCGACGTCGTACGCCCGGATCGTGCGCGGCCGCCCCTTCGATTCGACGACATAGAGCACCGATTCGTCCGGCGAAAACGCGAGACCGTTCGGCCCGAGCACGCCGTCGACGGCGACTTCGGCCGCGCCCGTGTGCGGGTCGATCCGATAGACGCGCTCCGGCACTTCGGACTCCTGCTTCTCGCCTTCGTAAAAGCTCTGGATGCCGAAATCCGGATCGCTGAACCAGATCGAGCCGTCGGACTTCACGATCACGTCGTTCGGCGAATTGAAGCGCTTGCCCGCGCAACGCTCGGCGAGCACGGTGATCGATCCGTCGTATTCGGTGCGCGTGACGCGGCGCGTCAGGTGCTCGCATGTGACGAGCCGCCCTGTGCGATCGCGCGTGTTGCCGTTCGCGTTGTTCGACGGCTGGCGAAACACGCCGACCGTGCCGCTCTGCTCGTCCCAACGCAGCATCCGATTGTTCGGAATGTCGCTCCACAGCAAATAGCGGCCGTCGCCGAACCACACCGGCCCTTCGGACCAGCGCGCACCTTGAAACAGACATTCGACGGATGCCGACGCCAGCCGCAGCGCGCCGAAGCGCGGATCGAGCACGCGCACCGCGGGGTCGGGATAACGTCGCGAGCCGATCTCGTTCATCGCGCTCACGCCTGGCCGAGCCGGCCGTCGCGCAGGCGCCAGAGGCCGAGCGGATTCGCGTCGGCGAGCGCGTCGGGCAGCAGCGCCGCGGGCAGGTCCTGATAGCAGACGGGCCGCAGGAAGCGCTCGATCGCCAGCGCGCCGACCGACGTGCTGCGCGAATCCGACGTCGCCGGAAACGGCCCGCCGTGCACCATCGCGTGCGCGACCTCGACGCCCGTCGGATAGCCGTTCGCGACGATGCGGCCCGCGCGGCGCTCGAGCGTCGGCAGCAGTTTGCGCGCCAGATCGACATCGTCGTCTTCGAGATGCAGCGTCGCGCTCAGTTGCCCTTCGACGTGCTCGGCAAGCGCGATCATCTCGCCGATGTCGCGGCACGCGACGACGAGCGACGTCGGCCCGAAGATCTCGGCTTCGAGCTGCGGGTCCTGGACGAATTGCGTCTGCGTCGTCGTGAAAAGCGTGGGCAACGCGGCGTTCCGCGCGTCGCTGCGCGCGCCTTGCGCGACCTCGCTGACGCCGGCCGCCGCACGACGCGCCGCGACCGCGCTCTCGTACGACGACGCGATGTCCGACGTCAGCATCGTCTGCGCGCCCTTTTGCGCGAGCGCCTGCGCGGCCGCATCGACGAACGCCTTCAGGTCGGGCCCTTCGAGCGCGACGACGAGCCCCGGGTTCGTGCAGAACTGCCCGACGCCGAGCGTCAACGATTCGACGAAGCCTTGCGCGATCTTCGCGCCGCGCGCGCGCAACGCGCCGGGCAACACGAAGAACGGATTGATGCTGCTCATTTCCGCGAAGACCGGAATCGGCTCGCGCCGCCGCGCGGCGATGCCCATCAGCGCGATGCCGCCCGCGCGCGAGCCGGTGAAGCCGGCCGCCTGGATCGCCGGATGCGCGACAAGCGCCTCGCCGATCGCGTTGCCTGCGCCGACGACGAGCGAGAACACGCCTTCGTGCAGTCCGCAATCGGCAACCGCCTGCCGGATCGCGCGTCCGACGAGTTCCGACGTGCCGAGATGCGCGGGATGCGCCTTCGCGACGACCGGGCAGCCGGCCGCGAACGCCGACGCGGTATCGCCGCCCGCCACCGAGAACGCGAGTGGAAAGTTGCTCGCGCCGAACACCGCGACGGGGCCGACCGGAATTTTCTGCAAGCGCAGATCGGCGCGCGGGACCGGCTTGCGCTCGGGCAGTGCGGAATCGAGCGTCGCATTCAGCCAGCGGCCGTCGCGCACGACCGACGCGAACAGCCTGAGCTGGCCGACCGTGCGCGCAAGCTCGCCTTCGAGGCGGGTGACGGGCAACGCCGATTCCGCGTGCGCGCGCTCGATCAATCGATCGCCAAGCCCTACGATGCGCTCGGCCACCGCCTCGAGAAAACGCGCGCGCGTCTCGAGCGGCGTCTGGCGAAACGAATCGAACGCGGCGTTCGCGAGGCGGCACGCGCGGTCGACATCGCCCGCGCCGCCCGCGCCGAACGCCGGCTCGAGCTCGATACCTCGCGCCGGATCGCAAGCGCGCATCGTGCCTTCGGTGCCGCGCACCGCGGCCGAGCCAATCAACATCTCCCCAGTGATCTGCATGCTTCCTCCGGATTGGAAAGTTTGCCGCGGGCGGCGCGCGCGGGCCGCTGCGGGAGCCGCCGGCCGACGATTCAGGACGTTCGGGACGATCGGGCGGCTCGATGCGCCGCGCCGATCCGGCACACGTGAATCGCATTATCGTGCCAGACGAGGCGGCGCGCTGCTCGGCCGACTGGCGAACGACCGGCGAACGGACGTGCACGCGAACGCCCGTGGCAAGCAACAGTGCGATGCGTCGGCTCGCTTCTTTGTCGCGATGAGAAGAGGATGCGGCAGGCCCTTGAGGATCGACGTCTCGATGCGTTCGAACCGCCGCGCGACACGAGCGCCGGCAGCGGATCGCGGCCCCGCGCGCGTTTGGCGATCATCGCTTTCGAAAAAGCGGTCACGCTCACCAACACGGGTTGTTCCGTCCCACCCTGCGCCCCGTACTCGGCATCGCAAACTTGTAAGGCAGCTCCTGCCGATCGAGATAGGCCTGGATCGTCGGCCATTGCACGTCTGCGAACAGCATTTCGCACACGTGCGGCACATCGGGCGAAGCGCCGCCAACGCCGATCAGGTCCGGCAGCGAGTACCGGTTGGCGTCCTCGGTCAGCACCTCGAGCGCAACATACGGCATATGTCTCCTCCTTCTCCGGTCGAGCGAAACGGACCCGCGGAGCGCAGCGGGCGCCCCCGCCCGATGTGCTTCGAACCAGCGTCGGCCCGCGCCGGCCGGTAGGCAAGCTGGTCAAGTCTATTACGGCATCGCGGCGCGCGGTGTCGATCGACCCAGCCGGCATGCCGGTCGCGCGCGAAAAATCGACGGCGCCGGATCGAATCCGGAAAAATGCGGCGCCGCGTTTACTCCGCCGCGTCAGTTCGCCGCACCTCGGTCAGTAATCGTTTACTTTGTAAAAAGACGTCGTCAAACTCGACCGGCCGAACGGCCGATCTTTTCTCAACTGCACCACGGAGACATCATGTATCAGCGCATTCTTGTCGCAGTCGACGGCAGCGAAACGGCACGCCACGCATTCGACGCGGCGCTCGACATCGCCAGGACGAGCGGCGCGGAACTGCAGCCCTTCTACGTCGTGGAAAACGCCGCGATCTATTACAACGTGCCCGGCTACGATCCGTCGATCCTGCGCACGCAGCTCCTCCAGCAGGGCAACGAGCTCGCGAAGGAATTCGCGGAGAAAATGCAGGCGGCCGGCGTGCGAGGCGCGCTGAAAGTCGGCGAGGCGACGTCGCTCGCCGACGTGCCGTCGCTCATCGTCGAAGGCGCGAAAGCGTTCGGCGCGGATCTGCTCGTGCTCGGCACGCACGGCCGGCGCGGTTTCAAACGGCTCGTGCTCGGCAGCGTCGCCGAACAGTGCGTGCGCCATTCGGCGCTGCCCGTGCTGTTGATCCCGGCCGCCGCGCACCCGGAAGATCGGGAAAGCTGACCAAACGCAATGGCTGCGATGTTTCGCCGCAACCGCGCGTTGCGGCCGAACAAGGAAATCGCACGGGGAGTCGCGGCGTTTTGTCGCTAAACAGGCTTAGTCCACGATGGGACAATGGCTTTACCGATTCAACCTCAGAGCCATCCATCATGCTTACGCCCGTCGCCCGACC
Source organism: Burkholderia humptydooensis (assembly GCF_001513745.1). NCBI lineage: Bacteria > Pseudomonadati > Pseudomonadota > Betaproteobacteria > Burkholderiales > Burkholderiaceae > Burkholderia > Burkholderia humptydooensis. Next base: position 40,554 of record NZ_CP013382.1, on the reverse strand, counting down.
TGCCGCCGCCGCGGCTCCCGTCCATGCCTCCAGCACGTGGGCGCCGCGTCAGGCCGCGCACTGCTCGACGTGCGCGATGCGTCATCTCTGCATGCCTCAGGGGCTCGCGCCGGAGGCGCTCGCGCGCCTCGAATCCGTGATCTGCACCGCCCGCCCGGTCCGCCGCGGCGAAACGCTGTTCCGCGAGGGCGACACGTTCGACAGCCTGTACGCGGTGCGCTCAGGATCGCTGAAGACCATCGCGACGCGCCACGACGGCCGCGAGCAGGTCACCGGCCTGCATCTCGCGGGCGAGGCGCTCGGCCTCGACGGCATCTGCGACGACGCGCATCCGCGCACCGCAGTCGCGCTCGAAGACAGCTCGGTCTGCGTGATTCCATACAGCGCGCTGAAAACGCTGTGCTCGGAAGCGGGCACGATGCAGTTGCGGATGCACAAGCTGATGAGCGAGCAGATCGTCCGCGAGACGTCGCAGACGATGGTGCTCGGCTCGCTGAACGCCGAGGAGCGCGTCGCGGCGTTCCTGCTCGACGTGTCGTCGCGTTACATGAAGCGCGGCTATTCGCCGAACGAATTCAACCTGCGGATGACGCGCGAGGACATCGGCAGCTATCTCGGCATGACGCTCGAGACGGTCAGCCGCACGCTGTCGAAATTCCACAAGCGCGGCCTGATCGAGATGCACGGCCGGATGGTCCGCATCGTCGATTTCGACGGCCTGCACCGGCTGTAACCGGGCACGAAGCGTCCGCCCTTTCCCTTCGCCGAATCCACTGATCAATCGAGATACTGCGCGGCGCTCGCCTTGAGCGCCGCGCTGAACTCGTCCAGCCAGCCGATCGACAATCGCCAGCTCTGCCAATAGAGCTCGACGTCGATGCTCCTTCCGTCCGACAAATCGACGAGCTCGCCCGCGGCGATCTGGCGCTCGACCATCCGCTCCGGACACATGCCCCAGCCGAGCCCCGCCTCGCACGCGCGCAGATAGCCCGCGACGTGCGGAATCCAGTGCTGCGGCGGATCGAGATCGACGCGCGTCACGCGCCGGATGAAGCGCGCCTGCAGGCTGTCCTTCGGATTGAACATCACGCATGGCGCGCGCCGCAGCGCGTCGCGGTTGACGCCGTTGCCGAAATAGCGCGCGTGGAACGCGGGCGAGCATACCGCGTGATAGCGCATCCGGCCGAGACGCGTCGAGCGGCAGCCCTGGATCGGCTCCGCGAGCGCCGTCACCGCGCCCTGCACGCTGCCGTCGCGAATCCGCTCCGCGGTGTAGTCCTGATCGTCGATCACGAGATCGAGCAACGTGCCGCTTTCCGCGCAGAACGGGCCGACCGCGTCGACGAACCAGGTCGCGACGCTGTCATCGTTGACGGCGACGCGCAGCGTCGGCCACGCCCCCGCTTCCGCGCCCGCAAACGCGGGCATATGCCCGGACAGCTCGGCCTCCAGCATGCGCACCCGCTCGGTGTGGCGGCACAGCAGCGCGCCCGACGTCGTCGCGACGCACGGCTGCCCGCGCTTCACGAGCACGCTGCCCACCCGCTCCTCCAGCAGCTTCACGCGCTGCGACACCGCCGAAGGCGACACGTTGAGCGCTTTTGCCGCCCGTTCGAACGAGCCGTGACGGATCACTTCGGCAAGCGCATCGAGCAACGCGTAGTCGAGCATCAGTTTTCCTTAATCAGCATTAGATGATTTAGCTTTTCTGATTCAAGCGATCATCGCAGACTAGCGCCTCCCGCTCCGTTAGTCCACCGCCCGAAGCCGCAACGAACATGAACTGGATCGCTTTCTCTCACGGCGCGATGCTGTGCGCATCGCTCATCGTCACCATCGGCGCGCAGAACGCGTTCATCCTCCGGCAGGGGATCATGCGCTCGCACGTCGGCAAGATCGTGCTGCTCTGCACGCTGTCGGACATGCTGCTGATCGGCGCGGGCGTCGGCGGCGCGTCGGTGCTCGTCGAGCGCTATCCGACCTTCGTCCACGCGGTGCTGTATGTCGGCCTAGCGTATCTCGCGTGGTTCGGCCTGAGCGCACTGCGCCGCGCATTCAAGCCCGGACACGAGACGCTCGACGCGACGGGCGGGGCTGTCGCGCCGCCCGCGCAGCGCGCCTGGACGATCGTGCTGATGACGCTCGCATTCACGTGGCTCAACCCGCACGTTTATCTGGACACGTTCCTGCTGATCGGCACGGCCGGCGCGCGCGAGCCGGAAGGCGCACGCAGCGCGTTCGCGATCGGCGCGATGGCCGTCAGCGCGGTGTGGTTCGTCGCGCTCGGATACGGCGCGCGATTGCTCGCGCCGTGGTTCAAGCGCGCGCTCGCGTGGCGCGTGCTCGACGGCGCGATCGGCAGCATGGTGCTGTTCCTTGCGGCGGTGCAGTTGCGGTGACGTGAAAGATCCGGTTTGCCGCGCTCGCGCGCTGAGAAAGCACGGGGCGCAGCGCGCGTGCGACGAGACGCGCGATCGCGAGCGCATCGCGAATCCCGAAGCACGCCGTTGACAACACGCTCTGCGCCCGGCCCGGCGTTCACGGCCGCGACGCGACGACGGGCCGACCGCGCAAGTGCTTCGCGCCGCATCCGGCGCGGGCGCATTCGGCGGGCGGCAACGGCCCCGCTCCTACAGCCCCACCAGGTGAACGAAGCGTGTCGTCGCCGTCCGGTCTTCGATCACGTGCAGAGGCCGGCAGCCGGCAGCTCGATAAACGGCCAACCACGCGTCGGAATCGGGCGGCGGCACGCCCTGCCCCGATATGAGCTGCACATAGTCGTGCAGCAGCGTCTCGCGGTGCATCGTTCGAAAGCCGTGGCCGAGGCGACCGTAGTAGTCCGATATCACGAGCATGCGCCCGGGCAACAGGCGCCGCATGCGCCTAAGCCACGTTTCCACCCGCGATGTGCCGCCGCGAAACATCTCGTTGACGAACTGGCTCGCGACGACGTTCTGCACGCGCGCCACCACGCGCGGCGGGATCGACGCCCCCGGATTCCTGCCGTCGCCATGGAACACCTTCACGCGCGTGGCGAGCCCCGCTTGCCGCGCTCGAACCCGAGCCGCCCTGCACATCGAGGGATTGCGATCCAATCCCCAGCCGACGAATTCGCAATCGCCCGCTGCCAACTCGCGCAGCAGCGCGCCGGCGCCACATCCCAGATCCAGCACGTGATTGAGACGCAATTGGCTGACGATCGCGGCCAGTGCCCCTCCGCCGGCCTCGCTCGCGTCGAAGGCGCGCGCGTGCGCGACGAGGTCGATCATGGAGCCGGCCAGCGCCGGCCTCCGGAGCAGCGTCGCCAGCCGTGAAGCGTTATCGGCGTAAGCGCCGGCATACAGGTTCAGCAGGAAACGCGCCTGCGCCGTGTAGTGCTCGGAAATCGTGAATCCGCGGTCCGTCTTGCAGACCAGATTCGTTCTCGATGCCGCGTATTCGAGGACGCCTCGCAACAACTCGGGATCGAGATCGTGGCCGTCGCTCAGCGTTTGCGCCGTCACCGGTTCCTTCATCGCGTCCAGAACGCCGAGCACTTGCAGCGCGGCCACGGCATGCGCCAGTTGAAGGCCCTCTGCGAGATCCAGCGCGGACCAGCGTTCGAGTTTCCGGCGCACCATGGACGAAATGGAGTCAACGGGCCGAGACCAGGATGCCCCTGCGCAGCAGCGGCTCGAAGATCGAAGCGTCTATGCCGTCATTGCTGGTGACATCGGCCAGCCATTGCGCAACGGCGCGGCACGAACGGGGCGATCTGAACAGATCGAGAATCGTCGCGATGCCGGACTCCACCCAATAGCCGGTGGCGGCTTCGCCGTGACCTTGAACGATATAGGTTCCGAGCCCGCCGACATCCGCGTCGCCGAGCATCGGCGAAGCTTCGTTCGATCGCCGGATGCGGTCGACCAATACTTCGCAATTGTGAATGTCCTCCAGCAGGCCGACGTTTTCGGCCAGTATGCAAGGCTGGTCCGCCTCATAAGGCCCTTCGGCGACGACGTCCGCCGGAGCGCGCGCCGCATACAGCCGCAACGCATAACGGAAAAGCGAATGCAGGTGATGGCCGCCGCCGAATCGCGCGGCGACGAAGGCTTCCAGCCCCGCCGCATCCGGAGCCGCGCCGGGCGACGTTTCGTTGGCGAAGTGCCGCCACTCCGATATCAGCCGGCTCAGCCGCCCGCCGAATTCCCGCAATGCGTATGCGAAGATGACCGGCCCGACCCGGCGCAGCAAATCCGCCGCCTCGACCACAAAGATGCATTCCGCACGCGGCAGCGCGGCGGGGTAGTAATAGTAGGTTTGGAATATCTCGGGATGGTCGAGCACCTCGCGCTCGTCCGACGAACTCAGCAGGCGCGTGTTGTAAGGCCCGCCATAGCCATCGTAGGCGATTTCCGCCCCGCGCTCGTCGAACAGCGGCGTGCCGGGCTCCGGCGCGAGCATGTGCAATTGCGTGAGGCAGGACGGCCGTCGAGCGCAGCGCCCGATCATGTCCAGCGTGTCGTCCCGGTCTTGCCCGGTTTCCTGGGGATATCCGGTAATGAACGAAGCAGTCGTCTCGATTCCTAACGAATCCGCCGCCGCCAGAATGGGCTCGACCCGTTGCAAGTCCAGTCGCTTCTGGCAGATTTTCTGCATGCGCGCGGAGCCAGTCTCCACGCCGAAATAAAGATTCACGCAGCCCGCGTCGGCCATCTTCTTCAACAATGCTTCGTCGACGCAGTCGATCCGCGCCGACGCGCGCCACCGATAGCCGCGCCCGGCGACCGCCTCGCAAAACTCCATCACCTTGTGGCGGTTCACGGTGAACATGTCGTGGTCGAGCTTGAAGTCCGACACGCGATAACGCCGGTGAAGGATGTCCAGTTCGCGAACCAGGCGCTCGGCCGATTTGATGCGGAAGCTGCGTTGAAAGAAGCCGGCTGTCGAACAAAATGTGCACGCGAACGGACACCCGCGGCCGGCCTCGATGCGCAGCATCGAGAGGCCCAATTCGGCGATCGGATAATGGTCGTAGGACGCGATCGGCAGCAAGTCCAGATTCTCGACCTTGGGCTTGCCGTCGGTGAATCGCAACAGCGAACCGCGGCCCGTGGCGCGCCAGCTCAATCCGGGGATCACGTCGAATGTCCGTCGCTCGAGGCAATCGAGCACGGCGGGGAGGATTTCATCCGCTTCGTAGCGGACGACGACGTCGAACTGCGGGAATCGCTCGAGGATCTGCCGGTGCAGCATCGTCGCGTGCGGCCCGCCGAGCAAAACGGGCAAGTCGGGCTCGCGCCGCTTCAGCAGCGCCGCGACATTGAGGGCAAACAGGAAACTGCAGCCGAGCGCCGTGAAGCCGACCACGTCCGGACGCTCGGCGAGCACGGCGTCGCTCGCCCGCTCGTAAAGCGTTGCATCGTAAGCCAGCGTGCCGTCCCTGATCAGTCGCTTCGGATCGTAGATCTGCACGCGATGGCCATCGGCCTCGGCGACCGCGGCCAGCGCGAGCAGCCCGAGATGCGGATGCACGTCGAGATAGGCGAGCGAGCCCTCTTCCGGCATGACGAGATTGTCGACGAGCAGCAATTTCATGCCGCGACGCTTCCGGGCGGCCTCTCGAATCGCACGAGCCCGATTCCGGCCAGTTGGTCGAGCGACCTCAAGAACTGCGGCAGCAGACGACGATCGCCGAGCAGCCGATCGCAGATGTCGGCGGCGGATCGTCTGCCGTCGATCGCTTCGATTGCGAAGTAGCCCAGCGCATCGACCCGCAGAAACCGGATTTCGCCCGTTTCGGCGGAGCGCCAATAGCAGCAGTACGTGTCGGCGGCGGGCACCGTGTCGAGCGCCGGCACCTTCCGGCGCAACACCGCCGCCAGGCGCTCCGGATCGCAATGCATCACGTGCTGGGCGACGGCGCCGTTGAGCATCGGGATGCTGCCGCCCGTCGCGCGTGCCCGATAACGAATGACGAGGCCAGCGGCGGGAAGCGGTGCGGCGCTTTCTTGCCGCAGGCACGAAAGCGCATATTCGTGGCGAAGGATGTCCCACAGCAGAGCGTGATTTCGTTGCGCGGGATCCAGCCATCTGTCAAGAAACGCAATCAGATCGCGCGCGCGCTCCCGCGGCGTGGCGGCGAATGCATGGCCGCTTTGCGCGCAGTTCGACGCATACGCGGCGAATACCTCGATCTCGAGGCCGGTTACGCTCAGCAGTCTGAAACTCAGCGGAAAATCCCCGCGCAGGCCGTTGTGACGCACCTTCAGGCTCAACCCGACGAAATTTTCCAATACGCGCAAATCGAGCTGGTCCGGCTCGATTCCCGCGGTGCGCAACAGATCCGGACGCTGCCGCCAACGCGCGATGAGCTGCGGGTTGCTGGCGCTGGCGGCGATCAGGGCGTGTATTTGCCTTGCGTTCATGCGAGCCCCATCAACTCGCGTGCGCGCTCGATATGGGCCGTCAGGACGGACAGCGGGAAGTATGGCGACCAGTTGTATTCGAAGGTCAGCGCTCGCGGCCGCGTCACGGTGAGCAGGCGCTCGAGAAGTTCGAACAGGATCGGCGACGCCGGCAGCGAGTGGTCGTCCCAGGCCGTGCCGGACTGCACGCTCATGCCGGACAGGTGGACTTCGACCACGCGCTCCAGCGGAAGCCGGGCGAATTCCCGATGCACATCGGCGCCCGTGTTGTAAGCCGTGATCAGAAAGTGGCTCAGGTCGAGGAGCAAACCGGCGTCGCACCGTTGCGCGATCGCACGAATGAAGTCCGCCATTCCCATCGTGCTGCCCGGTATGGGAAAGTATTGAGGCGAATTTTCCACGATCAGCGGAACCGGAAAATGCGGACGAAGCGCAGCGAGATTGTCGACGACGCGCCGCACCGTCTCGTCGCTCAACTGAGGGCACAACGTATACGACAACGACGTGGGCTCGCCGGCCCCACCCAGCTCTTCGCCAATGGGATCGGCCGAGATGTACGCGAGATGTTCGCCTATCCAAGGCGTGCCGGTTTGCAAGGCCGTGCGTTCGATTGCGTCGACAGTCGAAGCGTCCGGCGGCACGAATCCCGCAATGGACAAGCTGGCGCAGTGCAGAACGAACGGAATGGTTTGCTGAAGCTCGGCGACCGCCGGCGAGAATCGCAATTGCTCGAACGGCACTTCGATGTAATCGACGAGATGCGCATTCCGTGCGGCGAATTCCGCCATTCCGGGCCCATACGCCAGACCGATCCAAGGCATCGAAGCGTCGCGATCGAAAGCTTTCATAGGCTTCCCGCGCCTTTGAGGTCGAACTGCCGAAGCTCGGAGTTTGTCGCCCGCTATTGCGTGACCGCGCGCCAGACGCATGACGTTCGGCAACGCGGCTTCCCTCCGAAATCAGTCGTACAGGTAGCCCTCGCCCATGCGGCCGCCGGCGAGATCCACCTTGCTCACCGTGATGGTCAGCTTGCCGTTTTCAAGGCATTTCTGGATGGCCTTGATCTTTCTCGCATCCACCGGCATTTCCAGGGTCATCTTGGGCAGCTTCCCTTCGATGGAAACAGAAACGCCCTTTGTTTTTTTGGGTTTCGTAGCCATGATTGTTCCTGTGTTGTAGGCGGAACGCGCCGCTTAGCGTGTGAGCGTGGAATAACCCTTGGAAAGCGCGATGCGGATCAATGACTGGAAAAATCCCGATGGGCATGCATGCCGATTTGCTTCTGATTAAAGGACGCGCCCTAGTAAATGTCAAGAAAGCCCCGGCGCGAAATGGAACAGGTCGGTTGCCGGCCCGCGCCATTTCGGCGATGGCGTGTCACGGCGTTCATCGGCGGGATGCGCGATGAGCGTCGGGTCACCGGTCGGCATCAGCATGATATGAATGCGCCAGTCGATGGACTGTTCGCCATCCAAAACGAAATCGAAGCGCAACAGCAGTGTCGAGAGCACTTCGCGAATCAGCAATAGCGCGAGATTTCGCCCCGCGCAGAAGTGACCGCCGGCGCCGAACGGAAAATACTCGTACGGAGACGGCCTGGCCGTCTCCCACCGGGACGGCGAGAATGCGAGCGGGTCCGGAAACGGCCCGGCTTCGCGATGCGCGAGGAACGGACACACGACGATCTCGCAATGCGCCGGAAGCGCGACGCCCTGCAGCGATACCGCGCGCGTCGTCGCGCGGACCATCAACGCGTTGGGTGTCAGGAGCCGGAGCGTCTCGTTGACGACGTTCTCGAGCAATGGCGCGCCGCCCGGCGATGTCGGCGACGATGCGCGGCCGGCGATCTCCGCGCGCAGGGCGCGTCTCAGGCCGGGCAACTGCGACAGAACGAGCAGCAGCCATGTCAGCGATATCGCGACGGGCTCGGTGCTCGACACGAACATGACGTTGGCATGGCCGACTATCTCGTCCTCGGAAAGCGCGGGCGAACCCGGCAGGCCAGCCGTTGCCAGACGTCGCAGCAGCCCCGCCCGATCGTCGGCGGGACCATTCCGATACCGTCTGATGCGCTCCCGCAACGTGCGATCGAGTTGCTGCCCGACGCCGATCAGCTCGGCCCGGTATACATGAGGATCGCGCGCGTTCAGCGAAGACGCCTCGCGCCTCAAAGTAAAATAAGCGCTTAATAGAAAAGCCAGTTCGGCATCCTCTTCATGGCACCGCGGCCCAAGAAAGACATGCGACGCCATCTCCGAGGTCAGCTCGCGCATCCGGCTGACCACGGCAATCCGGCCGTCTTCCTTCAGCCTTTCGCCCAGCCGATCCAACGCCGCTCGTATCCCGTTTCGATGCGCGTCGAACAGCTCGCGATTGATCGTTCCCGTCAGGAGGCGCTTGTGCCGGCCATGCTCCGGCTCGCGCATGCTGTGCAAGCCGCGATTGAGGTTGACGAGATTTTTCGGCAACGCCAACTTCGCCGCCGCGGACATCGGCAGCGCGAAATCGTCTATCTCGGTCAATATCTGTCGAAGCCGATGCTCGCCGAATACCGCTATCACGCCGCTGCAATCGCTCGCGCGGGAGAAAATCGGGCCGCGCTCTCGCATGACGACGACATCGCCGTGCTGCGAGCGAGCTCGTGCGAGAAACGCGAGCGGCTCCGCAAAGAGCGACTCGGTGCTGCCGACTCGTGGAAGCGACGAAGGTAGACCATTCATTTGCGAGCAGTATCCGTGAGCGACTCGTGCCGATCCTGGCTACGCCGGCTGATCGCTATAGCGCATGGCGTCATCACAGTATCACGCCTGATGGCGTCTACGTTGCCGCATCGCGCAGCGGCGGCTCCCGCGTCGAGCTGAAAATTCCGTGGCGCCGCTGTTGATGCACGCGGAGTACGCTTCGGCCCCGCCGACTGTCGACGCATGCCGCTCGCCCGTCCTTCCATCAGAGAACACCCCTTGAAACGCGAGTACGAATGGCAGATCGGGCTGCGCGATACATGCGCCGGCAAGCGCGCGACAGGCAACGGCTTCGTTTCGTTCATCGCCGCGGTGTCGATGGCGGGCATCGCGCCCGGCGTGGCCGCGCTGATCATCGTGCTGTCCGTCATGAACGGGTTCAGGAGCGAAGGGCGCGACCGCATGCTGTCGGTGCTCGCGCACGTCGAGATCTTCTCGCCGACGGGAACGATGCCGGACTGGATGCGAACCGCCGATGAATCGCTGCGCAATCCGTCGGTCAAGCGCGCGGCGCCGTACGCCGAGGCCCAGGGCTGCTCATGCACGGCGGCAAGGTGACGGGCGTGGTACTCGGCTGCGCGCTCGACATTCGGTTCGTGACGCCTTCCGCTTATTGGCGCAGCGCGAGGGTTCGCGCCGGCGGAGGCGCTGCGGTATGAGTGATGGCGAGGGGTGCGGGTTGAATGCATTCCATTACACACAAGTCGGCGTGAGCGGCTTGTAAACTTGCGCGGCTTGCCGTTTACTCTTGCTTTTTGCGCGATGCACGAATGGCAGAAGCAACGGGGAGCTGGGCGGCAATGGAATTCAAGGGTATCGATCTGGGCGACAAGCGGCTGAACCGGCGGGCGATCCTGCTGGCCGAAAGCTGTCGGGGAATCCGATGGCGAGCCTTCCGCAGGCGTGTGGCGGCTGGGCCGAGACGGCTGCGGCTTATCGGTTTTTCGCGCAGGACAAGCTGGACTGGGTCGGCGTGATGGAACCACATTGGCAGTGCTCGGCTGAGCGGATGCGGGCATGCGACGTGGTGCTGTGCCTGGATGATACGACGGAGTTGAACTTCAACGGGCAGGACATCGCCGGACTGGGGCCATTGTCGTATGAAGCCCAGCGCGGCATGTACGTTCACGCGACCGACGCGGTCACGCCGCAGCGTGAACCGTTGGGCGTGTTGAATGCCTGGATGTGGGCGCGTGAGCGCAAGGGCGCCGATGGTGTGCGTGGCGGCGAGAGGGAAAGCACACGCTGGATTGAAGGATACGAACGCGTAGCGGAGCAGGCGGCGGATCTGCCCGGCACGCGGTTGGTGTACGTTGCGGACCGGGAGTCGGACATCATCGCGCTGATGCGCCGAGCGCACGATCTCGGCTGTCCGGCGGACTGGCTGATTCGCCCAGCACAATCGCGCGTTGCCCGAGGATCAAAAACTCTGGGATCACGCCACGCAAGCTTAGCCGCTCGGTGAAATTCGATTCACGTTGCCTGGTCGCCAGCGACAGAAGGCGCGGGAAGTTCATCAGCAAATATGGAGTCGACGGGTCGATCTGCCCGATGCCCAGGGCGGTGTGGTGTCGATCAGTTGCCTGGTCGCGCGCGAGATAGACACGCCGAGCGGCGTGACGCCGATCGAATGGCGCTTGCTGAGCAATTGCGACGTGCCCGGATCTGGCCGAGGCTGCGCGGCTGATCGATTGGTATCGCGCCCGCTGGGAGGTGAAAACCTTCTTTCATGAGTTGAAGAAGGGTTGCCGAGTCGAGGCGCTGCAACTGAGCGCGATCGAGCGCATCGAGCGGGCACTGGCGGTGTTCATGGTGGTGGCGTGGCGCATTGCTCGTCTCATGCGCTTAGGCCGCACTTGCCCGGACCTTGATGCCGGACTGCTGTTTGAGCCCGATGAATGGAAGGCCGCCTTCATCCTCAACAAGAAGACCCCGCCCGATAAACCACCGCAACTGAATGAAGTGGTACGGCTCGTCGCTAGGCTCGGCGGCTTCCTCGCGCACAAAGGCGATGGCGAGCCTGGCGTCAAAACCATCTGGCTAGGCATGCAGCGAATCGTGGACTTCATTGCCGGCATCAGATATATGCGCGAGGTTGAGCACCGGACTTGTGTGTTATGGAATGGAGTTGCCCTCCGCGAGTCGTCCTGCGGCAGAGTCAGAATCTTCAGCGCATCAACGCCAAAATAACGGGAAATTACTGGCGGGCTAGAACGGCGATCGCTCGAATCTTTCATTGGCCTGCCTCCGACGCAATATATGAAGATTTTTGGCGAGCCATTTTGACATAAGCCGCAATTACCAAAAACGCCACAGATATAATCGCGCCATCATATATAAATACCTGGTGTATTTTTAGATGATTCAGAAGATATGCACCAGCAAATGGCACCACCAGGTTGATGAACGACTGTACGGCTTGCCGGATCGAGCTCGCCTGCCCGATTGCAAATCCAAAGTGATGGCTGAGATAGATATTGGATGCAATCGCAAAATTGGACCCGCAGAAGCCAGTCGTGAAGAATGCGAAAGACAGAATATAGGTACTCAACGGTGCTGGGTGCTGTATCGCGACACCGATAATCATGAAGGTCATTGCCGACGCGATGCCGGGGACAACGACGCGCTGAACGCTCGCGCCCGATCCCAAGGCAGCTTTCTTGCTGGCCAGCAACATTCCACCCACGATCCCCCCCGCTCCTGCTGATGAAACCAACAGACCCAGCATGTCCTTGCCGTATCCCAACGATTTCAGAATGAGGGGCATCTGATTGTTGACGATCTGGCCTAGCGCAGAATATAACGCGACGCAGATTAGCAAAGGCAACATCGCATTAATCGGTAATTCGATGGGCGACACGGACGTCAACTTTTCCAATGATTTTCCTGAGTCAATCGATTGGTTTGTGATGGAAGGATTGACTGCCAATGCAAAGAAAGCCGCCCCAATTAAACTTAGTGCAATGGAACCGAATAGAACAAATCTTTCCCCTAAAATCTGACTGGCTACCGTGCCGACAATGGGTGCAAAAATTTTTGCAAAATTGTTCGTCACGTTCAACAGTGAAAATCGCCTCTGTAGAATGTCCTCTGTCGATACGCGTTTTACGAGAGAATTGACGGCAGGCACAACGAATGAGCTTGCGAAGGACCGCAACAGAACAATCACCAGGAAGGCCCAATAGTTTCGCGTGAAAATAATAATGAATGTAGCCACGATCCTCGCAATAAGGCTGACGATGAGAACCGTCCTTGGACTGTAAGCATCGCACATCCCGCCGATTCTCTTTGCAAGCACTATTCCGGGAACCAACATCGCCGTACTGAGTGCAGCCATATCGTACGTCGACGCCTGAAACTGATAAGCCGTCAGCGTGAGAATCGCTAGAAAATCAACCCATGATCCGAAATTGGCAAATACGTCACCCAGTAAAACTGGAAGAAAAGATTTATTCTGCACTTAGCACTCCGTGTTTCAAGAGCTCTTTGACGAGAATAATTTTCGACTTCGTGTCGAGGGCGCCAGGAACCTGCGCGATGTCACAGTTCCTCCAGATCCTGCTTAACGAATCCAGGAAGTTCCAAGTAAGATGGTTGCTTCTGCAAATTAAGGGCGGCACTCGTCGAATCAGATAAATATAGTCTTATTCCATTCTCACTCTCGACGATTTCAACCAGCTTGCACGGATTACGTCGAACGAGCGATGTCGCGGAAATGTCCTGCGCGAAACTGTAATTGGTAAACGCCTGATCATTGACACGTGGGCGAACTGAATTTTCCGAGCGAATGTAATGAGCCCAAGCTTTGCCGGCAGATACTTTTTTCAGTTCCGTCGCGGCACGGTCGATGGCCTCGTTGAGCAGGATCTCGCAGTAGGGTTCGGACTGGAACAGCGGCGCAGGCAGGGCCGGTTCCTTGAGCGACAAACTGTCGACGATGTATTTGATCACATCCGTTGCGGTCCACGGCGTCAATCCAATACTTACGTATAGCGACATGGCGCCGTCACATTGCGTTCGATGAGGCGTCCCGGCTGGCAAATACAGCACATCACCGGGCTCCAGAACGAACTGCTCGGCAGGCTGTGAAATCTCCTTCGCAGTGAGCTTCCGTGCCACTGAGGCACGCGGGTTGGTCGCGATTCTTGGATAGGTCGACCATATCTTAGTGCCGGAAAGCTGAGCAGCAAAGACAGACTCCGAATCAAAATGCGACGAGAATCCACTGGTGTTTGGCGGGGTAAGGAATATTTTCGCGACGGCTTCACCACCGAATGTTCCCTCTATACGTCTGCACAGGGAACCAAACAGCGGAATTCTCCATTCAAGCTCGCTGAGCTTGAACGTTGCGCCCTTGTGGAATTTATTTGCGATGAACTGCTTTTTCCCTCCACCATTATTTTCATTGAACGCAGGAATATCTATCAGTGATCCGTCTTTCGCACCCTGCACGAATTCATGCAAATTTCCCTCGTGAGAATTCAAGTAATCATCCAAATCCCTCACTCTCCATTACAGATAAGATTTGTTCACCTCCCGGAGCTTGACGTATTGTTTATTCAAATTGATGTCTTCAGCATTGAGAGTCATTTCCGCTCCTTTGATAAATCAAGAAACCAATGAGCCACCATCGAATGATGGCAGCCCATTCAAATTAGCACGATCAGCATTATTTTCAAAATTTTTTGCTCTATGAGATTTCGTATGGACACAGCAAGGAAAATGAATTATTTAGCCTTTGTTCTTCGTCACTCCAATCACAAAATGCTACCCCAACCTCAATAAATCTGTTATTGCATATTTACCTGAAGAGATTTACAGCTTGAGAATTATTATTGATCGCGATTGAATCTGTTCCGCTTCATGAACGGGCTCAGTTCAATTAATAATTTCAAGTTACGCAAAATTGTCATTATCAGCGGGCGAACAGGGCAAGCTCAATTTTCAGATATGACTTCCACTGTCAACCAAGCGCTGACAACGGGATCAGGAAGACGGGCAAGTCAATCGTCGACAACGGATTGTGGAAACTAATCGAGCCGCTTCTACCGCCGACCAAGCCCCGTCGCTTCAGGTATCGAGATCGCAAGCCGCGCTCACGAGCATCCTGCTCGTGCCGAAGACGGGTATTCGCCGGCGCGATCTTCCTGCGGAAATGGATCTGGCTCGGGTGTGAGCAGCTTGCAGCGGCTGGCGTGCGGGACGCCTTGCGCGCATTGCGACTGATCAAACTACACGCAGCAAGGCAGATCGACTTCTCGCGCGTGGTCTCCGGCTCCTCGTCAATTCGTGCGGTTGGAGCGGGCGAAGAACCGGCCCGAACCCCACCGACGCCAGCGGTGCACCAGTCGCGGCAATCCTCCTGACGGCCCCCTAGCCACACAATCACGTCACGCAACTGATTCCCTTGATCGAAGCGATCATGCCGATCAAGCGTCCGTGGCCGACCGCTGAGCCGGCCCAAATGCGTCTTTGCGGATCGCGGCTACGATCATGACAAGTATCGGCGAGTCCTCGGATACGTCGACAATCAACTGCGCCCCTCTCATCCGCCCCTTTTAAATCACGTTGACTTTATATCTTTCGATATATATCTTTCGATACATCCAAAGTCACCCAGGAGGCGACAATGCACCACGCTCAACGGTTTTCCCGCCGCGAATGCGGCATGCACGACTCGGTTCACCCCAGCCCGCTCGAGATGTTCCGCCATATGTTCGGCGGCCATCGCCGCGGCGGCGGCCGACACGGTTTCGGCCCATTCGGCGGCTTCGGCGGCGGCCCCGGGGGTTTCGGCGGTTTCGGCGGTTTCGGCGGAGACGACGCGATGCCGCGCGGCCGCCAATTCAGCGCTGACGATCTGCAGTTGCTGCTGCTCGCGCTGCTCGCCGAGCAGCCGAGCCACGGCTACGAGCTGATCAAGGCGCTCGACACGCGCTCGAGCGGCTTCTACGCGCCGAGCCCCGGCATGGTGTACCCGGCGCTCACCTATCTGGAGGAGCTCGGCTACGTAACGGTGCAGGCCGAAGGCAACCGCAAGCGCTACGCGCTCGCCGACGCGGGCCGCGCGCATCTCGACGCGCAGCGCGAGCGCGTCGAGATGCTGTTCGCGAAGCTTGCGCATCTCGGTCGCAAGATGGATTTCATGCGTCGCGCGTTCGCCGGCGAAGCGCCTGCCGCGCCCGACGACGACACGCGCGGCTGGCTGCCGGAATTCGTCGAAGCGCGGATGGCTCTCAAGCAGGCGCTTTTTCGCAAGAGCGGCGCCAGCGCCGACGAGCAACGCCGCATCGCGGCCATTCTGCGGCGCGCCGTCGCCGACATCGAAGGCCGCACGGAGGGCTGAATCCCGCCGCGTCCGGTTTATCAAGGAGAACCGATCGATATGATGACCCAACCGACTACCGAGCGCGCGGTCGTACGCGTGCGCCATACGCTGAAATTCCGCCTGCTGCAGGTCAAGCGCGTCGTCGACGTGACACCCCACCTGAAGCGCGTGACGCTGACAGGAAACGAGCTCGACGATTTCGAATCGGCGTCGTTCGACGATCACGTGAAAGTCTTCTTCCCGCCGCCCGGCGAAGACGCGCCCGCACGCCCCGAATTCGGCCCGGACGGGATCGTGTTTCCCGAAGACAAGCCGCGGCCAATCGCCCGCGATTTCACGCCGCGCCGCTACGATCGCGCCGCGCGCGAGCTCGATCTCGATTTCGTGCTGCGCCATCCGGGGCCGGCGTCGCAGTGGGCCGCGCGGGCGCGCGTCGGACAGACGCTCGGCATCGGCGGGCCGCGCGGTTCGTTCGTGATCCCGAAGGATTTCGACTGGCATCTGTTGATCGGCGACGACACCGCGCTGCCCGCCGTCGCGCGACGGCTCGAGGAATTGCCGGCCGGCACGCGCGTCGCGGCCGTGCTCGAGGTGGCCGATCCGTCGGCGCAGATCGAGTTCGAAACCGACGCGAATCTGTATGTCGTCTGGCGTCATCGCGGCGATGCGGCGAACGGCGAGCGCGGCGCGAGCCAGCTCGTCGACGCGCTGCGCGAACTGCCGCTGCCGGCGGGCGACGGCTACGTGTGGGCCGCAGGCGAAGCAGCCGCGATGCGCGGCGTGCGCGAGCATCTGTGTCGCGAGCGCGGCGTCGCGAAATCGCGGATTCGCGCGTCCGCTTACTGGAAGCACGGCGCGGTCGCGGTGCACGAATCGCTCGAAGACTGATGCGGCAAGCGAGCCGAGCGCGCGGCGTGCGTTCGGCTCGCATCGGCGGGCGGCAGGCTGGGCGCATGAGCGTTGCGCCGGCGAACGGCGGGTGGCGAACGGCAAATCACGTTGCGCGTCTTCGATGCCACGCTGCGCATCGACGAAGCCGTTTCATTCGTTTTTCCGCCGTTTTCCCGTAGATAAACGCCGCAGCAGCATCCGTCGACGCGCACACGTTCACATTCCGTCGATCCGCCTGCATCGCACGAGCCGCCTCGCGCGCGTCTCCACACGAACGGAGTTGCATCCGCAACGCCCGTGTCCTATACCTGTGTCGACGGCACGCGGCCGGTTCGGCGAAGCCGTCGCGGCACGCATCGGCGTCATTCACGGGACAACGGAGCCCGCGCCGCCGTGACCGGATATCGAAAACGCAGCGACGCGCGTCGTACTTTTTCCGCGTCGAACGAGAACGAGACCGCGCGACTTCGCGCGTCGCCACCCGGAACGCGACCATGACTCGCCGTCACACTCACGCAGGCATCCCGAGAACGCTCAGAATCGTCGGCTATTGCGGGCTCGGCGCAATCGCGCTCGCGCTGTTCGTCGCGATGTGCGCGATCCTGAAGGACAGCGCGCTCGATCGCGAAGCCGCGCGCCAGTTGCAGAACGGGAACGTCGAATTGCACGGCGGCGCGGACGCCGAGCCGGGCTCGACGAACGACGCCGCGCAGACGAGAACGCCCGGTTAATTCGGATTCCCTCCGATTCCCGTCGATCGCCGTCAGTCGATGCGGATCGGCCGCTCGTGCAATCGCGTGAACGCGATCGCATGCACCGATTCGCCGATCCGGTCGAGCAGCGCCGTCACCGGGCGGCCGTACAGATGCGCGGCGAGCGCGCCGGCGGTGCCGACGAGCGCGCCGCCCACGATGTCGAGCGGCCAGTGCACGCCCACGTACACGCGCCCCCACCCGATCGCCGCCGCGATGACGGCGAGCGCGACGCCCGCCGGGCGCGTCGCGCGCGCGATCAGCAGGCCCACCGCGACGCTGCAGACGAACGTCGTATGATCGCTCGGAAACGAGCCGTCCGGCGCGTGCGGAATCAGTTGCGCGCCGACGCCGAGCACGAACGGCCGCGGCGAATACCAGAAATGGCCGATCACCTGCGCGAGCGCGAGCGCGATGCACGCGCCGACGCCCGCTTCGATCGCCTGGCGGCGCGTCGGGCGCGCGCCCATCACCCAGGTCAGCAACAGCAGCGCGGGCACCGCGTAGACAAGCCAATCGGCGGCGAACACGCCGAAGCGTGCGGCGGCGAGATGTGGGGAGGGACCCGCATTGAGCGCGGAAAAGACGGCGAGATTGAAGTTTTGCATGGGGCTGAAACGGTAGCGAATCGAACGATGCCGGGTCACCGGTCCGCACGATGCTAGAACGCGCACGCTTAAGACAGGCTTAACCCGAAGCGCCGCGAGATCGAAAGGGAAATCGACAATTTCAACAACGCGACGCTTCGAGAACAGTCACGCCCCAAAAGTTCAATTGCGCGCGCCGCATGTCACCGCATCCGGTTTTCGGCCTGCGTTCACCCTCGTTTCACGGGTCCCGCAAATACTCACCGAAGCTCCCGAAAAGCCTCACCTTTGCGACTCGGCGCGGCAGCGATTTGTCTCCCATTACCCGCCGATGCGCGTTCGTTACCGCCTCGGCAACATTGTCAATATTTGTCATTTCGTTGCCGCGAATTCCGCAATAATCTTTTCCAGTTGCGGCATCGCACAATCGATTCCTGGAAGCATACGATATCGGCACCCCGACCACGAAGCGATCAACAAGGAGTCCGCATGAAGCCAAGCCAAGTCCGATCGAAAGCATTCGCGATGCCGCTCACGAGCCCGGCATTCCCGATGGGCCCTTACCGTTTCGTCAATCGGGAATTCCTGATCATCACGTATCGCACCGACATGGACCGCCTGCGCGAAATCGTGCCGGAACCGCTCGAGGTCAAGGAGCCGCTCGTCCATTACGAATTCATCCGCATGCCCGATTCGACGGGCTTCGGCGATTACGCCGAGAGCGGGCAGGTGATCCCCGTCGAATACAAGGGCCAGCCGGGCGGCTATACGCTCGCAATGTATCTGAACGATCACCCGCCGATCGCGGGCGGCCGCGAATTGTGGGGATTCCCGAAGAAACTCGCGCAGCCGACGCTGGAAACGCACATCGACACGTTGCTCGGCACGCTCGACTACGGCCCCGTGCGCGTCGCGACGGGCACGATGGGCTACAAGCACCGGGAGCTCGATCTCGAAGAGCAGGCGAAGCGCCTCGGCGGCGCGAACTTCCTGCTGAAGATCATTCCGCACGTCGACGGCTCGGCGCGCGTGTGCGAGCTCGTGCGTTACTACCTGCAGGACATCAGCATGAAAGGCGCGTGGACGGGCCCCGCGTCGCTGCAACTCGCGCCGCATGCGCTCGCGCCCGTCGCCGATCTGCCGGTGCTCGAGATCGTCGAAGCGCGGCACCTGCTCGCCGATTTGACACTCGGCCTCGGCGAAGTCGTCTACGATTACCTCGCGCAGTAACGCGAGCCTCTTCGTTCCCTATCACTTTCTCGACAGGAATTCGATCATGAGCAATCTGAATGGCAAGACCGCCGTCGTGACGGGCGCAGCAAGCGGCATCGGCAAGGAAATCGCGCTGGAGCTCGCGCGCGCGGGCGCGGCGGTGGCGATCGCCGACCTGAATCAGGACGGCGCGAACGCGGTGGCCGGGCAGATCAGGCAGGCGGGCGGCCAGGCGATCGGCGTCGCGATGGACGTGACCAACGAGGACGCGGTCAACGCAGGCATCGACAAGGTGGCCGAGACGTTCGGCTCGGTCGACATCCTCGTGTCGAACGCGGGCATCCAGATCGTCAATCCGATCGAGAACTACGCGTTCGCCGACTGGAAGAAGATGCAGGCGATCCACGTCGACGGCGCGTTCCTGACGACGAAGGCCGCGCTCAAGCACATGTACAAGGACGATCGCGGCGGCGTGGTGATCTACATGGGCTCGGTGCACTCGCACGAGGCATCGCCGCTGAAGTCGGCGTACGTGACGGCCAAGCACGGGCTGCTGGGCCTCGCGCGCGTGCTGGCGAAGGAAGGCGCGAAGCACAACGTGCGCTCGCATGTCGTGTGTCCGGGCTTTGTGCGCACGCCGCTCGTCGACAAGCAGATTCCGGAGCAGGCGAAGGAGCTGGGGATCAGCGAAGAGGACGTGGTGAAGAAGGTGATGCTCGGCCAGACGGTGGACGGCGTGTTCACGACGGTCGAGGACGTCGCGAAGACGGTGCTGTTCCTGTCGGCGTTCCCGAGCGCGGCGCTGACCGGCCAGTCGTTCGTCGTCAGCCACGGCTGGTTCATGCAATGAAGCCGCGCGCCCGCACCGAGAAGCAGGCGGTCGATCCGGCGGACCTGCACAACGAAGCAGGCGCGCCGCACGCGCTCGAGCATGCGCCCACGCCGTTCCACGATCTGCCGTACGAAACGATCGCGCTCGTGCTGCAAGGCGGCGGCGCGCTCGGCGCATATCAGGCGGGCGTGTTCGAGGGGCTGCACGAAGCGGGCATTCCGCTCGACTGGATCGCCGGCATCTCGATCGGCGCGCTGAACACCGCGCTGATCGCCGGCAATCCGCCCGAGCGGCGCGTCGAGCGGCTGCGCGAGTTCTGGAACACGATCTGCCAGCCCGCGTTCTTTCCCGCGCTGCCGGCGATGTTCGAGGCCGCGCTCTTCAACAGCCACGAATACGTGCGCACGTTCTTCACCGCGAGCCAGGCGGCGAGCGCGGTCGTGCAGGGACAGCGCGGCTTCTTCGTGCCGCGCTTCCCGCCGCCGCTGCCGGGCTCGGCGCATCCGCCGGAGAAGGTCAGCTATTACGACACGTCCGCGCTGCGCGCGACGCTGCTCAAGCTGTGCGACTTCGAGCGGATCAATTCGGGCGAGACGCGCGTGTCGGTCGGCGCGGTGAACGTCGGCACGGGCAACTTCATCTACTTCGACAACACGAAGACGACGCTGCGTCCCGAGCACTTCATGGCGTCGGGCGCGCTGCCGCCGGCGTTTCCGCCCGTCGAGATCGACGGCGAGTTCTACTGGGACGGCGGCATCGTGTCGAACACGCCGCTGATGGAGGTGCTGCGCGCGTCGCCGCGCCGCGACACGCTCGCGTTCCAGGTCGACCTGTGGAGCGCGCGCGGGCCGTTGCCCGAATCGATGAACGAAGTGACGGAGCGCACGAAGGACGTTCAGTATTCGAGCCGCACGCGCTTCGTTACCGATACGCTGCAGCGCGAGCAGCGCTTTCGCAACGTGCTGCGCCGCGTGCTCGATCAGGTGCCCGAAGCGATCCGCAAGAGCGATCCGTGGTGCCAGCAGGCCGAGACGCTGTCGTGCAGCAAGCGCTACAACGTCCAGCATCTGATCTATCAGCAGAAGGCTTACGAGCAGCACTACAAGGACTATCAGTTCGGCGCGTCGACGATGCGCGATCACTGGACCGCGGGCCTCGCGGACATCCGCAAGACGCTCGCGGTGAAGAACGGCCTCGCGCTGCCGGACAACGACGCAGGCTTCGTCACGCACGACATTCACCGGATTCGGTAAAGCTCGCCGCTCGCGGCCGGCGCGCGCCGGCCGTGCGTTTCGTTTCGACATTTTCCGTTTTGCCATTTCCCGCTTCGCCATGCCGATATTCGTCGTTCTGTTCGCGTTCGTCGCATTGATCTGGGGCGCAGTCCATACGTTTCACGCGATCGCCGCGCGCTTCGGCGACGCCGTTGCGATCGGCGCCGCCGCCGTCGCGGCCGGCGCGACCGCGGCGGTGATCGCGCGCTGGGTCCGGCGGCGGCGCGACATCGCGCCGAACGCGCGCGAAGACGGCTGGACGCACGTGCTGCAACGCGCATGGGGCGACCTGCGCGTCTCGGCGACGAAGGGGCTGCTGTGGCTGTCGCAGGACGGCGCCGACGGCCGCTACACGCTCACGGATCTGAGCGGCTGCCGCGCGCAGGCGCTCGATGGCCGCTGGTATCTCGTCGTCGCCGTGCGCGACGAGCGCCGCGCCGAGTGGACGCTGCCGATGGACGGCAAGCGCGACGCGCTGCGCTGGGAGCGCGTGCTGACGCTCGCGAAGCGACAGCGCCTGTGAGTGCGGCGAATGCCGCCTGTATCGCCGCAGGCTCGATCCGGCCGCGCGCCCGGTTTCGCGGGCGATCGGCGAGCCGTCGGCGGGGTCCGGACGGGTTCCGGACCCCTTCGCGGCAGCTCCCGAAAAATCTCACCTTTGGGTGGAAAGCGTGTCGACGCGGGCGGCCGGCGCGTTCGCGGAGCGAGCGTCGACGGTTGTTTCTTCAAGCCGCCGGACCGGACGGCGGCAGCATGCGCGACCGCGCCGCCGTCGTTCGTCAGATCGTCACACGCCCTTCGAGGTAGAGCAAGCGCCGTCGTGGCGGGCTTGGCGGCGTCACCAGACGCGCGGCACGAGCCGCCAGCGCACGCGCTCGCAGTACGCGCGATAGCCGTCGAGATGCGCGCTCAGGTAGCGTTCCTCGTCGACGAGCCGCGCGACGACGCCTGCAGCGAGCACCGCGGCGAACGGCCAGGCCCATGTCGATTGGGCGGCGATCGGGCTCCCGAAAAATATCACCATTGCGCCGGAATACATCGGGTGGCGGACGAGACGATACGGGCCGGACGAGATCACTGTCTGATCGCGCGTCACCTCGACGAGGCTCGACGCGAAGCGATTCGCGCGCAGCACCGCAAAGCAGATCGCGAAGCCCGCGATCACGAGTGCATTGCCGAGCGCGACCGAGCGCCAGTCGACCGGCGTGTGCGCGACGCGCCATTCGGCGCCCATCGCGACGACGAGCCCGACGCTCGCCACGCTCACGACGCCGACGATGATCTTCTGGCTGAGCTCGCGCTCCGCTCGCACGCCGACGCGCATCCGGCTCTCGACGAGCACCGGATCGTGCTTGAGGAAATGGAGCGCGAGCCAGGTCGTCGCGCCGGAGAACACGAGCCAGTAGATCCAGCCCTGCCAGTAACGCAGCGAGCCCGCCGACGCGAAGATCAGCACGGCGAGCGCCGCGACGAAACGCGCTTGCGCGCCGAGCACGCGCTTCGACAACGAGTCCATTGCGGGTTCCTCCGGGATGGGCAGTTAGTTGCAGATGCACTCACCAAACGATTATCCGCCGTTCGCGCGCTCGTTCAGGTGCGCGAACGCGTCCGCGAGAAAATCGACGCACACGCGCACCTTCGCCGACGCCGCGAGCCGCGCCGGATACACGGCCCACACGTTCGCCGGCTGGAGCGCGTCCGGCAGCACGCGCTTGAGCTTGCCGCTCGCAAGCAGCGGCCCCGCCTCCCAGATCGAGCGCAGCACGATCCCGCGCCCGGCGAGCGCCCACTGCACGGCGACCTCGCCGTGATTCGTCGACAGCGCGCCGCCAACCTTCACTGTCGACGTCTCGCCGCGCACCGTGAGCCGCCATACGCCGAACGGATGATCGCGCTCCTTGATCGCGAGGCACTGATGCGCGGCGAGATCCGCGAGCTGGCGCGGCGTGCCGTGTCGCGCGAGATAGCCGGGCGACGCGCACAGCACCCGGTAGTTCGTCGCGAGCCGCTTCGCGATCAGGTGATCGGCAATTTCGTCGCCGATCCGGATGTCGAGATCGAAGCCTTCGCCCGCCACGTCGACGAGCCGGTCGAACAGATCGAGCCGCACGTTCAGTTGCGGATAGCGTTCGTTGAAGTCGAGCAGCGCGGGCGCGAGCACGTGCCGGCCGAAGCCGAAGCTGCTTGAAATCCGCAGCGTGCCGCGCGGCACGCTGCGAGTGGTCGACACGTCTTCGACGAGATGGTCGACGTCGTCGAGGATCTTCTCGGTCCATGCATAGACGCGCTCGCCCGCTTCCGTCACCGCGACGCGGCGCGTCGAGCGATGCAGGAGCCGCGTGCCGAGCTGCTTTTCGAGCAGCGCGACGCGCTTGCTGACGTACGCGGGCGACACCGCGAGCTGCTCGGCGGCCGCGCTGAAGCTCGCGAGCCGCACGACGACGCTGAACACGCGCAGGTCATCGAGGTTCGGGGAATTGTTCACGGTGCGTGGAAAGTCGATTAACCGAATGGCCGATTTTAATCCTTCCAGAAATAAATAGAATGCATGGATCGGCGATCGCGCAAGCCCCGCGCGATCGCCTCTTTGATGCCGCGCGCGCCCGGCTCGGCCGATGCGCGCGGCAGGACACGAGATGAGGAAGCCAGCATGAGCGACAAGGTGTACAAGATCGCCGTCATCCCCGGCGACGGGATCGGCGTGGAAGTGATGCCCGAAGGGCTGCGCGCGCTCGACGCGGTGAGCCGCCGCTTCGGCCTGCGCTTCGAATACGAACCGATCGAATGGGCAAGCTGCGACTACTACGCGAAGCACGGTCAGATGATGCCGGACGACTGGAAGACGCAACTTTCCGGCATGGACGCGCTGCTGTTCGGCGCGGTGGGCTGGCCCGATACGGTGCCCGATCACGTTTCGCTGTGGGGATCGCTGATCAAATTCCGGCGCGAGTTCGATCAATACGTGAACCTGCGTCCCGCGCGCCTGTTCGACGGCGTGCCGTGCCCGCTCGCCGGCCGCCAGGCGGGCGACATCGATTTCATGATCGTGCGCGAGAACACCGAGGGCGAATACTCGGCCGTCGGCGGCGCGATGTTCGAGGGCACCGATCGCGAGTTCGTCGTCCAGCAGGCGGTGTTCACGCGGCACGGTACCGAACGCGTGATGAAGTTCGCATTCGAGCTCGCGCAGCGCCGCGCGAAGCAGCTCACCGTCGCGACGAAGAGCAACGGCATCGCGATCAGCATGCCGTGGTGGGACGCGCGCGCCGCCGAGATGGCCGCGCGCTATCCGGACGTCGCGTGGGACAAGCAGCACATCGACATCCTGTGCGCGCGCTTCGTGATGCAGCCGGAGCGCTTCGACGTCGTCGTCGCGTCGAACCTGTTCGGCGACATCCTGTCCGATCTCGGCCCCGCATGCACCGGTACGATCGGCATCGCGCCGTCGGCGAACCTGAACCCGGAGCGCCGGTTTCCGTCGCTGTTCGAGCCGGTGCACGGCTCCGCGCCGGACATCGCGGGCAAGCACGTGGCGAACCCGATCGCGATGATCTGGTCGGCCGCGATGATGGTCGATTTCCTCGGCGAGGGCGCGGGCCCCGCCCGTGAGGCGCATGATGCGATCGTCGCCGCGATCGAGCACGTGCTGAAGCACGGCCCGCGCACGCGCGACATGGGCGGCCAGGCATCGACGAGCGAAGTGGGCGACGCGATCGTCGCGCACCTGCTCGGCTGATCGGCTGCTCGGCTGATCGCTGATCGGCCGCGTTCGACGTGATCGCCGAAGCCGCCGACAACAGCGACGACGACGCGCTTCCGACGTAAAGGCGCGCGGCATTTTCCCCGACTCCCGAAAAAGCTCACCATGACCGAATCGGCTCCCGTATTTCCTCACTATTCGATCGAGGTCGACTTTCCGGACCTCGATGCGCATCGCATCGGCAACGCCGGCGTCGATTACGTGCATCGCTTCGATTCGGGCGTGTCCGGCCCGCACGTGATGATCAACGCGCTCACGCACGGCAACGAAGTGTGCGGCGCGATCGTCGTCGATGCGTTGCTGTCGCGTGTGAACGCCCGCCGTGCTCGACGATCTGTCGAAGCACTCGGTCGAACTCGATCGTGCGCGCGCGATCCGGCCGTTCGTCGACGAGGCTGACTGGCTGCTCGATCTGCATTCGATGCACGAGCGCAGCGCGCCGCTGATCGTCGCGGGCCCGCTCGACAAGGGCACGGCGCTCGCGCTGCAGATCGGTGCGCCGGCAACCGTGATGCGCGGCGAAACAGCGCTTCGCCGTTGCAGGCGGCGCGATGCTTTATGCAACCCGCCGCCGATCAGAGCCCGAGATCCGACAGGCCCGGATGGTCATCGGGCCGGCGGCCGAGCGGCCAGTGGAACAGGCGATCCGCTTCGCGGATCGGCATGTCGTTGATGCATGCATGGCGATGCGCCATCAGGCCGTTTTCGTCGAATGCCCAGTTTTCGTTGCCGTATGAGCGGAACCAGTTGCCCGCGTCGTCGTGCCACTCGTACGCGAAGCGCACCGCGATCCGGTTGCCGGTGAACGCCCACAATTCCTTGATCAGCCGATAATCGAGCTCGCGCGTCCACTTGCGGCGCAGCAGCGCGACGATCTCCGCGCGGCCCGTCGCGAATTCCGCGCGATTGCGCCATTTGCTCTGCGGCGTGTAGGCGAGCGAAACGCGCTCGGGGTCGCGCGTGTTCCAGCCATCTTCAGCAGCCCGAACTTTTTGAATCGCGGTTTCGCGCGTGAACGGCGGAACAGGCGGGCGGATTTCGGTTGAATCGGACATTGTGTTCTCCAGATTGAAGGCGTGAAAAGACCCGCCCGGCTCGCCGAGCGCGGCGGGCAGGCGGGGGTGCTGCGATTCGATCGAATGAAAAGGCGGAGCTTTAGCCGGACCGGCTCGGCAGCGTCGCGTCGAGCAGCAGTTCGGCCACCGCACGCGCGTCGCGCGCGGCCGACGCGTCGCCGCTCACGAGCGCGACGCCGATCGCACCGTCGATCAGCACGAGCCACTGGCGCGCGAGCCGTGCGATATGGCGGCGATCCGCGCCCGTTTCCGCCGCATGCGCATCGAGCTGCTCGCGCACGAACACGAGCAAGCGTTCCTTGTGTTCGCGCGCGACGACGCGAATCGGATCGTCCGGATGCTCGATCTCGCCCGCCGCGTTCAGGAACGCGCAGCCGTGGAAATCCGGCTGCTCGAACCATTCGCGCAGCACGTCGAACATCCCGACGAGCCGCGCGCGCGGCGTCTTGCCGCGCTTTGCCGTCGCTTCGACGAACCACGCCATCCAGCGCGCATCGCGGCGCTCGAGCGCGGCGGCGACGAGCGCCTCCTTCGATTCGAAGTGCGTATAGAAGCTCTTGCGCGCGGCGCCCGACAGCTTGACGATCGCGTCGACGCCCGTCGCATGGATGCCGCCCGCGTAGATCAGCGTTTCGGCCGCGTCGAGCAAGCGTTCGCGCGCGCCGGCGGCAGGGATTGGTTCAGGTTTCGTATCCATGCGTTTAAGGTAGAACGATCATTCTCCTTTGTCAACCTCGAAACGATGCGATATCGTTTTCGCACGCATTCGGCAAAAAGGGGCTCGGATGAAACCGGCGAGATGGGCGGGACAATTCGCGTGCGCGATCGCGCTCGCAGGCGTGACGGCAAGCTGCACGCCGCTTCGGGTCGTCACGCACAGCGTGTCGACGACGGAAGCCGCCGTTCCGGCCGGCCGCTACACGCTCGATCCGCACCACTGGAGCATCGTGTTCGATGTCGACCACTTCAAGTATTCGCGCTTCACGATGCGCTTCGATCGCGCGAGCGCGCAACTCGATTGGCGCGCCGGCGGGCTCGCCGGCAGCGGCGTGACGGCGTCGATCGACGCAGCGAGCGTCGACACCAATGTGCCGCTGCTGGACAAGCTCGTCGCGGGCGCCGATGCGCTCCACGCCGCCCGCAACCCTCAAATTCGTTTCGACGGCACGCGCTTCGCGCGCACGGGCGCGACGCAGGGCACGCTGACCGGCAACCTGACGATCCGCGGCGCGACGCACCCCGTCACGCTCGCCGTCACGTTCAATGGCTACGGCCGCAATCCGTTGACGAGGCAGGACACGCTCGGCTTCTCCGCGCGCGGCACGTTCAGCCGCGCGCAATTCAGCGTGACGAGCTGGTATCCGGCCGTTGGCGACGAAGTGCGCGTGCGCATCGAGGCGGAGTTCGTCAAGGAAGGCGAAGCGCCCGCGCCATGACGCATCGATGACGCACGTTGCCGCTCGAAGGAACGCGCGACGTTCGTCATGGCTTCGCGCATCGCCGCCTCCAGCCTCTATCGCCGCGCCGCATTTTTTACGACATTTTTTCTTGAAAGGCGCGCTCGCGACTCCCTACACTTCGGGCAACCATCGAGGTTTCGGAGGCGTCACATGCCGCAACAACGAGCGAAAACCGAACGAGCGATGCACTTCGCATGCGCGACGCATGCGGACGGCCGCGTCGTGCTTCGACGTTTCGATCCTGCGCACGACTCGTACAACGAGCTGACCGCGCTGCTGCATCGCGCGTTCGCCCGGCTCGGCCGGATGGGACTCAATTGTCCCTGCGTCGATCAACCGGCCGCCGTCACGCATCAACGCGCGCTCGCGGGCGAATGCTTCGTCGCCGTCTGCAATGGCCACCTCGTCGCGACGATGACGCTTCACGCGCGCGATCTCGCGTCGCCATGCGAACTCTATCGCCGCGGCAACGTCGCGACGTTGCGCCAGTTCGGCGTCGATCCCGTCTGGCAAGGGCGCGGCATCGGCCGGTCGATGCTCGATTTCGCC
The DNA here is from genome assembly GCF_001513745.1 of Burkholderia humptydooensis. Taxonomy (NCBI): domain Bacteria; kingdom Pseudomonadati; phylum Pseudomonadota; class Betaproteobacteria; order Burkholderiales; family Burkholderiaceae; genus Burkholderia; species Burkholderia humptydooensis. The sequence continues at coordinate 12,685 of NZ_CP013382.1, read as the reverse complement.
GCGCATTGGGCTGCCGCGCGCGGCTACCGGCGTCTTGCGCTCGACACGCCGCAGCCGGCCGCGCATCTCGTCGCGTTCTACACGCGCCAAGGATTTCGGCTCGTCGACGTCATGCACTTTTCCGGCAAAGGCTATGACAGCGCGATCCTCAGCAAGCCGGCGGCGGTATCGCGGTCGTCCGCATGGAAGGCGCGCGAACTGCCGCTGACGCCGATGCCGATGCCGATGCCAGCGCCATACGATCGCGCCGCATGAAATACGACGACGACGCACGCCGGCGCGACCGCTCGTGCGACTCGGGCGATCGGCGCGCGTACAAGCCGGCCCACGTGAAGGCGGCGATGCGCATGCGCGGTCTCGTCAAGGTCGTGTGCATCACGATCGCGGTGAGCCAGGCACTGACCGCGGCATTCGCGGGCCTCGCCCATATCGCCGGCCACGACGTGGAGGCGGGGCCGCTGCTGCTCTTCAACTTCGTCACGTGCACGCTCGTCAGCTACTGGCTGCAATCCGACGCGCAGCGCGCATATCTCGACGCGCGGTCGAGCGGCCGTCTGCGCAGCGCGCCGAATGACGGCGCGCCGCTCGACGTTCCGGCCGATTGCCCGAGACGTTGGCTAGTGATCCTGAACATCGAATTGAATCCGCATCTGCTCGACAGCGTGCAATGACGCAAGCCTGCCTCACGCGGAATCGCTTGAAGTCGAAATATTGACGCGTTGTTTACGCTCGTCGCGCGACTCTTTCGATCGGTTTGACATCCGCTGCGCTGTAATGAAGACATGAAGAACCAGCGGCCGAAGCGGGAGAATCGATGGACAGGCACGCCTATCTGCAGCTCGCTCTTTTCGTCGTCGTGCTGACGCTGCTCGTCAAGCCGCTCGGACAATACATCGCGCGCATCGCAAACGGCGATCCGCCGTGGCCGATGCGAATGCTGCGGCCCGTCGAGCGATGGACGTATCGCGCGGCGGGCGTCGATCCCGAGCAGGCAATGAGCTGGAAAGCCTATGCGATCGCGCTGTTGTCGTTCAGCGTCGTCGGCACGATCGCACTCTACGCGTTGCAGCGCGTTCAGCACGTGCTGCCGCTCAATCCGCAAGCCCTTCCTGCCGTCAGCGCCGATTCGGCGTTCAACACGGCCGTCAGCTTCGCCACCAATACGAGCTGGCAAGGCTACGCAGGCGAAACGACGCTCAGCTATCTGACCCAGATGGGCGGCATCGCCGTGCAGAGCTTCTTGTCGGCCGCCGCCGGCATCGCCGTGCTGCTCGCGCTGATCCGCGCGCTCGCCGCGCGCGGCGCGGGCTCCGTCGGCAATCTGTGGGCCGACCTCACGCGCGCGACGCTCTATGTGCTGATTCCGCTGTCCGCGCTGTTCGCCGCCGCGTTCATCGCGCAAGGCACGATCCAGAACTTCTCCGGGTATCGCACCGTCCAGACGATCCAAGGCACCGGCCGGCGGCAAGCCGCGCCCGACGCAAGCGGCGCGCCGCTGCTCGATGCCGCGGGCCGTCCCGCCGTGCGCGCGATTGCGGGCCGCGAGCAGCTTCTGCCGATGGGGCCCGTCGCATCGCAGGAATCGATCAAGCTGCTGAGCGGCGACGGCGGCGGCTTCTTCAACGCGAACTCCGCGCATCCGTTCGAGAATCCGACGCCGTTCAGCAATTTCCTGCAAATGCTCGCGCTTCTGCTGCTGCCGGCCGCGCTGTGCCACACGTTCGGCGCGATGGCCGGCGACACGCGGCAAGGCTGGGCGATCTATGCGGCAATGCTCGCGATGTTCGTCGCGCTCGCGCTCGTGACGATGCGCGCCGAGCAAGCGGGCAGCGCGACGCTCGCGTCGCCGGGCATCGACGCGCGCGCGTCTGCGTCGATGCCCGGCGGCAACATGGAAGGGAAGGAGACGCGCTTCGGGATCGTCTCGTCGGCGCTCTACGCGACGATCGCGACGGCGAGCGGCGACGGCGCGGTCGACGCGATGCACGATTCGCTGACGCCGATCGGCGGGCTCGTGCCGATGGCGCTGATGCAGACGGGCGAAGTCGTGTTCGGCGGCCCCGGCTCGGGGCTCTTCGGCATGCTGATGCACGCGATGCTCGCGGCGTTCGTCGCGGGACTGATGATCGGCCGCGCGCCCGAGTATCTCGGCAAGAAAATCGATCCGCACGACATGAAGCTCGTCGCGATCGCGCTCCTCGCGACGCCTTGCATCGCGCTCGTCGGCACGGCCGCGTCGGTGCTGCTGCCGGCCGGCGTCGCCGGCATCGCGAACCCCGGCGCGCACGGCTTCAGCGAGATCCTGTATGCGTTCACGTCGGCGGCGAACAACAACGGCAGCGCATTCGCGGGCCTCGCGGCGAATACCCGTTATTACAACGCGATGCTCGGCGCGGCGATGTGGTTCGGCCGCTTCGCGACGATCGTGCCGGTGCTCGCGCTCGCCGGCTCGCTCGCGCTGAAGGTGCGACGCGCGGCCGGCCCCGGCGCGCTGCCGACGCACGGCCCGCTCTTCGTCGTCCTGCTGATCGGAACGGTCGTGCTGATGACGTTGCTGACGTATCTACCGGCATTGGCGCTCGGGCCGATCGTCGAGCAGGTGACGATGGCGGGCGCTGCGCGTTGAGTCACGCGCCGGCCCAGTCGAGAATCACCTTGCCGCTTTCGCCCGACAGCATCGCCGCGAAGCCCTTCTCGTAGTCGTCGACCGGGAAGCGGTGCGTGATGATCGGCGACAGATCGAGCCCGCTTTGCAGCATCGCGACCATCTTGTACCAGGTCTCGAACATCTCGCGCCCATAGATGCCCTTGATCTCGAGGCCCTTGAAGATCACCTGGTTCCAGTCGATCGCGGTCTGCGCGGGCGGAATGCCGAGCAGCGCGACCTTGCCGCCGTGATTCATCGATTCGAGCAGCGACGTGAACGCGCTCGGCACGCCGGACATCTCGAGCCCGACGTCGAAGCCCTCCGTCATGTGCAGATCGGCCATCACGTCGCGCAGCGATTCGCGCGACACGTTCACCGCGCGCGTCGCGCCCATCTTGCGCGCGAGGTCGAGGCGATAGTCGTTGATGTCGGTGATGACGACGTTGCGCGCGCCGACGTGCTTCGCGATCGCCACCGCCATCACGCCGATCGGCCCCGCGCCCGTGATCAGCACGTCCTCGCCGACGAGGTTGAACGACAGCGCGGTATGCGTCGCGTTGCCGAACGGATCGAAGATCGCGGCGAGATCGTCGGAGATCTCGGGCGGAATCTTGAACGCGTTGAACGCGGGTATCGCCAGATACTCGGCGAACGCACCTTCGCGATTCACGCCGACGCCCACCGTGTTGCGGCACAGGTGGCGCCGCCCCGCGCGACAGTTGCGACAGAAGCCGCATGTAATGTGGCCTTCGCCGGACACGCGATCGCCGATCGAGAAGCCGCGCACTTCCTGGCCCATCTCGACGATCTCGCCGACGTATTCGTGGCCGACGTGCATCGGCACCGGAATCGTCTTCTGCGCCCAGTCGTCCCACTTCCAGATATGGATGTCGGTGCCGCAGATCGCGGTGCGGCGGATCTTGATGAGGACGTCGTTGTGGCCGACCTCGGGCTTCTTCACGCGCGTGAGCGTGAGGCCCGGCCCGCGTTCGAGCTTCGCAAGCGCTTTCATCGCGAGCCTCCGTCAAATGACGCCGAGCGTCTTGCCGACGCGCACGAACGCGTCGACCGCGCGATCGATCTGCTCGGGCGTATGCGCGGCGCTCATCTGCGTGCGAATGCGCGCGCGGCCGCGCGGCACGACCGGATACGAGAAGCCGATCACGTACACGCCTTCGGCAAGAAGTGCATCGGCCATCTTCGACGCGACCTGCGCATCGCCGAGCATCACCGGAATGATCGGATGCTCGCCCGGCACGAGCGTGAAGCCCGCCGCGCTCATCTTCTCGCGGAAGTGCACGCCGTTCGCGCGCACGCGCTCGCGCAGCCGTGCGCCTTCGTCGCTCGCGAGCAGCTCGAGCACGTTCAGCGACGCGGCCGCGATGCTCGGCGTCAGCGTGTTCGAAAACAGATACGGGCGCGAGCGCTGCCGCAGCAGCTCGACGATCTCGCGCCGCGCGGCGACGTAGCCGCCCGACGCGCCGCCCAGCGCCTTGCCGAGCGTGCCCGTGACAATGTCGACGCGGCCCTCGACGCCGCAATATTCGGGCGTGCCGCGCCCGTGCTCGCCGATGAAGCCGACCGCGTGCGAATCGTCGACCATCACGAGCGCGCCGTAACGGTCGGCCAGATCGCATACGCCCTTCAGGTTCGCGATGATGCCGTCCATCGAGAACACGCCGTCGGTCGCGATCAGCTTGAAGCGCGCGCCCGCCGCGTCGGCCTCGCGCAGCTTCGCTTCGAGATCGGCGAGGTCGTTGTTCTTGTAGCGCAAGCGCTTCGCCTTCGACAGGCGAACGCCGTCGATGATGCTTGCGTGATTCAGCTCGTCGCTGATGATCGCGTCGTTTTCGTCGAGCAGCGTCTCGAACAGGCCGCCGTTCGCGTCGAAGCAGCTCGAATACAGGATGCAGTCGTCGGTTTGCAGGAACGCGGACAGCGCGGCCTCGAGCCTCTTGTGCACGGTCTGCGTGCCGCAGATGAAGCGCACCGACGCCATCCCGAACCCGTCCTGCTCGAGCGCCGCCTGCGCGGCTTTGATGAGGCGCGGATCGTCCGCGAGCCCCAGATAGTTGTTCGCGCAGAAATTCAGCACGTGCGCGCCGCCGGCCAGCCGGATGTCGGTCGCCTGCGGGCTGGCGATCTCGCGCTCGGTCTTGTAGAAACCGTCCGCGCGAATCTGGTCGAGGGTGCCGCGTAGATGGGCAAGATAGGCATCACGCATCGCAATAAGCTCCTGACATGGGCTGCAAGGCTCGGCGCTCGTCCGCGCTCGTGGCGGCGGCAAAGCGGCTTGCTACTGTTATAGTCGGCCGTCTGATCCAGCGTATTTTTCCTGTATTCCGAACTAAAATTCGAAATACCGAACAACTCTAAGCGAACGGAATTCAAATGGCAAGCTCTTCCGGCGCGCGGCGCACGGCCGCGCCCGCTCCCGCCGCCCGCGGCGCGACGCCGCCGCGGGTCGGCGAGCAGATCCAGCGCCTGCGCAACGAGCGCAAGCTCACACTCGACGATCTGTCGCGCGCGGCCGGCGTGTCGAAATCGATGCTGTCGGAGATCGAGCGCGACAAGGCAAATCCGACGATCGCCGTCGCGTGGCGGCTCACGAACGCGCTCGGCATCAGCCTCGACGAGCTGTTCGCGCAGCCGAAGGCGCCCGAGACGATCCGCGTCGACGGCCCGCACGACATTCCGACGCTCGCCGGCCACGACGCGCAATACCAGTTACGCGTGTGGGGACCGATCGAACTCGCGGGCAAGTTCGAATGGTACGAGCTGACGCTGCCGGCGAACGGCGCGCTCGTGTCGAATCCGCACGAGCCCGGCACCCGCGAGCATCTGACCGTGCTGAACGGCGCGATCGAGATCGAAGCGGCGGGCACCGCGCGGCGGCTGAAGGCGGGCGACACCGCGCGCTACGCGGCCGACGGGCCGCACGCGATCCGCAACGCGGGCAAGAGCGAGGCAAAAGCGCTCCTGATCGTGATTCATCGGCAGCACGGCGTCTAGTCTGCTCAACGGCCAGTTGCGCAAAATACTGTATATTCGTACAGTATACGCAAAACAGGAGCCCGCGATGACCGAACAGGATCTGGCCGCGCTCAGCTTCAAGGCTGCGGCGCACGATATGGAAACGATTGTCCGCCACATTGCCGAGCGTTATATCCGGCAAGGCGTTCCGTTGACGTGGCGGCTTCTGCACGCGGTCGAAGCCGAAGCGCTCGCCGATCTCGGCTTCGCGAGCCGGCACGATCCGATGGTTCGCTGCCTGTTCGACCGCCCGGCCGAGCTGCGCTTCCCGGAAACCGACGATCTCGTCGACTTCGGGCGGTCGAATGCGCTGCCCGCGGTGTTCTCGTTCGCGGTCGCCGCGTACGAGCGGGCCGCGAACGCGCGCACCGACGCGTCCGGTGCGCCGGTGCGCGCCGCGCGCGCGTCGCGCGCATGGGGCGACTAGCCGGTCGCCGCGTCTTGCCCGGCGGCCCATCCGGCCCGCATGTCGCATGCAGACAACCCGGTTTCCGGCGGCTCGTTAGCCGCAGGATGCCCGCCGCTGACTCGAAAACGCTTTGTCGAGCGAACGCGACACGCTATGATGAATTGCAACTAACGGGATAAATGACATGTCGCTGCCCATTCTGACGAGTCCCCCTGCGCAGCCCGACATCCCGAGCGATCTGTTCAATCGCGACACGTCGGACTGGCTCAACCATCCGGACACCGCTTTCGATGCGTGGCTGGCCGCCCAGGAATTTCGCCGCTCGTCGGCCGACGTCTACCGCGCACAATGGGGCGCGTTTCTCGGTTGGCTCGCGAAACGGCAAAAGAACCTCGCGACGGTCGACACCGAGACGATCGCCCTTTTCGTCGGCGAGCTCCCGATCAAGAAAACGCAGAGAGTCCGCTATTTGAGGCTGATCGAGCGCGTGCTCGATCATGTGCGCAAGAGTGAATTCGGCTCGACGAACCCTGCCCGCTTCATTGCTCAGGATGGCGAAGCGACCTGGCGCAGCGCGCGCGACAACGAGCCGACGAGTTTTCTCGCGCCGGCCGAACGCGCCGCGCTGCTTGCTTATCTATTTTCCCCACTGCCCGCGACAGGCGCGGCGCTCTGGAAGGAACGCCGCGATCGTGCGCTGATCGCCGCATTCCTCGGCGGCGGATTGAAGACCGGTGAAGCGCGCGCGCTCACGATTAGTTGCGTCAACCTTGGATCGACCGTGCTGATGATCCCGGCGGCCCGGCCAGAATTCACGCGCGAAACGCATCTCGCATCGTTCGCGATCGCGCTGTTCGACGCATGGCTAGCCGAACGTCAGCGTTGCGGCATTCCGGGCGAGCTCGTTTTCCCCGCGTCGCAATCCGGCCGGCCGATGCACAAGGCGACGATGCTGCGTGCGGTCGATGCGATCGTCGACGCAGCCGACATCGCGCCATCGCGCACCGCGCGCGCCAGCCCGCAGACGTTGCGCAACACGTTCGCGGCCGAACTGTTCGAAAACGGCGTCGAGCCGGAAAAAGTCGGTCAGTGGCTAGGATTCGCGCAGCCGATTTCGTCGAATCGACTGCATCGGGCATGGAAGAATTGGCGGGAAAGCCTCGTCAGTGCGTTGCCGGGCGCCGAGTCGCTCACCAATGAAGCGCCGACCGCCGCGTCAAGCCAGGCTTGAGATTGGCGGTTTCGGCCTCCCGAAAATGCTCACCTTTTCTCACATCTTGATTCCCGAATTTCCTCACCTTTGAGGATTTCGGGCGCCGTCCGTCACGCTGTCCGGGTGAAACAGGCGGCCGCCGCGAAGCGCGATGGCCGCACTCCCGACGTGTGCTCGCATTCGGGACAAAGCAATTCGTAACCGTGCGCGTCGTGAGACAGCTCGGGTTCGCCGTCGCCGCACTTCGGGCACCGCGCCGGCAGCGCCACATGCTGATCGAGCGACGTGCCGATCACGTCGAACGCAGCCGCATCGAGATTGCCCGCGTCCGCCAGACGCCGGATCAGCGTGGCGATCTCGGGTGTCATGCCCTGGCTGGCCCGCAATATCTGAACTTCGTTGACCGCGGCGGTCAATTCGTCGCCTTGTTCGCGCAACTGCGCGTCGAGCCGATCCGCACGCGCCTTCGCCGCACTCAGTTGCTGCAGGAAATCGAACTCCTTGCGATTGACGTCGCGCAACCCCTGCTGATACGTCGAAGCCATGCTGCGCAGCGAATCGAGCTCGACGAGCATCGGCTTCACGCGCCGCTCGGCTTCCGCGATCGCGTCCTTGATCTGCTGCGCATAGTGCTCGGTGTTCTCGCGCAGTTCCGCGTGCAGCGCGTCGATCCGCTCACGCAGCGCCGCGTTTTGGCTCTGCTCGGTTTCAAGTCTTTGATTCAGCAGTGCATTTTCGTTTTCCATCCGGCGAATCAGGCCCTGCAGCGAATCCTGATGCGCGAGACCTTGCGTCGACGCGGACGCCAATTGCACCTCGGCATCAGTCAGACGATTCTGCAGTTGCTCGGCGCGCGCGTCGCTTCGGGCGAGCGTGGCCTCGAGCGCTTCCTGGCGAATCAGCGCATCGCGATATTTCTGTTCGGCAGCGGCCACTTCGCCGCTCGCTTGCTGCCGTTCGGCATCGAGGCTCTCACGCGCCTGTTTCAGCGCCTCTTCATATAGCGCGCCCAGTAGCGCGCCGGCCTTTTCCTCGAGCGGTTTCGGTAAAGCGGCTCCTTCGAGCCGGACTTTCGATGCAGCCCGGATTCGCTCCCAAAAATGATCGATGTCTTTCGGGATATCGCTTGCGCTACCGGTCTGGGTCAAATCGCGGACGTTCGCCGCAGACGGCCGGATGCCAAGGTCGAAGAACAGCCGTTTGCACGCATGCAGCGACAAGTCTTGCCGGCGGGCGCCGGACGCGCGCAGCGCATCGAGCTCTTCGCGAATGGATTGCCGGATTTCGTCGAGGGTCATGGTCGTTGCGAAAAGCTGAAGCGTACCAATCATAACGAAATACGTTCTGTTTGATACGACTTTGATGTGCTTGTTGTACTTTTGCTACTCACAGAGGCATTCAGGGGGATGTCGATCGATTTTGCTCACACAACTGTTGGAAATCCGTGAAACAAAGCGAAGAATGTGACTCAAGCCTCTGTTTTTAAAAGATTATTGGATGGGACCCGAATAACGGTAATTGTTTCACATGCCGAGCGCTGTGGTTCTCGGGACATGTCTGGAGGCGAAATGGGGGTTCTGTGGAAAACTCGTCGGGGGCGTCTTGAGAGTATTAGAAGTAAACACCCTTGAACCTTCGTTAAAAACGTTAACGCCATCGGGAGGCCTTGCCCAGCAAGGGATTGCGACCGATGAGGTGAAATTTTACAGGATATGAGGTGAGATTTTCCAGGATTCGACGTGATGGGGTTCGGGGATCGGCGTGAGCCGATGCAGGAAAGATCGTGAGCGGATTCAGGATGCTTTCCCACAGATGAAGTTGCCAAAGGTGAGGTTTTTCGGGGGCACAGTAAAGGTGGAGCCGTGCGCAGCCTGAATCGATCTATCCACATCCGCACAGGTATAGGTGAGGCTTTTCGGGAGGTCGGTGGAGCAGTGATTCTGCCCTTCTTTTAAGCAAATTTGGGGCATAGGTGAGATTTCTCGGGATTCCAGCCCGTTTTGATGTGAGCGTTTCCGGGAAGGAAGGCTGGTAAAGGCTCGTCCGACGGGGCATTGCCGCCCGAAACGGCCTAAAGGTGAGGTTTTTCGGGGGACCTTCTTCAGCGCTGAGACGAGGTTCTCGCTAAAGGTGAGGGAATTCGGGCGCATGGCCGGCCCGCACCGATCTCGCTTGAGGTGAGGTTTTTCAGGATCTGGCGTACAGCAGAAATTTGCCAAAGGTGAGACTTTTCGGGACATGGTGGCGCTCATTCGGCCGCAAAGGCCCGTGGATGCTGGGTAGCAAGTGCCGTTGCGGAGCCCGCTCTTCGTCAAAGGTGAGATTTTTCAGGATGCGATCTCATGACAAGTGACGTCGAGCCGCGTGCGAAAGGTGAGGGCATACGGGAGAAGAAAATTTCGACCAGCGCGTTAGCTATGATTTGTAAGTAATTGATATATATGGATTTTTTTCGTATCGGAAGGAATGGTGAGCTTTTTCGGGGGCTGCGGGTGCGCTGTCGCGCAGGGCAAAAATCGATCTGAGGTGAGGCTTTACGGGGGCCGATTGCCGGTAGTCGCCCGTATGCCGGACCTGCGGACGAGGTTGCTCGTTGGCTGACGGGACCTGAATGGTGAGCTTTTTCGGGAGCAAGCCTGCATTGCCGAGCGTCAAGGCTTGGAAAAAACGCTTCGACGGATTCGCCGGGAGGACTCGCGGGACAGCCCTGCCAGTGGGGCGAAGGGGCGTCTTGCGCTCGGGATGGCGGTGCGGTGAGCTGGGCGCGGGCGTTCACTTTTGATCGCCGACGGCTGCCCTGCCTATTGACGCGCTTAGGCTTGCAACGGGCTGGCGAGGCGGGACAGTGGATGGGCTAAGGCGAGTCGCGACTCGCGTGACTCGGCGGTTACTCGCCTCACGTGTCTCGCGGGAGGGGCCGGCCCGGTCATATACCGGCCATTTCTCCGGCAGGGGCCCAGGTGGGGCTCTTGGGGCTAGTCGAAACGTTGCATCGCAACTCATTTTGTCTTTGACGGATATCCATCCGGTTAGTCGGATGCATTGGATCCGCTCACGTTTGACGGACTGTCGCACGCTCGGGTGAGTCGACTCGGCTTGGGAGGGCTCACGCTTGCGGCCCGAGGCTGGTCGCCGGGCTGATTTGCCGTCCATAAGCGGCTCGCTGCCGGGAGGCCGTGCGGGCGCGCGTACGCGTCCTTTCATGTCGAGGATGATCTCTTGTCCGGTGAGGCGAACTTGGGCGCACTCGCTCGCATCGCCGAACGGCATCCGAATGCGGTCCGATGCCGGACCTGCGTCATTGTCGGTCGGCGATAACGCATGGCGCGCCGCGCTCGAGGTCGCGCGACACGTAATGCGGCCGCTCCACGCCCCCGTTTGGCGCGCGTATTGGTGAGGCCGATCGATTTCGACGGCTCACGCGTGGCCGATTCGCGCCGGCGGCCGGCAGTCGTTGCCCGTCTCGCCTTCATTTGACACCTTTCCATCGGGGGCGCCCGGACGGACGAGACACGCCGGTCGAACGTCAACGCCTGAAGATCCGGGGCAGGCGTACGCCGAGTCATGTGCATCGCCGCTCATTCCGCCCGGCCTGATCCGATCCGTGCATACCGACAGACTCCCGGCGCCAGGCCGGCTGGGCTTCGATCGGCGTCGGCATCGGCTTGCTGCGCGCTGTTCCTCAGGCCGGCGTTGCAAGTCGATCACGGAGATGCCCGTGCGCGTGAATTTGTCGTAGCAATTTTGCGACAGGATTGGAGGTGAGACGATACGGGAGCCGCTGCGCCGCGGAACGCGAATGCGGGAAAGCCGGCGTTCGCCGCGCTTGCCGCTGCCCGCAAAGGTGAGTCGACGATGGCCGGATTTTGGACCGGTGAGCGTTTTCGGGAGTCCGATCGGGTGAGCGGCAGCAAATCGCCGAGCTTCACCGCATATGGTGAGCATGCCGTTCTGGACGCACATCACCACAGACGCTATCCTTCCGGAAACTTCTCCTCCGACCCGACGCATGGCCACAAAGCGCGCCAAGAAAACCGATGTGGATGTGGTGAGTGCTAGTTCCGCCGAATTGCGTAAGGCCGTCGAGGCAATCGCAATTCAGCCGAAAAACGGCAAGATCACCCTCCTGACTCGCAAGCTGTTCAACGTGCTGCTTGCGGTCGCCCAACAAGCGGACGATTCCGGCGACACCTATCGCGCGCTGTTGTCGGACATCGTCGCGAACTCGGCTTTCGATTCCAACGATACCGCGCTCGTCAAGGAGCACTTGCGGCGGATGGTGTCGGTGCAGGTGGAATGGAGCACGGGCACGTCGAGCCAGAAGCCCGGCCGGAAGTGGGGGATCTCCACGCTGATCGCCGACGCCGAAATTCTCGAAGATCCGGCGACGCGGCGCGTATGGGTCGAATTCTCGTTTGCGCCGAAAATCAAGAAGAAACTGCTCGACCCGGTGCAGTACGCGCGCCTGAGCCTGCAGTTCCAGAGCCAACTGCGCAGCAGCGCGGGGCTCGCGCTGTACGAAATCTGCGTGCGCTACCTGACGAATCCGAGCCATCTGACGATGCGCGAGCCGTGGGAATGGTGGCGCCCGATTCTGTCCGGCACGCCCGATACCGAGGCCGGCGACGAGGCGAAGCGCGAATACAAGTATTTCAAGCGCGACTACCTGCGTCCGGCGATCGCCGAGGTGAACGCGGTGACGAACATCTTCGTCGAACTGGTCGAGCATCGCGAAGGACGCCGGGTTGCCGAGATCCAGTTCCGCGTATCGGAGCGCAAGCAGCCGATGCTCGCGCTCGACGAGCATCCGAATGTGTTCGACAGCACGCTCGTCGACCGGATGGTGAAGATCGGCATTCCGCTGAAGGAAGCGCAGACGCTCTACGCGGACAACGAGGAAAACCGGATTCGCGCCGCGCTCCAACTGACCGAGCAGCGGGTGCGCAGCACGACGCTGCCGCCCGTGCGCAGCGCGCCGGCGTTGTTCAAGGATGCGCTGAAGAAGGGATATGCGCCGCCCGTCGACGCGGTCGACACGCCGCCGCTCGGCAGCAGCGCCAAGTTGGCCGCCGCGGCCAACGCCGGGCAGGCGGACGACCCGAAGGCGCGTCTGCGCAGCGAGTACGATGCTTACCGGCGCAAGGAAGCGAAACAGTTGTATGAGGAACAAGGCGACGCGGAGCGGGAGATCGCGCGCGCGTCGTTCGAGTCCGACGTGCTGCCGGCGCTGGGTCCGCATCTGCGGGACGACTGGCGACGGCGCGGGCTCGACTCGAAGCTCGTCGAAACGGCTTTCTTCGACTGGCTCGCGCAAAAGACCTGGGGCGAACCGACCGACGGCGATCTGCTCGCCTTCACGCTCAGCCAGTCTCGCGCGGCTTGA